>JBFJQA010000007.1:0-34678 GCA_041616875.1 Nitrospiraceae bacterium | reverse complement strand
TCCGCGAGAAGCTTTTTCAAGATCGGAGAGCCCGCTCCCACCTTTACCTTGACCTCACTCACAGGTGAGACTGTCTCGCTCGAAAGCTTGAAAGGCCACGTCGTTGTGCTCGGTCTGTTCCACATTTGTGAACCGTGTTTGATGCAGGGAACCAATCTCCAGAAGGTGTACGAGGCGACAAGGGGACAAAATGTGGCGGTCGTTGGGGTCAACTCGTCTGGAGATTCGAAGGAGGCCGTAAGAGAGTTTCTTTCGGAGTTTCCGGTGAAGGTCACTTATCCGTATTTGATCGATCCCAAGAAAGCTACCGATAAGCTCTACGGTGGAGGCCGATTCATTCCGAATGTGTATATTATTGATCAAAAGGGCATCATCCGGTGGCAGCGTGTCGGAAACATGGACTTGGCAGGACCGGATGTGATGCTGCAAGTGGTTGCTAAACTTCTCGCAGAGGGACCAGCTTCAGGGGCGGGAAGACTCTAACTGTCTATGGTATTGTGGAAGGAGAAAAGGGGGCGCTTGGGACATGGATGAAATGGAAGCCGGCAGGCAGAAGTTTCTCGAGTTGGTACAGGCTATCGACGCGGCCGTGGAGATCGTCATTCCCACTGCCCCCTCTAACGGGGTGTTCCTAATTTCCTTGACCAAGGGGCCGAATCGCAAATTCATTACGGTAACCGAAGATGATGTCCTCGACTTGCCGAACGAAGCTGAGATTCTGGAAAAGGTAACCAAAACCGTGACGGATGCCGTTGCGGCCTTATAATACTTTGAACGCCAAGGATTTCTGTGCAACAGTTGCTCCCCAGTATCTGGCAGTGGTCATGGTTTTCAGAGGAAAAACAGCTGGACTTTAACGGTCTCTTGCTCGATGTCGGGGAGCATCGCATCCTGGTGGATCCGCCTCCTATGACTTTTGAGGACCTGACACAATGTCGGCGAGGAGGCGCCATCGACTACATCATTGTGACGAATCGAGATCATCAGCGTGAGGCCGCCGTCTATCAAAAAGAACTGGATTGCCGTTTATTTGTGCCAGAAGCCGACGCGTCCGCGATGGATGCTCGGCCCGATAAGACCTACGGAGATGGTGAATTGTTACCTGGGGGGATCTGGGCCATTCATTTGCGAGGACAAAAGTCGCCAGGGGAATCTGCCTTGTTTATTCAGCAGAGTAAGGGAGTCCTTATTGTTGGCGATGCTTTGATCGGAAAACCTCCTGGGAGTCTGAGTATGTTGGCCTCAGAAAAATATCTGGACCCGACCAAGGCTCGCGAAGGTCTCCAGCGGCTCCTGAAATACGAATTTGATACGATTCTCGTGGGTGACGGGGCCTGCATTATGGCTGGCGCGAAAGAGGCTGTGAAGCAGGCCCTTCAATCCTAACATCATCGTCCCATGATCCACAGCAACTCAGCACTCTTGAATCGCCAGGGGAACGAGCATTTCTCCAGGGGGTTCTATACAGAGGCGTATTTGTGCTACGCGCAGGCGTTGGAGTGTGATCGGACCAGTGGAGATCCTCGAGCGCTCGCCACGACCCTCGGCAACCTCGGAAACATTTGTGCGGTGAGCGGACGTCGGGAACAAGCTCAGACCTACTATCAAGAGGTCCTTGAGCTACAAAAAATCCTCGGGGATGAACGAGGCATTGGAATCACCCTCGCTAACCTTGGCAACCTATGTGCTGACGCCGGTGGGTGGCCACGTGCTCGAGCGTATTATTTGGAAGCCTTGGACATCATGCGGCGAACGAGTGATCATACAGGACTCGCTGTGCTCTATTCCGACTTGGGGTTGGTGGCGCGTGAGACTGGTTACTATGACGAGGCCCTGCGGTATTACGAACAATCCCTCAACCTTATGCGGCAATTGGAAAGCCAGGGGGGCATGGCGGATGCATGGCGGATGATTGCTCGTACCTATTCGATGCAGGACCGCCACGATGACGCGCTGGCCTGCTGCCGGACGAGTTTGGCCATCGCGGAACGACTGGGAGATGAACTGAGAGTTGCGGGCGTGTGGTACCTCATGAGCCAATGCTATGAGCAAAGGGGGCAGCTGAAAGAGGCAATTGACTTACTGACCAGAGTTATCCGCGTCGATCAGAAGTATCGTCTGCCAAAGCTTCAAGAGAATACCAGACGCCTAGAGACCCTCTGGCGTCGTCTTGACCGCCAGCAATCCTGCGGCCAGGTCCCTCCACGGGATTCGCTCAAGGAAGGGCGCTGTCCATGAAGGACGGGAGCCAGTCCCTTCCGTCGTGGGCGGAAGTCCGTGCCAGACTCTTTCAGGTAGATCCAAAGTTTTTTGAGCTAGAACCAGGGGGTGCGCTCGGATTATCTCTAGCAGATGAGGACTGGATGCTCGAGGTGACCCCGGACGGACGACTCATTTGCCAAACTGGTTTGGACATGGAGGACATCATGAGTTTGGTATCGGACGGAACACCTGAAGACCTTGGGACCGATGAGCTTGCGAAGCAAGCCAAATATTTCCTGCAACCGGCTGTGTTGAGGTACAAGAAGACCCTGATCGCCGCCGGGTTTGAAGAGCAGACTGAAATGACTAATGAATTCGTCGCTGTGACGTTTCAGCATCCTGTTGATTTCAGCGATCTTGCCGAAGTAGAGCGAACCGTTCTCTGGTGCAAGGAGCAGATTAAGAGTAAGGAGAGAGGAGGGGCTGTTGGCCGGAGGCAATAGGCAGAGACTTGCGAAAGAATTCTAATGAGAAGCCGAGAGACCATCAAGAAGTTTGATGAGTTTCGCGACGCGGTTTCGGCCTATCGTCTTCCTCGCATTATCCTCGCGGCGCTCGATCTGGATATCTTTACAGCCATGGGCTCTCGTGTGTGGGCCGTTCCGGCCCTGGCCAAACGCCTTCGGGTCAGCGTGCGAGGTCTTGAGATTCTGTGTCGCAATCTTGCCACCGTGGGGTTGTTGAGGAAACAAAACTCCACGTACCGGAACGGGCCGCTCGGCCTGAGGGAACTGAATCGGCGTAGTCCTCAGTACCGGGGCGCCTATCTGGACCTGATGCGAGACCAATGGGACGATTGGTCGAAACTCACGCGATCGGTCAAGCGAGGACGTCCTGTAGATCGTGATCCCGCGGATGACCCCGCGCACCGCCGGCAATTCAGCTGGGCCATGCATTATCGGTCCAAGGATGTGGCTCCCCAGATAGCCGCTCAATTGAAACTCAAGGGGGCCAAGACTCTGCTGGACTTGGGCGGTGGGCCGGGCACCTACGCCCTGGCCTTCTTAGCTCGAAACCCTCAGCTCCGTGCGACGGTCTGCGATAGAAGTCCGGCCTTGACGGTCGCTCGAAAGATCGCCGCGCCTCTCAGACACGGGCGTCGCTTGTCCTACCTGCCGTTGGACTTCATGACGCAGCCGCTCTCTGGGCGATACGACGTGATTTGGTATTCGAATGTGCTGCACATCTACTCACCGCAAGAGAATACATCCCTGTTTAGACGTATGCGGCGCCACCTCACTTCCAAGGGACGCATGATCATCCAAGATGCCTTTACGCTGGATCGGCAGGGCCTGAGGCCTGCAGAGACGAACTTGTTTGCCGTGACCATGCTTCTGTTCACCGAGTCGGGAAACACCTATGCGATGGCCGATACCGCTCGGTGGTTGCGAGAGGCAGGCTTTGGTCGGGTACGACGGATCACTCTGCGGAAGGGGACTGAGGACTGGGAGGGGGGGCTCTTAGAGGCCTCTCTGCCGAAAGTCTAGCGTGACCTTGTGACGGGGTTTGCATCGAGGAACCTGCGACCACCGATCGCAATGAGAAGGAAATTGAGCAATCCGGTGATACCGCTGATGACCAGCACTGAAGCCTGACTTCCCCCCTGAGTCAATTCCTGCACAATCGTTGAGAGATCAAGAGCCAACCCGATTGTGCCGTACATGACAGCTCCCATAAAGGCCCATCGTTGTTCCATGACGAGGGACCCCAAAAGAATAAGTGGGAGTCCAAAGAGAAACCCCGCCCAGGTCACGGCGCGTTCTGTGGAACTCCGAAGCGGGATCCCATTGGCGGTCCAGAGTGACCACGCCGCCGTGCCCATCAGCGTGATCAGGATGGCTGCTAGTGACCGACCGTGCTTCATCGGACGCACTCTATAGAAGGATTCCACGCCGAGCAAGCGCCTTTGCGCGCAGGTCCAATTGGTGATAGGGTGACGGCATGGTTCCGCTACGGACGCAGGGAGGCGAGGTCATCGAGGCGCCAAGCGGCGAGATGATTGTGGTCTATGATGCTGAGTGTCGATTTTGCGTCGCGGCCAAGGAGGGGATTGAACGGCTAGGTGGAGACGCCCAGGCCCGGTTTGTGCCTTATCAGAGCGAAGAAGCGGGCTGTCGCCTTGGGAAGGAGTATACGCCCGGGCGGCCTGAGGTCGCGTACGTGATCAAGCCCGACGGCACGGTGAAACTTGGGCTGGACGCCTTTTTGCCTCTGCTACCAGGCTTGCCTGGAGGGCGATTTCTCCTGCACCTTGTGACATCACCCTTGTTACGGCCAGTGGCCGATCGGATCTATGCTATGATCGCACGGAATAGGTATCGATGGTTTGGTGCGATCCAGTCGCAGAAGAACGACTAACCGAGTGCCCGTTACACCCCGGCTCCCTACTGTGTGGTTGCCCTCCTGTCTGAATCGAGAATTCTAAGAGGCGGAGTACGACCGATCGAGACGAGGTGATCGTTCAGGTCTTCCGAGATTCGAGCTTCGCCTTCAGCTTGTTGGTCCAGCGCTTCTGGAACGCCTCATAGGTGATCATCAGTTTGTCATGGATCGCACCTGAGATAGTGTCTCCCGCCTTGATTCGATCCAAAATGGCTCTGACGCGTTCCATCGTGTACCGATCGATGAGATATCGAGTGGCAGAGTTTGCTTCGAGGTAGGCCAGCCCAGCGGCTTCGGGGGGAAGGCTTGCCCACCCACCCTCGAGGAGGGAGAGCGGTATCACTTTCAGTTCCGGTCCTCGGGCGATTTGGTCAAGGTCAGGCCAGGGATCTCCGGCCAGCTGCATCGCGAGCCCCTCATTCAGCCACGTCGGCACATTGCCGGCCTTCAGGCCCATTCGTTCATGGAGAAGCGCGTGGACAAATTCATGCCGAAGCACTCGGGCTAGCCACGCTTTATCGGTGAGAGCACCACGCGTGGGAACCTTGATTCGTCCTAAGACAGGGTCGAACAACGCATCTGCCCAGGCAGGGGTCCCCGTTTCGCCATGGAATTGTTCCTCGCTCAATAGGACCACGTGAATCGGCTTGGAGGGAAAATAGCCGAGTGTTTGTCCAATCTCCCGATAGGCAGTTTCCAAGATCCGCAATACTTCGTCCCAAATAGCATAGTCTTGGGCGCCATCAAACTTTACGACAAAGTGTGAGCTTTCCCTGGCCAGGAGTGCCTGTTCGGTGTTGCCTACCCCCTTCACCTTCGCGGTGACCATTTCTAAGTAGGCTTTCAACCCCGGATCCGATTGGGCGCGTGCGGTAGCCATTTCGAGATGCCGCGTGGCTCCCTTTAAGTCATCTTTTCCGTAGAGCAGATCAGCCAAGGCCAAATGAGGGAAGGGGTCGTCTGGGACTAACTTCGCGAGCTGTTCCAAGAATTCTTGGGTCAACGCCGGATCGTGGGTTTCCCAATAGGCATGGGCGAGGTTCAGATTCAGCGCAGGGCTCTGTGGATTCAACGCTAACCCGGACTTGTACGCTCGTATGGCTGTCGCGGGGCCACGTAATTTCCCCTCGAGCACCCCAAGATTGTTCCACAAGACCGCAACGTAGGGTTTAAGTTTCGGATCGCCCACCACCTCGTTCGGAAGAGCCCCGAGCTTGGCTTCCGCCTCGGCCCCCTGGTCAAGTTCAATGAGAGTTCTGATTTCCTTTAAGGTCTCGGCGTGGCTTGACTCAGGTACGTCGCCAAGAGCCACCAGTCGGGGTTCCGGAGTTTCCGGCGCGACTCCCTCACCGGTGTGGCGTGGAGGGGGGTCGTGAGATGGCTCGGCAGGGGCGGCTTGTGCTGGTTCAGTGGGGGGTACCTCGGGGATGACCGGGGGGCTGTTCTTTGGTTTCAGCCAGGCATGGTATCCAACGAAAAACACGAGAATGAGCCCAAGAAAGACCACGAAGTTTCCGATGTCTCGACGTCCTGTATACATAGGTTTTCCTGGGTATAGTTCAAAAGTCTATCAGGAGGCAGGGAAATGTCCAGGTTTTCGTAGAAACTGATAAACGGGTCCTCGTCGGTTCTGCGAAGTCAAGGCTATGACACATGCCGCTACGTTCGGGAAGTGAAGGTCTCACCGCAATCCGGTTGCATGGTCCTCATTACGTGGGCTTATGAGTCCTGTTGTCCCCCCAATATCTGCCTTAGGAACCGTAAGGCCTTCACATAGGTGCCGGGAAGTTTTTCTTCGCGCGGTCCCGCCACGTTTATCGTGCGAATGTTGTTCTCTCTCGTCCAACCCCACACGATGTTCTCATTAGGGTTCTGGTCGAGATCGATGACGAGGTAGGGTCGTTGATAGCGGGTCGCCACATGAATGGTAAAGGCTGTGCCCTGGGTGGGTTGCCCCCGCGTCAAGACGAGGGTTCCGTCTGAATCCCGAACGTTCCACTCGGTTCGTTGGGCGTACTCGTTGGAGGGGGTTTCACAGAGAGGGTAGCAGAGGGCAATGGGGCCATCTTCAGCCTTCCTTCCCCGTGGACACCAGCCACCGGAGAGAATTCCCAATTCGATGGCAACGTCCAATGCAGCCCGATCGACACCGGTTTGCCCACCGCTGACGATTTTGTTGATCATAGGACTCTCACGAACCGAGGGGTTTTGGTGCGCCATCCGAAGACGGGCAAATGAGACCGAGGCTCGCCACCGTTACTCCGAGAGAAAGTGATGAGAGTCATCAGGCAACGAACTCTGGTGGCCAGGCTGCGTTGTTCAGCACAAGGCGCTGTGCTACCATGGCGTGGCCTATCCCCGCACACTGCTTCACAGTATTCATAACATCAGGACACGGTCGGTGGGTAGTGACAATCCGATGGCTGTCTCGTGCTTGCCTTGCACGCCCGTCAGGTGTCCTTAGGTACCAAGATGGAAGGTCTCCAGGACATAGTTCGCGTCCTTGCCCGGCCAATTGAGTTCGCAAGCCATAGTGATTCGGCGCACCTGTCAACCGTCAAGAGTCTCGGTCCCTTTGTGACGAGGCAAGTCCTCCAGGCGCTGGCACGGAGGGTGTATCTCCCTCAGGTCGAGACAGAATTACTCACCCTTCGGAGCCTGTTTAGTGACTATCACGAAGGCCTGTCTGAGCACGAACGAAAGCGACGGCTTGCCGAGGCTCAAAAGATTCTCGAGCGTCTCAGCCGGTACCCGGGAGACATGACCAAGGAGGCACGCACCCGTGAGTCACCAGCCAAGGAGAAGGTGCAGCGGAGCAACCGGACTGATGTTGGGAAGACGTCTCATGACCCTGGCTCTAGCCCTCGATCCCCTCATCTAGAATTTCAAGGTGGGGATCTTTGGCGTCTTCCCATTCGTTTTGCGAGAGGCGTAGGGCCCAAACGGGCGGTCCTGTGTCACAAGGTTGGAGTGAGGACCGTTGAAGATGCTCTGTGGTACCTGCCCTGGCGATATGAAGACCGCTCGGTGGTCACGCCCATTGCAGACCTTCGTCCAGGAGCCCGCGGCACAATCTGTGGGAGAGTGCTCAGCGCAAGGCTCACACGAGCCTCTCGGCGAGGCATGATGATCCTGAATATCACAGTCGAGGACGACAGTGGAACGATCGCCTGCGTGTATTTCAACCAGCCCTACCTCGAACAAACGCTGAAGCCGGGTTTGCGGGTGATGATGAACGGGATGGTCTCCGTTGGGCGTCGAGGATGGAACAATTTACAGTTGGAGGCCCCTCACCACGAAATACTGGGCGAGGAAGAGGATATTCCACTGCATGTCGGGAGAATCGTTCCGATTTATCACGAAACCAAAGGGTTAACATCGCGCCAGATTCGGACTATTACTAGGGGGCTGTTGGACGAGTATGTGAGAGGACTTCAGGAATTAGTTCCGGTCGAGATCTTGGCCAGACAGGGACTCCCCAGCCTAGCAGAAGCGTTGGCCGATGCGCATTTTCCAGGCCCGTCGGCCGATCTCTTTTCTCTGGACCGAGGGAGGACCAGGGCGCATCAGCGTCTGGCCTTTGAAGAGTTCTTCCTGTTGGAGTTGGGGTTAGGGCTCCGGAAGCGGTCGGTTCAGGAAGAAGTCAAAGGTATCCGATTTAATGTGAAGACCGCCCTACTCGCCGGACTGCGGGATGGGCTCCCGTTTCAGTTGACGGAAGCCCAAGAGCGGGTGGTGTCGGAAATCCTCCGCGATATGGGTGGAGAGCATCCGATGAACCGTCTGCTTCAAGGTGACGTAGGCTGCGGAAAAACCATTGTGGCCATGCATGCGATTGTCGTAGCCACTGGGTCGGGCTATCAGGCGGCGTTGATGGTGCCAACCGAGATTCTGGCGGAACAGCATTTTCTCACGGTAGGAAACGTCCTCACCTCCCTTGGCCTTAACGTCATGTTGCTGAAGAGTGGAGGGAGACAGAAAGCGCGCCTTTCCGTCATTCGACAAATCGAGGAAGGTGAGGTCGACCTGGTGATCGGCACCCACGCACTTATTCAGAAGGATGTCCGCTTTAAACGTCTCGGTCTGGCCGTGATCGATGAGCAACATAAGTTTGGTGTGCTCCAGCGAAAAAATTTGCTGGAGAAGGGATATCATCCCGATGTCTTGGTTCTGACAGCCACCCCAATTCCTCGGACCTTGGCCATGACCGTGTATGGAGACCTCAACGTATCGGTGATCGATGCACTTCCCCCTGGCCGAAAGCCGGTCCGCACGTTGGTGTTCGCTGAGTCTCAGCGGAGGAGAGCCTACCGCCTCCTTAAGGATGAGATTGATAGCGGTCGACAAGCCTATATCGTCTACCCACTGGTTGAGGAATCCGAAAAGACGGACCTGAAAGCCGCTCTTCAAGGGGCCGAGCAGTTGCAGGCCGAAGAGTTCCGTGACGTCCGAGTCGGAGTGTTGCATGGACGCATGAAAACGGAGGAGAAGGCGGCCACGATGGCTGCGTTCAAGGCTGGTCACATCAAGATCTTGGTCGCCACCACAGTCGTGGAGGTCGGGGTCGATGTGCCCAATGCGACCGCGATGCTTGTCGAGCATGCTGATCGTTTTGGGCTCGCGCAGCTTCATCAACTTCGTGGTCGTGTGGGGAGAGGGGGGCAACAGTCCTACTGCTTGCTCATGTCTTCAAGAAAAGGGCTGTGGCGCGAAGGTGCGCCAAAGACCGGGGAAGCTGACCCAAGGTGGAGGCGTCCGATGGGGGAGACTCTAGTGACCCAGGCGAGGCAGCGATTAGAAGCATTGGTGAAATCCTCGGACGGGTTCGTCATTGCCGAGGAGGACCTGAGAATACGAGGACCTGGGGAGTTTTTCGGCGTGCGTCAGTGGGGCCCGCCCGAGTTCCGAGTGGCCAACTTGATTCGTGATGGGGCAATCCTAGAACAGGCGAGACAAGAGGCTTTTGCCCTTCTTGCAGCTGACCCTCGACTGGCTGACCCCGTGCATCGCGCGTTGCGCGAGGCGACTCTCCGCCGATGGCAAACAAAATTGGATCTGGGGTCGGTCAGCTAAAACATGGCTATTGGCAGTGGGCGAGAGGCTCTAGCATGAACGAGTCGAGAGTCCGCTTGTGAGCCTCTTTGCCATTTAGATCGGCGAGAGGCCCTGGTCTCGTGCTGGGATCGTTTCGATTATGGGTTTTCTTCAACGCGTGATCCACGATGTCAAAAGAGGCTGGGTCAACCTCCGCTATGGGACCGCGCAGGCTGCCACGAGAGCGTTGGAAGAAGCCGAGCTTCTTCGGCTTCGTGCAGAGCTTCGTAAACTGGATGACCGCCTGAATGAGCTCTTTGGGGATATCGGTGAACGGGCGGTGGAGCTTTGTGAACGTGGCCAGACTTCAGAAGGCATTGCCTCTGACCATGAGATCCTCCGGAGAGTGGAAGAGGTCTCAGAGCTACGGATGCAACGAGCTCGCCTGACCACAGAGATGGAGGATGTTCGAGACACGCTTTGACGGTGAGACGAGGTGGGCGTAGAACGGAATTCTATCAGAGTGTTGGCTGGCGTCGATCTTGGAACCCTGACCTGTCGGCTCTTGATTGCCAAGGTGGGTCCTGATCGTGCACTCACCGAGCTTCATTCGGAACGCAAAGTTCTCCGTTTCGGAGAGGGCGTTGCGGGAAGCCGTCGGCTCAGTCAGCCCGCCATGCGGCGTGTTGTGGAGACCCTTGGCATGTGGCGGCGGACCATTCAGGCCTATGCCGTGGAAGAGGAGACGTGTGTGGGAACGAGCGCGTTGCGCGAGGCCCAGAACAGAGAAGAATTCCTGCACATGGTCAAGGCCTCTACCGGGTTTGACGTGGAGGTGATCAGCGGCGACGAAGAGGCCAGACGAACGATGCTCGGCATTCGGGCGGGCCTCAACTCTGAAACCGAAGGGGTGCTGGGAATTGATATCGGCGGTGGGAGCACCGAGTTTATGCTGGACGTCCCAAGGGGGCCTTGCGCAGTGGTGTCTGTGGATCTGGGAGTCGTTCGGATTCATGAGGAATTCCTCCAAGAGGATCCACCAACCGCCGAGGACTTACGGCACGCACGGCGGTTCATTCAAACCAGGGTGACCGGCGTCAAAGATGCCCTTGGTGATCTCGCTGGAGTCGCGCTGGTTGGAACTGCTGGGACGGTCACGACGCTGGCTGCCATGGCTCAGAAACTCCAGGTCTATGAGTCTGCCCGAATACATAACTACTCTTTAACCTTGACCCAAGTGTGCGAGATAGAGGGGCAGCTGATAGATCGAACGGTTGCCCAACGTCGAGGCCTTCCTGGATTGGAACCTGGGCGCGAAGAGGTCATAGTCGCAGGGACGCTGATCCTGCGTGAGATTATGGAAAAGTTTAAATTTAAGACCTGCCTCGTCAGCGATTTCGGTCTGAGAGAAGGAATTGTCCTCACGTTAGCCGATCGGTTGGAAACATCCTGATCAATCGTGTGACCGGAACTGATACGGAGCGGGAATGCCTAACAGAAATAGCATCCCATTACCAGATGAGGGAGAGGCACGTGAGGGAACCGTCACCTTTCTCGAACTCAGAGATGTTGAGGGGCCTCATGCAGATTCCATATTTCGAGGCGAACTGTTGCAGGCGTTGCGTGGTGTTGGGATACCCATCGGGAATCAGCAGCTGATCGTATAGTCTTAAGCAGTTGGCTGAACCGACTTCATTATCCGCCGTGTAGATCACATCCTCGACATCGAATCGATTCATATCGAACCAGCCAGGAACAGCGAGCAGCATGCCATTGCCAAGGTAGGAGACACCTGTCTTCAGGTGGAGGCAATTCCTTACGGGCAATGTAACAACGCGGCGACCGAACTGTGTGAGAAAGGATCTCAAGGACTCGGCGCCGATCTGATTCGTTCTGGCAGAGGTGCCGACATACGTGGTATCACTGATATGCAGCACATCTCCTCCTTCTAGCGCTGCGCCCGGGGGGACTCGCGTGAGAGAGTGAGAGTACTGGAGGGTCCCCTCGACAGCCGCCTGTTCCCCTTGTCGATCTGGATGCATGCAGGTGATCAGTGCGTGTTCTTTCCACACGACCGCCGTGTCTTCAATAAACACACAGTCAGGAAGAGCATCATCCGCTTCGACGAGCGAGACGGCCAAACCTGACGTCTCGAGCGCGCGAACGTAATTGTGGAGCTGCTCACCGGCCAGCTGGGCAGAGACGTTCCGGCCCCGGCGAGCGTAGTAGGCGGCGTAGGAGCGAGCAACTTTCCGGACCAAGGCATGCGTAGGGCCGTCTGTCATACGAATGTTCCTCGTTCATGAACCACTCGGCGCCTTCACATGTGATCGTAGAGTGACGGTAAGGGTTGCGCAATACCAGGGAAATCGCTGCAAGGCCGCTTACCTATTGAGTGTACTGCAGGGTGCCTGGACCTGTTAGCGCAGGGAGCCTGCGTCGCGCACTGGAAGGCAAGTCTAGAAGCAATTCCGACTCCGATCAAGAGACCGCCCCGCTCAACTGTCAGAGGTAGACTACGAATCCTGCAATCTATCTGCTACTCACCCCCAGTCTATCCTGGTCATGAGTCGCACTCAGAGACAGTGCATGGGATTGGGTGGGCTCCGAGCTCTACGAAACGGGGGCAGGACCTGGTGTCCCCCACCTACCGTGGTTCTCTTTCCTACGAGAGACAAGGTTCGGGGTGGAATCACCTGAAGAATTTGGAAACGAACATCGAAGACGCAACGTCAGGAAAACCCAGTGATGATAAAGAAACAGGCACAGACTTAGCAGAGAGAGGTAGGAGCCCAGGCGAGCCTTTTCCCAAAGCCCTTTGCCTTTAGCCCCGCCCCTGCGCCCTAGCGTTGGGAGTACCAGCGGAAGCCCTTGGCGTTGGTAATGGTAGGTTGGGGTGCGCCGCCGGGCTTCCGGAGCAAAAGAACCTTGAAGTCCCAGAGGCCAAACCAGGCGGGATCGATCACATCGTGGTAGTGACATCCCATCAACCTAGGTAACATGTCGCCAATTGTTTTGGACAGCTCAGCCTCTGTGTAGGCTCGAATGGCGAAGGGCTTACCCAGGGCCTCGCAGAACCGTTGGATCGTGTAGGCGGCACCGGTGCAGAGGACGCGGGTTTTCGGGCGTATCATCAACAATTGAGGCAGGGTGAGGTATTGCGGCTCAAAGCCTAGCCACCGGGCGGCGTGACGGAGATGTGTATATTGGACTTCGTATTCCGTATGTCCAGGGAGCTTGACGGCACCAGGCCAGCCCTCCTCGATCCCGAACTCCACGAGGACTGCCCGACCCCCCGGTTTGAGCACCCTCCACACTTCCGAAAGGAATCGGATGGGGCCAAGATTGAAAATGCAGGAATCAGGGAGGTCGGAGCCAAGCGGGAGGCGTAGGCGGTGAATCCAATTCAGCGCCTCTTGATGTTGGGGCGTTTCTCCGCGCATGTCTTTCAACTCGGTCCGGCTCAGCTTCACGGGGGTCATATCGGCCATGTTCTCGTTGTCGATAATCAGATCCACGGTTGCATCCCGAACCGGAAGGAATTCGGCATTGGCCTGGGTCCCGTTGCAGCGCCATCCTCCCTGTCGAGCGCGGGTGAGCTGAAGATTGAGAAAAGGGCGGGTGACGTCCAAGGAGACATAGCGGATTCCCTCTTTCTCGAAGGGGAGGAGTTCTTGCCCCAGTTCTCGGGCGACATACCCCAGTCCGCCGCCGACTTCGAGGATGACGCGGGGTTTCGGATTAAACCAGCCGAGACGGCGGAGTTGGCGCATTAGCTGCCGGCCGTAGGTGAGGCCATCCAAGGCCTCACTGGGCTCTCTGAATAAGTGAGAGACCGTCGTTTCGATCAGGTCAAAATGCTCGTCGTCATGATGGCTATCGTCTAGCTCATGGACGTGGAAGGCCTCAAGATGGTCCTCTCCTTCAAAGCCTTCCTTGCCCGACCAGTCTTCGCGGATTTGTTGGAGGAGGATGTCCCACTTGGCTTTGTGCCGATGTCCCCCAGGCGGCTCTGTTCCGAAATAGCACAGCGAATAATTTGGAAGAGACCATCGCTCCAAACAGGCACGCCCGGTTTCTCCGTCTGGGCCGCAAATCCATCGTCCAAACTTGCTGAGCAGTGTGGCGACGGTGGTATGTCCATCCATTGAGGTTAGGAGTTCAAGCCCCGTACGGTTGAGGCGCACCAAGGGTATCTCGTCGTCCAAAGGCGAGATCCACCATTCGTCGGGCCCGTCCTGGTAGAGCACCATGTCCGGTGTTCGCCACGCGCGGAGTCGCAACACCTCGTCCGTCAACTCCAATGGTTCTCTCGCTGCAGCGGCTGGCTTCATGGTCCTTTCCTGTGGTGGTTATGGTCTTCCCGCCGTAGTGGGTGTCCCTGATCCAGGCAACATGGGAGTGAGGCTGGAGAGGTCTTCGATGTCCAGGTCCCTAAAGACATGCTGATCCAAACCAAGCCAAAACTCATGCCAGGCATCGGCGGTGTGTCTCGCGCCCCTGACCACGTGCGCATAATCCGCCGCCGATGTGGCCGTGCGTGCTACAGCGTCCACCAGCCACGAACCATGGCAGACTTCCTCTTCCATATGGAGACGGAAAAACACCAAATCCCTTTCTGAGAATCTTCCGGTTCGCGTCAGGCCTGCATAGAGATAATGAAATTCCGAGGCCGCAGTGAGTTCCACCGCCATTTCGGCGCCCAACGCGGTCAAGTAATCTGAGTCGATGAACAGGCTGTGGAGGGTAGTCAGGTAGGACTGAACCGAGGGGATTGGGACCGTCCGGTTCAGGGTTGCTTCATCGAGCCCCAAGGTCCGCGCAAAAGAATTGAGCAGGCTGATATGGGCCGCCTCAGGATTGCCGCTCCCTAGCTCTGAATAGAGCGTCTTCGTCAGCTCGATTCGCATGTCGAGCTGCCCGATAGGAGTTCTGTACAGCAGCCCCTCCAAGAGCTTGACGAAATGTCTGCAGAAGTAGTGATACTGGCTTACAAAGACTTTGAGTTGCACGTCGTTCAAGTCCAGAGCGCTAAACTTTTGAAAGAAAAGGTTGGTATTCACGCGATGCGCATGGAGTTCTTCGACAAGTGAGGGGAGAAGGGGATGGTGATGGAGATCCACGTCTGGCTCCTTTGAGCTGAAACGATCGGCCCAGGAGTGGAGAAATTTTCTGGTAAGACTACACGATGGAATTCTACGAAACAAGCGGTGCCGGGAGCGGTCTTGGCTACAGAAGGCGGGTCAGAATCAGATGGTGGGCGTCACATGGTAGGAGTCATGCTGGGCTGGGGAGGGCGTGAGGGTGCGGGGAAGTTCACCTCGGTGGTCCGGGGCATGGGAAGTGGTCTGTGGGAGGCCTGCGGAACTCTCGACAATGATCTCGCCACGCATGATCGGGTGAATTTGACAGTGGTAGGAATAGCGTCCCGGAGGAAGTCCTGGAACGCTAAATGTCCCACGTGGCATAATGGGGCCGGAATCAAACATGCATTGCTGGTTCGCGGAACAGCCATCATGGGTGATGGTATGAGGCGAGAGAGTGGGATTATGCCATCTGAGAGTCGTCCCAGATATGACTCTTGCAATGGCTGGGCGGTAGTAGGGGTACGCGCTCTCAAGGGTGATGTGGTAGACGGAAGGGGCTGAAAACGCTTGCCAGATGTTCCAGCTGAAAATCCCCACGGCGATGCCTGTCCACAGGCGACCCATCCTTAGCTCCTTTGTGACCTCATTGTAGCCCAGTCAAATGCCACGCCACGTCCACGCGTCTCAATTCTTGGGGTCTGCGAGTATTATAAGAAACCCGTTCGCAGAACGATAGGGTGGAGTCTAGAGTTCTCTCATGTACAGAATTGTCTTGCTGTATCACATTCAACCCAAGGGCGTAGAACTCGTCCAGACCTCCTGATATACTGCCGCACTTCCGTAGGTCCCCACATTTCATTGAGTTGCAGATGCACGTTCCAGGCTGGTGGACAGGCTTCGTCGTCCTGGCGGTTGTGTGGGCGGGCTTACCGCCTCACCTTTTAGCCTTTTCCATCCTTGTCCCAGAGGACCTGTCCGTGGTGGAGCCCGGACGAACCATTTCAGTGCAGGTCGATCCGGGAGGCGAAATTGGTCTCGAACGTGTCCGTTATTTCTGGTATCACGGTGACCAGGAACCGGCGAGTTCTCACCAAGCCCAACCCGCCTTGATTGCCTCACCCTCGTCGAGTCCTCCTTTTGGAGGCAGGCTCAGGGTGCCTTTAGCAGCTATTGGCACAATGAGGCTCTTGGCTGTTGCGGAGGTGAGTGGCGGACGATTGGCCGGTCGAAGCCGCGAAGAGTTTGACGAAGTTCTCTTGCGAGCCGAGCCATCGGCTGAACTTCTCCGGATCTGGTTTGCGTCTGAAGAGCCTTGGCAGCCGAGGACGATCGGGAGGATTTATGACCTCCCCGTTTTCGGTGACTTTGCCGATGGCGCAGTCCGATCTCTTGGGGGCTCCTCGACAGGCAGTACCTTTTTGTCTTCTAACAACAAAGTCGTTGAAACGTATCAGGCCGGCCTCGTGCGGGTCACGGGCAGTGGAGAGGCCACTGTCATAGTCAGGAACCGAGGGAGGAATGGCCGTCTAAAGGTGAAGGTGAGAGGGAACGACCAGCCCAACCAGTGGCCGACCGCGGAGGCTGGTCCCACTCTGAACGTGAAGTCTGGTCAGACGGTCATGCTCAATGCGATTAGGAGTATGGATCCCGATGGTGATCCGTTGCGCTACGATTGGACCCAGGTGCGTGGGCATAAAGTGCCTCTCTTAGACGCGGGGACATCTATGGCCTCCTTTGTCGCTCCCAAGGTGTCAGGAAAGCGGCTCCTGCGCTTTCGCCTGCGGGTCACCGATATGGAAGGCGCCGATACGATCAAGGGAGCGGATAGCCTTCCCTCCTTTCTCAATGTGTGGGTTGAGCCTTAATGGGCCAGTGCCTGCGAAAACTCCCACCCGGATGGTTCTCACGGCACGCCTCCTACCCTAGTAAGGCCTTGGATCGCAACCTCACGAGACTGCCCGCAGACTGCCCGTTTGCCTGAGGTGGTTTGCCTACGTATTTGTTCCCCCTCGGTCAGCTTCACGTTTTCACGTGTTGCAAGATATCACTCATTCATGATAGATGGAAATCGGTTTTTGTCTCAGCAGACTCGGATCACTTCATGAGGAGGGGGAGCAATGGCCAAGAAGAAAAAGAAGGCGGCGAAGAAAAGGAAAGGACTGAAAAAGAAGAAAACGCTCAAGAAAAAGAAAGGGGCCTCGACGGCAAGGAAAGCTCGCGCGAAGGGAAAAGTGAAAAAGTCCAAGAAAACCACAAAGCGAAGTGCAGGGCGCAAGGCTCGCGCGAAGAAAAAGTCGAAGCCTGCCGCCAAAAAGAAAAAAGCTGTGGCAAAGAGGGCTTCGGCCAAACGGCGCCCTGTAACGAGATCACCAATAGCGGTGGCAGAGCCCTCCTCAGTACCAGAAGGTACAACTTCACGGGGATCACTTCTGGAACCCGAGGCGGGAATTGAAGGTGAGGCATTAGAGGAAGATATATCTGTCGAGGAAGATGAGGAAGTGACAAAGGAACTTCAGGATGATTTGTCACTGGAAGACGAAGATGAGGACATTGATTATTTGGAAAAGCCTGAGGAAGTGATCGACGATGAAGATGAATTCAGGCCCACCTGATGCGGGGCCTTCTGCTATCCTCACGCCACCAATCAGAGCGGTCCTGCAGAATCGTTGCGGAGTTTGCGCAGTTTGAGGCTTGGCACTGGTTGGCGGCGTGGGACATGTGGCCGTGTTGTGCAGACTCGACGGTGTGCGGGAAGTAAAGAGAATGTGAGCATTATCCCCTGAGGTTGGCTGGGGGACCTCCTCGTGTTCGCCCCTTCCGCTTCGCTACTTCATGGAACCACCGAAACATTTTCTTTTTATTGCCGGGGCTTTGCGGGAACGCAGCTCTCTGCAAAGTGCTGAACTTCAGTTGACCCATCAGGTGTGGGGCCTCAGGACCGCGCTGATCCGGGATAACCTCCATGCGTACCTCTCCGCTGACTCCCATGGACTCGTGTATATCCTCAAGGCAGGAATCTGTGCCGAATTCAAATTCGAATCAGGTGTGCTGCCATTTCAGGACCTCGATGAATTGCTCCGGGATGAACTCCGTGCAGAGGCTCGCTATGGCTTCGTGAGGATCCAACTAGCCAAAAGGTGGGGTGGCTCTGCTGAGGAGAGTCTGGCGTTGTTGGAGCGAGTCTTACAAGTGTCAGACCGAGGGGAATTGACCAGGCGACTGACTCTTGGAATGCACGGCCTCACGCAAGCCCAGTATGACGAGGTCGTGAAAGGGCTAGGGTGAGGGACGTCCTGGCCTGCCAGTTGTTGGTGTTGGAGAAGCGATCCGTCTGTGTCTGTTACAGTGACCGCCCGGTCATCAGTGCGTAGGCCTCATCGATCGAGCTCACTTCCTTGACGGTCACGTTCAGCTCTAGTGCCAAGCTTTGCAAGTTCCACCGCGGGTCTGTCAGCTGTCCGGTCGGAATCAGGATGGTGTGATACCCTTCGCGGGCTGCTGCCCTCATCTTTGCTGGGAGCCCCCCGACAGGCCCGATGTACCCTTCCTGTTCGAGGGTTCCCGTCATCGCTATTCCTCTTTGAATGGTGTCTCCATTGAACAGTGCAAGGAAGCCCACGGCCATCACTGCCCCCGCGCTTGGGCCGTCAAGATGAGCTGGGCCGTAGGCGACGCCTTGGATGTTGACGGTACCCGTATGGTGAACGTTTGGGGTTCGGAGAATGGCGTATCTGAAGGCCTGAACTGTAGCCCCTCGGTCGGTGCGTCCGTGTTGGATCCATCCGTATTGAAACGAGTTGACGGTCCCCTTGCCCCATGTCAGCGTGACGGGATCGGGTGTCGGATGTTGATCCCACCAAAGCATTTCCACTGTGAAGATTCCAGGGGCGTCAGGCGAGTTCCCCCTGGCTCCGAGAGCGGGCACTTCCACACCATGTCCCGCGAGTGCGAGGCCACCACCCAAGCAGGTGGCCGATCCCGCCCACAAGAAGAAAAGGAGTGTCCAGTGTTTCGTGACCCAAGCAATCATGTGGCGTTCCCTCCTGCGTATCAAGCTGACGATCAGTGTAAAAAACGTCTCAATTCTTGTAAAGAAAATCCATGTTCTGTGGCCTTGCTTTTTAATTTTCTTCTTCCGTATAACCATCGCGCATGGTTCGCTGTGAGGCGCGATCACACGTACTCGCTCCGCTCCTCCTTGCGGTTCTTGTGCCTCTGGTGACTCCCCTTCCTTACACCTCGAGTGCATTAGCCGAATGTGTACTTCTGCGGTCTTCCGAGGCGGATGCCGATCTTTTTGTCAGGCATCTCAGTGCCACGTGCACAGAGGTAGAACGGGAAGCTCGTCCCGTCACCGCTCGAGAACTGCTTACAGCCTTTTCCCAAGGAAAGGGGGTCGATTTGTTTGGGGTGATTGTGACGGGAGATCTTCTGTTGGATTCTCTCCCTCAGGTTCCAGGAGGTGAATGGGCGAGAGAGCTCTCCGAGGAACGGACGAAAAAGGAGCCGGATGGGATCGAACCGCAGCCGGGATCCGACCAGATCAGCCCCGTCAGGTTGATCCGAGGACCGGTTTCAATCCGCCATTCTCGTGTGAAGGGACTCCTGGTGGCCGATTCGAAGAGGTCGCCCGTCGTCTTCAAGGGGCCTGTCACGTTGACCCATACGACCTTTCACGAGCCACTGGTGCTCTCGCGATCGGTGTTCCTGGGCCAGGTCGACTTTTCCCAAGCAAACCTAAGGAATGAGAGCTATTTCGTACGGGCTCGGTTTCAGCGGCCTACCCGATTTGAAGAGACATCATTTGAGATCCGTGCCAGGTTCCACAAGGCTCACTTCAGGGATACGGTCACCTTTCGGCAGGCCGTCTTTAACGGGATGGGTGAATTCTTAGAGGTCACCTTTGAGAAGAACGCCAACTTTTCCCAAACCGTGTTTAAGCTTGGATCCGGATTCTCAGGAAGCCGGTTTCTAGGGGATATCGATTTTTCACAATCGCTGTTCGAAGGCGGGGCGTTTTTCACCTATACCTTCTTTGGACAAGACGCTTTGTTTCGCGGCACCAGGTTTCGAGGGCATACGGACTTTTCAAACGCCCATTTCAGGGGAACCGACCAATGGTCCAATGCCGTGTTTGACCAAGAGCCTCGCTTTACCGGGGCCAACGCGACGCCTCGTCGCGCCAGTCCCCTGGAGGGGCTTCCGGATCCACCTGTCTTGTACGCGATCGCGACCGCATTGGCGATTCTTACCCTCGTGTTCCTGTTCATCTTCAGAACAAAATAATGGAAGGCACCACAACATCTTGAATTGCTCTTGCTTGGATCCCCATATCTTGGTATAAAGACTGAATTTCTCATTCACAAAGGAGTTCCTCCTTGGAGCAGGATGGAGTGTCTTATCAGGTGCACCTCGATCAGTTTGATGGTCCTCTGGACCTTCTTTTGCATTTGATTAAAAAGAATGAGATCAACATTTATGACATTCCCATTGCGCTGATTACCGCCCAATATCTCGATTATCTGCAGGTCATGAAGTCGCTGAACCTCGCGTTAGCGGGAGAATTCTTAGTCATGGCCGCCACTCTTGTGCAGATTAAATCCCGGATGCTCCTGCCGGTAGACGAGTTGGATCAGGATGAAGAAGACGGGCCTGATCCCCGGGAAGAACTGGTCCGCCGTCTCTTGGAATACAAGCAGTTCAAGGAAGCCGGGATGCAGTTGGATGATCGTGAACGGATGTGGCGAGACGTCTTTTGCAGAGAGCCTGAACCGCCTTCGCCCTCACCGATACGAGAATTCTCGCTCGAGGACGTCACGCTCTTTGACTTAGTCGACGCCTTACAGGGCGTGGTGGCGAGGCTGCCCCCCCAAAGGATGGTCGAAATTATTCCCGACAGTCTCACGGTGCGGGATCGGATGAACGCCGTCCTTGAGCACTTGGAGGGGAGAGAATCGGTTACCTTTCTCTCGCTCTTTGAGGGGGCCGACAATCGGTTGATGGTCATCGTGACCTTCTTGGCCTTGCTGGAGTTGATCCGAATCAAGGTGGTCAGGGTATTCCAGGGAGAGATGTTTGGCGATATCCTGGTTACGCGCTCCTTCTCGATGATAGCCACCGAGGACCTACATCGTGACCTTGAAATCGTAGATTGATCGTTGGAGGATCTGAATCATGAATGAAGAGGGAAACGGAAACCATTCTCGCGGAGAGGCGATTGGAATCATGGCGGAAGACCCGGGAGAGGGGCCAGAGACGCGGCCCATTCATCCGGTTAATGGGAGTAGGCCTGCTTCTCAAGACAGCCTGCCAGATCTGTTGGAAGAGCGAGAACTGATGGCCATCTTGGAGGCTATGTTATTTGTTTCACCAGCACCGCTTTCTCTTGATCGGCTTGCCTCTGTGTTATGTGGGGGATCAAAGGAAGAAGTAGAACGGGCCTTGCACAGATTGACGGAGGAGTATGATCAACAAGGACGGGGCCTTCAGTTGGTTCAAGTGGCTGGCGGCTATCGATGTGTGACCCGGGCCGAGTATGCACCCTGGATTAAGCGGTTGGAGCGGGCGAAGCCTGCGCCAAAGCTGTCACGGTCGGCGTTGGAGGCGTTGGCCATCATTGCCTATAAACAGCCGATTGTTCGCGCCGAGATCGAAGGGATTCGGGGTGTAGAGACCTCGGGAGTGCTTCGCACGCTGCTGGAACGAAAACTGGTCCGAATGGTTGGAAGAAAGGACGTCCCGGGGCGACCCATTATGTACGGGACCACGAAGTTTTTTCTTGAACACTTTGGCTTGCGCGACTTGTCTGAGTTGCCGCCCCTGCGAGAGTTCAAAGAACTTGGCGAGCCCGAACAGGAAAGTCTGCCGGTGGGAGACGAGCCACTCGTCATTGGGGGGGCAGAAAGTCTGGCTCGGGCCTCAGTCCCTGCCGTTGATTCTGCCGGCGCCGAGGACGCAGCCGGCACGACCTCGATTGAGAATGCGTCAGTGGAAAGCGATTAAGGCCGATCAAGTAGGTCCCCCAAGTCACGCGCCCTGTTGCCGAGCATCTTCTGCCGTCGTCCTCAACGTCTTGCCCGATCCTGATCGTACGCACACCTCTCCTCTTGAGTACAGAGTCTTCGCGAGACGGACACAGATCTGTCTGAGAGAATTGGCATGATAAATCTTTCCGCCTACTCGCGCGTTCTTTCCCGCCACAGCCTCGTGCCGCGAGAAATCAGCCCTCTGGACGCCTTGACTTGATTCTCAACCCTTTGCTAGGATGACCGATCTAAATCTTTGAAAGTAGCTGATTTCTCGGCGAATTCTGCTGTTTCTTGTCGATATTTCTGATTGAAGTGAGGAACATTATGAAGGACTGGTTGGTGCGCGAGTGGTATTGGAGGATATCAGGTGACCGAAACGTGCTCCGTGTCGAGGGGGTGGCGGATGATTGGGGGGCAGGAGAATCGGTTGCAGAAGAGGATGTACCGCCTGCTCCAGCAGGGGTGGCGGCGAAACCAGGGAATGGTCGCAATACGATAACCTGGGAGCCGGTTCCCGACGCTATGTACTACAATCTCTACTACCAGACCACGAAAGGAGTACAGATAAACTACTCTGATTTGACTCGTCCCATCGCCAGCTCCGAGGACTTTAACCCCGTGATCGGTGTGACCAAGGAAAAAGGGAACTGCATCGAGGGGCCATCTTCACCCTATCTTCACGAAGACTTAGCCAACGGAACCTGTTACCACTACGTCGTGACGGCAGTGACTGCGAAGGGGGAGAGTCCGGAGTCCCAAGAGGTCGTGGCCATCCCGTCGCCTTATTTGCTCGCCATGCGATTCGGATCGGAAGGGGTTGATGATGGAGAGTTCAGCTCTCCGACAGGTGTCGCCGTTGATAAAGAGGGGAACATTTACGTCGCGGACACAGACAATCATTCGATTCAAAAGTTTGACAAAGACGGGAAATTTCTTGCCCGGTGGGGTGGAGACCCAGACTCCGTGGAAGGATCATTTTATTATCCGCGAGGTCTTGCCACGGACCCTGAGGGATTCGTGTACGTTGCGGACAGTGGGAATAACCGGGTTCAGAAATTCGACTCGGAAGGCAACTGCATGCAGGCCTGGGGAAAATTTGGGTTTGCGTGGCGGGGTGCCGAGATGGGGCAGTTCGATGTACCGTGGGGAGTGACCACGGATCATCGGGGCAGTCTCTATGTCACGGACACGAGCAATGCCAGGGTCCAGAAGTTCCAGCCTGACGGAACACCTCTACTGAAATGGGGGCGAGATGGCAGCTATGATGGTGCGTTTTTCTATCCGCGCGGAATCACCGTTGACTTTGCCGGCAATGTATTCGTCGCGGACGAGGGCAATCATCGAATTCAAAAATTTGATCCGCGCGGGAGCTTTCTGACTAAGTGGGGGAGAGAGGGCAATGGGCCCGGGCAGTTTAAGTCCCCTTGGGGTGTGGCCTGTGATGCCCTTGGAAATGTGTATGTCGTAGACAGTGGCAACCACCGAATCCAAAAATTTGACGGAAATGGAACGTTCCTCTGCGCATGGGGAAATCGGGGCATTACGGACGGGCAATTCAACTTTGCCTCAGGAATTGCGGTCGACAAAGAAGGCTGCGTCTACGTGGTGGACAGTGGCAATAATCGAATTGTGAAGTATGTTCCGACGGAAGAAGAGTTGACTCGTCATCAAAAAGCCGAAACGTCGGTCCCGGGGGATATTCCGGCACCCCATGGGTTTGTGGGGAAACCGGGCGATACGGAGACAGTGTTGAGTTGGCTCGAAGTACCGGCCGCGGTTTCCTATAACGTCTATTTTCAGACCGACTCGGGCGTGACTCAGGATACGGGTACGCGGATTGATGGTGTGACGAGTCCATTTGTCCACACTGGGTTAACGA
Organism: Nitrospiraceae bacterium; assembly: GCA_041616875.1. Lineage (GTDB taxonomy): Bacteria > Nitrospirota > Nitrospiria > Nitrospirales > Nitrospiraceae > JBFJQA01. Next base: position 11,006 of record JBFJQA010000007.1, on the reverse strand, counting down.
ATGATACGCCCTACTACTATGCGCTCAGTGCCGTGTTCGAAGGGGGCCAGGAGAGTCCCTTGTCCGAAGAGATCACTGTGACCCCGGTCCTGATCGATATGACCGCACCGCAGAATCCCAACGCGGTGATTAACCAATTTGCGTTTATGACCAACTCGCCTGATGTCATGGTCACCATCTCAGCATCGGATGTTGATACCGGGGTGGCGGCGTACTACATTTCCGAGAACCCCATGACTCCGGCGGCGCACATGCCCGGCTGGGTCGAGAATCCGCCCGAGTACAAATTTGGCGCGACGGTGCCATTCACGCTGTCCCCTGGGGATGGAAGCAAGACAGTGTATGTCTGGTTCAAGGATGTCGGGAACAATGTCTCGGTTCCGGCCAGTGCGACTATCCTGGTCAACACCTCGGGGTATCTCTGTGTGTCCGCATGGGGGAAGACGGGCCGTGGCGCTTCCTTGCTGCATGGCGGTGAATTTATGAGCCCCATGTATGGTGTGGCCATCGATACCCAGGGTTCTCTCTTTGTTGTCGATAACGGAAACAACCGCATCCAGAAATTCGACAACAATGGAAACTTTATTGTTCTGTGGGGGAATTTCGGCGCGGCCAATTCGAACTTCCATAATCCGACTGGAATTGCTTGTGACGCCGAGGGCAACGTGTATGTGGCCGACACCAACAATCACCGAGTTCAGAAGTTCGATGGGAAACTCGGCCAATATTTGATGAAGTTTGGTTCTCGGGGTAACGGGGAGGGTCAGTTCAGCTCTCCCTGGGGTGTCGCGGTCGATCGGGTTCGCGGGTATATTTATGTTGTTGATAGTGCGAACTTCCGGGTGCAGAAATTTGATCCACTGGGCGAATTTATCATGCAATGGGGCAGTTTCGGAAATAACGATGGACAGTTTTACTTCCCTCGAGGGATTGCGGTTGATCCCTCGGACGGGGCTGTCTACGTGGTCGACATGGGCAATCACCGCATCCAGAAATTTGATACGAGTACCAATGTGCTGCCCCAGTTGATCACAAAGTGGGGAGGCTCATCGGAAGCGGGACACGCGAGTAGTCCCCAAGCTCAAGAAGCCGGGCAGCTGCGCTCTCCCTGGGGTATCGCCGTGGATGGAAATGGAGATGTGTTCGTCACGGATACTGGGAACCAGCGAGTGCAGAAGTTTGATCGAGAAGGAAACTTCATTACGCAGTGGGGAGGGTTTGGAGGAGCCACCGGGCAGTTTAACTTTCCCTTCGGCATTGCCCTCGATCCACGAGGGGCTGTCTTCGTAGTCGACAGTTCCAATACACGCGTTCAGCAATTCCTCCCAGCCGAAGAGGGCAGCGAACGGTTGCAGGAAGAGGGGGAAGTTGAAGCTGTTCTGTCTGACCAGAGGCCGGAATCTGAACGTTCCTAGGTATTCGACTCCAAGAGGGCGGACATCCGTTCATCCGCTCAGAGAGCTTGCCTGTCCTAGCCCTGCCGAACACTGGTGCAGGGTTCTCTCAAGGTACCCCAAGCCTGCAGGAGGCATTTGGCCTTTGAGGCAACCCATCGCAAGGAGTCAATTTTTTTCATGTTAGATGATCAAGTCCGAGTGGGCCTGACTTATGACGACGTCGTGCTGGTTCCGGCAAAGTCTGAAGTCTTGCCAAACGAGGTCGATACACAGACTCGGGCTTCAAGGAAGATCACCATCCATATTCCCATCGTCAGTGCGGCAATGGACACTGTGACTGGGGCCAGGCTTGCCATTGCTCTGGCCCGAGAGGGTGGTGTGGGTGTGATCCACCGGGTCTTTTCCCCTGAAGAGCAAGCGGCCGAGGTTGACAAAGTCAAAAAATCCGAGAGCGGAATGATTCTCGATCCCATTACGATCTCGCCCGACAAGACTATTCGAGATGCGCTTCAGCTTATGTCTACATACAGGATCTCAGGGATACCCGTGACGAAGGAAGGAAAACTGGTTGGAATCTTGACCAATCGGGATCTGCGTTTTGAGGACAGGATGGAGTTGAAAGTCTCTCAAGTCATGACCAGAGAAAAGTTGGTGACGGTGCCGGAAGGCACGAGCTTGGAAAAAGCGCGTGAGATCCTGCATGAATATCGAATCGAGAAGCTTCCCGTCGTCAGCAGGGATTTTGAATTGAAGGGCCTCATCACGATCAAGGACATCGAGAAACGGATTCAATATCCGAATGCCTGTAAGGATGCGCACGGCCGCCTTCGAGTTGGGGCTGCAGTGGGCGTAGGGTCCGATGCGGAGGCGCGGATTGATCTCTTGGCCAAGGCCGGCGTGGATATTGTGGCAGTCGATACTGCGCACGGACATGCCAGAAGTGTGTTGGAAACAGTGAGGTTTATTAAGCAACGTTATGCCGACTTAGAAGTGATGGCCGGAAACATTGCCACCGCCGAGGCGGCCAGAGACCTTGTCGACGCTGGGGCCGACTCGGTGAAGGTCGGTGTGGGACCAGGCTCTATTTGTACCACGAGAATTGTGTCGGGCGCAGGGATGCCGCAGTTGACGGCCGTCAAGGACTGTGCCGCGGCCTTGGCTGGGTCCGGAGTGCCTGTTATCGCTGACGGGGGCATCAAGTTTTCAGGGGATATTGCGAAAGCCCTGGCGGCTGGGGCATCTGCGGTTATGATTGGCAGCCTGCTTGCCGGCACCGAGGAATCACCGGGGGAATCGGTCCTGCTGCAAGGCCGGACCTACAAGGTCTACCGGGGCATGGGATCAATCGGGGCTATGGAGCGAGGCGGAAAAGACCGCTACTTCCAAGCCGGGCGCCCAGCCTCGAAGCTGGTTCCCGAGGGAATCGAGGGCCGAGTGCCCTATAAAGGGACCTTGGCCGGTGTTGTATATCAATTGGTCGGGGGCGTGAAGTCGGGCATGGGGTATTGTGGTTGCCGGACGATTCCCGATCTCCAGCAGAACGCGCGATTTATCAGGCAGACGCTGGCCGGCCTCCGAGAAGGACACGCCCATGACGTCATCATTACGAGAGAAGCTCCGAACTACCGGACTGACTGGGAGTAAAGCCCGTTGATCGTGAAGTGTGAAACGTGAGGCGTGAAAACCTTGGCCAATTCCCTCCTGTTGTTTTCGGCTGACCCATCACCCTTTACTCCTCACGCCTAACCCAGTCCATGGAACTCTGGCACGATAGAATTCTTGTTCTTGATTATGGGTCGCAATATACCCAGCTCATTGCCCGCCGCGTTCGCGAAGCGCAGGTCTATTCCCAGATTCTTCCCTGCACCGTTCCCCTTGCGACAATCCTCGCGTATCGGCCGAAGGGGTTGATCCTTTCTGGCGGACCGTTCAGTGTCTATGACCGAGAGGCCCCGCTCGTGGCGAAGGAGTTGTTCACCCAGGGCGTCCCCGTTCTTGGAATCTGTTACGGAATGCAGCTGGTGACACACCTGATGGGCGGAGAAGTCGCGAGGGCTGCGAGACGGGAATACGGTCGTGCCGAGCTTACAATCGATGACCGGTCCGATCTCTTTAAGGGAATTGGGGATGGCTCCACGACATCGGTGTGGATGTCCCATGGAGATCGCATCGAACGCCTTCCGGAAGGATTCCGCTCCATTGCTCACACCACAAACTCCCCTGTGGCGGCCATGAAGCGTGTGACCGGTGGCCAGCCAACATTCTGTCTTCAGTTTCATCCAGAGGTCGCGCATACTGTCGAGGGCACGAAACTGTTGCAGAATTTTGTGTACGACATTTGCGGCTGCAAGCCCACCTGGACCATGCAATCCTATGTGGAATCGGCAGTGCGCCAGATCCGTGAAGAGGTCGGAGACAGCCGGGTTATTTGTGCCTTGAGCGGCGGTGTGGATTCCTCCGTAGCGGCGGTCCTCACGCACCGGGCGGTGGGCGATCAATTAACCTGTGTGTTTGTGGACAACGGAGTGCTGCGCTCTGGGGAGGCAGAACAGGTTCAGAAGACCTTTGCTGCTCACCTCAAAGTGAACCTCCGCTCGGTGGACGGTGCGGCGGACTTCTTAGCCGGGCTGAGAAATGTGAGTGACCCAGAGCGCAAGCGGAAGATAATAGGTCGCCTGTTTATCAAGAAATTTGAAGCTGAGGCCAAGAAATTGGGAAAGATCAAATTTCTGGTGCAGGGGACCCTCTATCCAGACGTGATCGAAAGTGTGAGTTTTAAAGGGCCTTCCGCTACGATCAAAACCCACCACAATGTGGGTGGGCTCCCATCGAAAATGAAACTCCGCCTCATTGAGCCTCTCAGGGAACTCTTTAAGGACGAGGTGCGGGTGTTGGGAGAGGAGCTTGGCCTGCCCGTCGAAATTATTTGGCGTCAGCCCTTCCCCGGCCCAGGCCTGGCCATTCGAATACTCGGGCCGGTGACCAAGGAGCGCATCACCATCCTTCGAGAAGCCGAAGCCGTTGTGGACCAGGAAATTCGAGCAGCCGGTCTCTATCGTGAGCTCTGGCAAGCTTTTGCGGTCCTACTACCAATTCAAACCGTGGGAGTCATGGGTGACCAGCGGACCTATGAGCATGTCATTGGAATTCGAGCTGTCACCAGCTTGGATGGAATGACAGCGGATTGGGCCAGATTGCCCCCGGACCTTTTGGGGCGGCTTTCCAATCGGATTATCAATGAAGTGAGAGGGGTAAACCGGGTTGTCTACGATATCAGCTCCAAACCTCCGAGTACCATAGAATGGGAGTAGGGCAGAAGGCTGGCTATGGGCAATAGGCGAGAGGCTATGGGAAGCCTACGGAGGGGCGCTAAAACACTGGCCAAGGAAAAGGCAAGCCCACCAGAGACTCGTTTCTCAACCCCTCCCTCCGACCCATCGCCCATCGTCCGTCGTCCATCGCCTAGAGCTGTCAGGCTACACAAAGTCATTGCCGATTCAGGTTTGGCCTCACGTCGGAAGGCGGAGGAAATGATCAAGGCAGGCCAGGTGACGGTCAACGGACGGGTCGTTCGAGAGCTCGGGACGAAAGTCGATCCTCTGCACGACCATGTGAAGGTCGAGGGGCGGCACATCAAACCTGTCCCGCCCCAGGTGTTTGTCATGCTCAATAAACCAAAGGGGTGCGTCTCTTCCCTTGCCGACCCGGAGGACCGGCCAACAGTGAAGGATTACCTGCGGGGCATTGGTGTGCGCGTCTTTCCGGTAGGGCGGCTGGACTATGATAGTGAAGGGCTCCTCTTGCTCACCAACCATGGCAAGTTGGCCCAGGCGCTGTTGCATCCCCGCTATCATGTTCCGAAGACGTACTTGATTAAGGTCAAAGGAATTCTGAGCGACGAAGAGATCGCTGCGTTGCAGCAAGGGGTCAGGCTCGAAGACGCCGTCACTCGTCCTGCCGTTGTGAAAAAAGTCAAGAAAGTCGAGCGGAACTCGTGGTTAGAAATCACCATTCATGAAGGGCGCAAGCATCAAGTCAAGCGCATGCTGGAATCGGTAGGGCATCCCGTTATCAAGCTGACGCGAATTCGGTTTGGTCCGTTATCGTTGGGATCGCTTCGTCCTGGCGAGTTTCGATACCTCACAGATCGTGAGGCGAATGCCCTTCGCGATATCCTCGTGACCCGTGAGGCCTCGAGCCCGAAGGGAGTGACGGATGGCACGCGGCGGGGTTGGGGCTCGTCACGCAGACCGCGAATCTACATCGGTTTCCACAAGGTGGGCATGAGATGAAGACGAGAACCCATCGCTGTGGCGAGTTGACCAAGGCGCAGATTGGGCAGGCTGTGGTATTGAACGGCTGGGTGCAACGAAGGCGAGATCATGGGAATCTGATCTTCATCGACTTGCGGGATCGCTCTGGACTCTCCCAAGTCGTCCTCAATGCGGAGCGGGATCCGAGTGCCCATCAAGTTGCCCATGCCCTCCGTAGCGAATTTGTCGTTGGGGTTGAGGGGGTCGTAGCGGCTCGTCCTGAGGAGTCGAAGAATTTCGAGTTGCCGACTGGAGAGGTTGAAGTACTCGTCGATTCGATTGAGATTCTCAATGAGGCCAAGACCCCGCCATTTGTCATTGACGACGAGGCTGATGTCACGGAGGCCATTCGGCTCAAGTACCGCTACCTCGATCTGCGACGCCCAAGGATGAGGGATCTGTTGACTCTCCGGCATACCGTCGTGCAGCAGGTGAGGGCGTTTCTCAATGCCGAAGGATTCTTGGAAATCGAGACGCCCATGCTTACGAAGAGCACACCTGAGGGCGCCAGGGACTATTTGGTGCCAAGTCGGGTAAACCCCGGAAGCTTTTACGCACTCCCTCAGTCGCCGCAACTCTTCAAGCAGATCCTCATGGTCAGCGGAGTCGATCGCTATTACCAGATTGCGCGTTGTTTCCGCGATGAGGATCTTCGCAACGACCGCCAGCCTGAATTCACCCAGATCGATGTCGAGATGTCGTTCGTGGAGCGTGAGCAGGTGATGGCCTTAATGGAGCGGATGATCACGCTCCTCTTTCGTGAGACGCGTGGCATCGAGCTGCCCAGTCCGTTTCCACGACTGACCTACTCGGAAGCCATGGGTCAGTATGGCTCGGATAAGCCTGATCGTCGATTCGACATGCTGCTCCACGATGTGAGTGATTTTGCCGCCAGGTCGGAATTTAAAGTGTTTAAGGATGCGGTGGCCAAAGGCGGCGTTGTCAACGCGTTAGTCGTAAAGGGAGGAGCTGCGATCGCGCGGAGCCGGATTGATACGCTGGGGGAGACGGCCAAGACCTTCGGGGCAAAAGGCCTTGCATGGGTCAAAATTGTCGGTGAGGGACAACTCGAATCTGTCATTGCGAAGTTTCTCCATGCTCCGAGCCTTTTTTCGGCTTTGCCTGATGCCACGAACGGTGATTTAGTCTTGTTTGGCGCCGATAGGTCACATGTTGTGCATGATGTCTTGGGCCGCCTGCGCCTCCTGTTGGGTGAGGAGCTGAATCTGATCGACAAACAGGGATGGCAGCCGCTCTGGGTCACTGATTTCCCGCTTCTGGAATTCGACCAGGAGCAGAAACGGCATATCGCCCTTCACCATCCATTTACCGCTCCTGCAGATGAGGATATTCCGTTTCTCGACGCCGAGCCGCTCCGAGTGCGTGCGAAGGCCTATGATCTGGTGTTAAACGGCAGCGAACTGGGCGGAGGGAGTATTCGTATTCATCGACGTGAGGTTCAGAACAAAGTGTTTGACCTGCTGGGAATCAGTAAGGACGAAGCAGCGGCGAAATTTGGGTTTCTACTCGATGCCCTGGACTACGGTGCACCGCCCCATGGGGGGATTGCGCTCGGCCTTGATCGTCTGATCATGCTTCTCGGGGGCGCGGACTCAATTCGTGATGTGATCCCCTTCCCCAAAACCCAAAAGGCACTGGACCCCATGACCGAAGCACCCTCGTCCGTGGATCCTGTTCAACTCCGAGAACTTCACATTAAATTGGATACTGTCGAGTAGTCGCAAACGTGTGGTGATTCGACCGACTAGAAGATAGAGACACCGCATGTCGGGGAATACATTTGGAAAACTCTTCTGTCTGACCTCATTCGGCGAAAGCCATGGTCCAGCCATCGGCTGTGTCGTGGACGGCTGTCCTCCTGGACTACCCCTGACCATGGAGGATATCCAACATGAACTGGACCGGCGGAAACCGGGCACGTCTCGCCACGTGTCCCAACGACAAGAGTCCGACCGAGTAGAGATCCTGTCCGGGGTGTTCGAAGGAAAGACAACCGGCACGCCAATCGCGTTACTCATTCGTAACGAAGACCAACGAAGCCGCGACTATGGACATCTGGCGGATACATTCCGGCCGGGGCATGCCGATTACACCTATTGGCAGAAATATGGGGTCCGCGACTATCGGGGTGGTGGACGGTCATCTGCGCGAGAAACGGCAGTGCGGGTGGCAGCGGCCGCGATCGCCAAGAGGTGGCTCAAGGACACCTATGGGGTGGTGGTCCGTGGGTATCTGGCGCAGCTAGGACCCATTGAAGTGCCGTTCAAAACATGGGACGTCGTCAATACCAACCCCTTCTTTGTCCCAGACCCCGACGCAGTTCCGAAACTTGAAGCGTTCATGGATGAATTGCGAAAGTCCGGCGATTCCATCGGAGCAAGAATCACCGTCGTGGCCGAACATGTACCTGTGGGATTAGGTGAGCCCGTCTACAGTAAGCTGGATGCGGATTTGGCCTCGGCCATGATGAGCATCAACGCGGTCAAGGGAGTGGAGGTGGGAAGCGGATTCGCCTCGATTCTTCAGCGCGGATCCCAGCACGGGGACGAACTCACACCGGAGGGATTTCGCTCGAATAATGCGGGTGGCATACTGGGGGGGATATCGACCGGACAGGATATTGTGGTCACCCTGGCCATCAAACCTACCTCTAGTATTCGTCTTCCGCGCCAATCTATTGATAAGGAAGGCCAACCCGTACTGGTGGAAACAGAAGGGCGTCATGATCCTTGCGTTGGTATTCGGGCGACACCCATCGCTGAGGCTATGCTGGCCCTTGTCTTGATGGACCATGCTCTCCGCCACCGAGCCCAGAATGCAGATGTGTGTACCTCGACCCCCAGAATTCCTGCGCAAGCCCCAAAGAAGAAGGCCTCAGGCAACACCGTCGCCCAAACCAAACTCAACCCACGACCCGATGAAGCGTAGTGGATCTGCGCGGCCTTGGGGGAAGAGACTCCACACAGACATCGGGCGAACTTCTCGAGAGCACATCAGAGCCGTTTTGTGCTCCGCCGTTGCTGAGCCGGAGCGGCCAGTATAAGTCGCGTGAGGACCGGGAAGTTTTCTTTTCTCCATCCATTCAGGGGGGGGTGTGACAAGGGGAGAGGAAGTTCGCCGGACCGGCGATCCCACGGCTCAACGCCGTCCATCTTTCTGGTCTCGGGTGGAACGGATGTGCAGCCAGGTCGGCGCCATAGCGGTAGTTGCCTGCGGGCTGGCTGTTAGAGCGCCGAGCCGCCGATCCGATTGTCTGCCAAAGGTGGTGAGGCCAACAGGAAGGATTTAGTAGGTCGCCCGGTGTCAACGCATTATGGCCCGACCGAGGCTGCGCGCCGTTAGTCAGCCGAGACTCTTCTACACTTTCACTACGTCCGCCACGATCATGTGGAGCCCCGACGCACCGGCGGGCTGAGGCCGCACGATTTCCGAGGTCTGGACGGTGCCGTTTGTGTCGGTGGCGCGCACCGCGACTCGGTAGCGGCCGGATTCCGGGGGGCGCCAGTCATGATGCCACACCACCCACGAATAGGGTGACATCGGGGGGGCGATTTCAGCCTCCGTCCAGGTCCTGGCATCATCAAAACTAATCTCAACCTTCGAGATAGAGTTCGGTCCGCCGAACGCGATGCCTTTCAACGTCTGATCGGAACCCTTCAGAGCCTGGTAATGGCCGGGACTATTAATCCTGGAAAAAATTTTGATCGTTCCGTCGTCTGTCCAGCCTTTCCGCTGCCAATAGCCCCGGTAGTCGCCGTTGTATACCTCAATCTCGATAATCCATTTGACGTTCTTAATGCCGTACAGGCCAGGAACAATCAGACGTAACGGGAACCCATGTTCCTTGGGGAGCTTCTCACCGTTCATGAGGTAGGCGAGCATGACATCGTCTTGCATGGCACGAGAAAACGGAATGCTATCATCGTACCCATCGGCTGCGCGGAACACGACATCTCTCGCCGTTTCTTCGTTGGCCCCCACGTCTTGCAAGAGCTTTCTCAAAGAAATGCCTCGCCAGGCCGCATTGCCTAGACTATCGCCGCCAGGAAGGGTGTCAATGCACATGAGGGTGACGACTTGATCAAAGGAGTCCCGGTTCAGAATATCTCTCCACCCGAGCCGGGTCTTGTGTTTGATCTCCCCGGTGATTGACAGTTGCCATTGCTCCTGATCCAGGTCCCGTGAGACGTTGAAGGGAGACTCCATATAATTGACGACGTAAAATTTGTCATTCGGAGTGAAATACAATGTCTCTCTGGGAGGAATAGCAAACATACTGCCAAGATCGCAACCACTGGTGAATGCGGTCAGCGCGCCGAAACCGCTGAGTTTCAGAACCGAGCGACGGGTCAGTTTCACGAATCCTCCGGTTACAGATACAACCATCTCACAACGTGTTGCTGGGCATTATCCTCCAACCCCTTCTCATCGTGCAACTGGCGAAACAAATCGCTCCAGACACGCGGTGTCTTCCCCATCGTCCTTGGGAATACGGGCGATACATCGGCGCTATCGGCTGCCCATTTCCTCGTCTTGTCCGAGCATGCCAATGACGGCCAGTGGTGTTATGTATACAACCCTAAGCGTAACAATCTAGAAAATGGATGGGCTGAATCCGAAATGCCCTGAAAAGGTTGGTTCTTTCTGCGTGTTAGGGAGGCATATATTTTTTTGGCTCCCCCTTCTTGACAGGGGTCAGCCGGTATAGTAGTCTCTGCTGCTCTCGTGTAGCACTCCTTGTGCCAACACGTTGTTCTTTGACAACTGAATAGAGGAAGCCAATAGGTAAGGTGTATTGAAGAGGCGGCCCTTGGATCCAAATAAAAAACACCTATATGAGAGTTTGATCCTGGCTCAGAACGAACGCTGGCGGCGCGCCTAACACATGCAAGTCGAACGAGAAGGCGTAGCAATACGCTTGTACAGTGGCGAACGGGTGAGGAGTACGTGGGTGACTTACCCTCGAGAGGGGAATAACTTGCCGAAAGGTGAGCTAATACCCCGTACGCTTCCGGCTTTGCGGAGCCGGAAGGAAAGCTGTGCCGTTGGGTACGGCGCTCAAGGATGGGCTCACGTCCTATCAGCTTGTTGGTAGGGTAACGGCCTACCAAGGCAACGACGGGTAGCTGGTCTGAGAGGACGATCAGCCACACTGGCACTGCGACACGGGCCAGACTCCTACGGGAGGCAGCAGTGAGGAATATTGCGCAATGGGCGAAAGCCTGACGCAGCGACGCCGCGTGGGGGATGAAGGTCTTCGGATTGTAAACCCCTT
>JBFJQA010000006.1:0-35326 GCA_041616875.1 Nitrospiraceae bacterium | reverse complement strand
GTGTACGCTTCGGCCGTGGGGTGGAGGGCGATGGACTCCTTGTAGAGGCCGACCGCTTCCTCAAGGTTTCCCTTCATTTGGGCCTCGTAAGCCTTCTGGAACAGGGTCCAGGCGTGTTGAATATCCTCGTCCTTCCCTTCGCCTTGGAGCAGAAAGTCTTGAATGTCCATCTCAGTGAGCCTGTCCTTGAGTGGGTCCGCATCTTCCAGCCGCCCCGACTGTGGTCTTCGGGTATTGATGCGGGACCGAGAGAGTCGCCCTACTCTTGTTTGAGTTTCTTTTTGATCAACGTCGCTCCGTACCGTCCAGAGAGTAACATGGATCCGAAAGCCGGCCCCATCCGTGGCGTGCCATGCACCGCGGCGACGGCCAACCCGATCACGAAACAATTGGGGTAGACTTCACCAGTTCGTGCGACAACCTCCTCCTCAGACCGTGAGACCCACATGGCCCCGTTCCCAGGAACCTTTTTGTAAAGATTTCGGCGGTGCAGAAGATCGACGACCACGGCATCGTGGCCCGTGGCATCCACCACCATTTTGCTTTCCAAGGCGATGGGATCCACATGGATGACGTTGTGGCCAGCCATCTCCGCCGTGGTATGGTTTACGACGACGCCTTCCAGGATTCCATCCCCCCTCAGAACCAAGTCGACCACCCGGGTCAGATTCATGATCTTGGTGCCGGCTGCATACGCACCGGCGATGAGGGCCGCCGTGGCGTGCGGCGGATCTACGATGTACATGCCCTCGCAGTCTTTGACCTGCTTGCAAGGGACGCCGAGTTCCTCCAAGATCTCTTGGGCCGGGGCGCAAATCGTGGCTTTGTTCATGAGGTACCCGCCTGACCAGAATCCGCCGCCCAGCGCGAGTGCTTGCTCCACGATCAGTGTGCGGAAGCCCATGTGGGCTAGGTCTCTGGCGCAGATCAATCCAGATGGACCCGCTCCAACGATAATGACATCGCTTTCGATGAGCTGGTCAAACTCCTTATAATACTCCCGAGCAATTTGGCGGGTGACGTCTCGCTCCCGCAACGGCGCCGGTCTTGGGTGGCTCATGGTATGCTCCGTGAACAGCTGCTCTTCTGTGAAGATGGCAAGGGGTACAGTTGAGTATGGTCAGAGGTAAATCTCAGAGCCTGCATTTCTGAACTCTTCCGATTTTTCCTTCATCCCGATCTGAATGGCTTCTTGTTCCTTAATCTGCTTCTCGGCCGCATAATCCCGGATATCCTGGGTGATTTTCATAGAGCAAAAGTGCGGCCCACACATGGAACAGAAATGGGCGACTTTTGCCGCCTGGTCCGGCAAGGTGGCGTCATGAAATGATCGGGCCGTATCCGGGTCCAGCCCCAAGTTGAACTGATCTTCCCATCGGAACTCGAATCGCGCTTTGGAAAGGGCATTGTCTCGTGCCTGGGCCCCGGGGTGGCCCTTCGCCAAGTCCGCGGCGTGGGCCGCAATCTTATAGGTAATCACTCCCGCTTTGACGTCCTCTCGCGTGGGAAGGCCGAGGTGTTCCTTAGGCGTGACGTAACAGAGCATGGCGCAGCCGTACCATCCGATCATTGCGGCTCCAATGCCAGAGGTGATGTGGTCGTACCCCGGCGCAATATCAGTGGTAAGGGGGCCCAGCGTATAGAATGGGGCCTCATGACAGGTCGCGAGCTGTTTTTCCATATTCGCGTGAATCATATGCATCGGGACGTGCCCTGGGCCTTCAATCATGACCTGGACGTCGTGATTCCACGCAATCCTGGTCAGTTCGCCAAGTGTCTCCAATTCGGCAAACTGCGCTTCGTCGTTGGCATCCGCGACGGAGCCCGGCCGTAACCCGTCACCTAAGCTGAAGGCAACGTCGTAGGCTTTCATGATCTCGCAGATTTCCTCAAAATGGGTATAAGCGAAATTCTCCTCATGATGAGCGAGACACCACTTGGCGTGGATTGATCCGCCTCGAGACACGACCCCCGTCATGCGTTGCGCGGTCAATGGAACATAACGTAGCAAGACTCCGGCGTGGATGGTGAAGTAATCCACCCCTTGCTCGGCCTGCTCGATCAGTGTGTCGCGATAAATCTCCCAGGTCAGTTCCTCGGCCTTACCGTTCACTTTTTCAAGAGCCTGATAGATTGGCACGGTCCCAATCGGAACCGGGGAATTCCGAATGATCCATTCCCGCGTCTCGTGAATATTCTTGCCCGTGGAGAGATCCATCACGGTATCAGCTCCCCAGCGGCAAGCCCACACCATCTTATCGACTTCGTCTTCGATTGATGATGCAACCGAGGAGTTTCCGATATTGGCGTTAATCTTGACCAGGAAGTTCCGTCCGATAATCATCGGCTCGGTTTCGGGGTGGTTGATGTTGGAGGGAATAATCGCCCGGCCTCGCGCCACCTCCTCGCGGACAAATTCGGGCGTGATTCGGGAGGGAATGCTGGCTCCCCAGGCCTGACCGGGGTGTTGCTGCCACAATTTAGAGCGGCTCGCCTGTCCATTCCCGCCGGACTTCGAGTCGGTCAGAAGGGCGTCCCGGGATTGGTTCTCCCGAATCGCGATGTACTCCATTTCCGGCGTGACGATCCCTTTCCGCGCATAATGCATCTGAGTCACGTTCATGCCAGACTTGGCCCGGAGTGGCTTCCGAATGTGGTGAAATCGAAGTTGTGCCAGCTCCGGGTCCTTCGCCCGCTGGCGACCATACTCCGACGAGACTTCGGTGAGTTGTTCCACATCGTTTCGACCCAGTATCCATGGTTGGCGCAGAGGCTTCAGGCCGAGGCGCACGTCGATAGTTGCCGAAGGATCAGTGTAAGGGCCAGAGGTGTCATAGGTAGTAATCGGAGGGTTGGGGATCGCTGGTCCTCCGTTTGGTGACTTCGTGGACATCAACGAAATTTCACGCATGGCAACGCGGACACTGGGCTGCACGCCATTCACATGGATCTTCCGTGATGCGGGAAATGGTTGGGTGGTAACAAGGGAATCAAGCGTATGATGGCTGTTGCTGGACCCATCTGGGATGGAGTTGGGTTTGGTCATAAGGCGTCCTTTCCGTTCGGCGCAGATGCACAAAAAAAGCCGCACCTCCGTAGGTCGTAGGTGCGGCCAAGGGCTCCTTAATTGCCGATTCCCCTGCGTCCGCTTCCCTACGCTGGCATTATCCAGTTCAGGTTCTGAGGGTTGCCCGATGAACCGGGCTCTCAGCCTAGTAAGGCTCCCCTAGCTCTTTTAGAGCTGTAATGGTACACCCGAATTTTCAACCCTGTCAACGAACATTTGGGCCTACCCACGATTCGCACAAGATCCACCTTTCCTAGGCCGAATGGGACCCGCGGCGGCAGCGTATGATGCAGTCCATCCAGGCCAGTCGCGCCCTGAGCGTTGATTGTGGGAACAATGGTATCGTAAAATGTTAAAGTTGATTCGTGCTATGTTATGACCTGGCTTGTCAATGAGCCAGGCCAGGTGTGTGGATTCAAGCAGCGCAAGGCAGCGGCAGACTCGGAAGAAAAGGAGTGATGAGTGAAATCTCTTCAGACGGCTGAGCGTCCAGTCTCCCAGTACCAAGGTCTGTCTCCTCGAGAGTTATACGAGCGGACGGTCGCAGCCAAAGAAGCGCTCGGCGACCGGGTGTTGATCTTAGGCCATAATTACCAGCGCGATGAAGTCATTGAGCATGCTGACTTCCGAGGAGATTCTTTGCTTCTCGCCAAAGAAGCCGCCGCGCGGTCTGACCGTCCCTACGTCGTATTTTGCGGCGTTCATTTTATGGCCGAAACAGCGGATATCCTCAGTCGATCCAATCAAACGGTGATTCTTCCAGACCTGGCGGCAGGGTGTTCCATGGCGGATATGGCAGCTATTGAGCAGGTGGATGAGTGCTGGGAATCCCTGGCCAAGATTCTCCCCGTTGAAGAGACCGTGTCGCCCATCGTGTATGTGAACTCGGCGGCTGTCCTCAAGGCGTTTTGCGGAGAACACGGGGGACTGACCTGCACATCCTCAAACGCGCAGGCCATCATGGAATGGGCCTGGGCGCGAAGGGAAAAAATTCTTTTTTTCCCGGACGAGCATTTGGGCCGTAACACGGCCAACAAAATGGGTCTTGCACGGGAAGACATGATTGTGTGGGATCCCTATCAGCCCTATGGTGGTCACACTCCAGAGAAAGTCGAAAAGGCTCGCCTCATTTTATGGAAGGGGCATTGCAGCGTTCACCAGATGTTTCAACCTGCCCATGTGGAGTACTTTCGGAAGCAATATCCCGACGTCAAGATTATCGTGCATCCTGAATGCCATGAGGGCGTCGTGAAGCAAGCTGACTTTGTGGGCTCGACCGAATTCATTATCAGGACGGTCCGTGCTGCTCCCCCGGGGACTTCCTGGGCAGTGGGTACTGAGCTGAACCTCGTCAACCGTCTCAAGCGAGAGCAGGCAGATAAGCACAAAAAGGTGTTCTTTCTTTCATCCACCATTTGCCAGTGCGCCACCATGTTCCGCATAGATGCCCCTCACCTCTGCTGGGCCATGGAAAATCTTGCTGATGGGTGCGTGGTCAATCGAATTCTCGTACCCACAGATGAAAAGGTTTGGGCGAAAGTTGCCCTGGATCGGATGATGGCCCTGAGCTGATCCTTAGTGAAGCGACACCGTCATCCTTCGGCCCGTCCACCCGCTCTCCGAGTCGCGAAACCATGGACTACAAATCGAGTCTGAATCTGCCCAGGACTGACTTTCCTATGAAGGCCAACCTGCCCCAGCGAGAGCCGGAGCTATTGGCCTGGTGGGATGAGACGCGGCTGTATGAGCAGATCCAAGAAGCTGGGCAAGCGAGACCCTTGTATATTCTGCACGATGGTCCTCCCTATGCCAATGGCCGCATTCATATCGGCCATGCTCTGAACAAAGTCCTGAAGGACATCATCATCAAGTCCAAGACGATGGCGGGGTATCGCGTACCCTATGTGCCGGGATGGGATTGCCACGGCCTTCCGATTGAACATCAAGTCCTCAAGGAGCTGGGCCCGAAGAAAAAGGACCTTGACATCCTTGCGATCCGGAAGCTGAGTCGTGCCTATGCCGAAAAGTTTTATCGGCTTCAGCGGGAGGAGTTCCAGCGCCTCGGTGTCCTTGGAGACTGGGCCCATCCCTATCTGACCATGGATCCTGCCTACGAAGCGTCCATACTCCGGGAGTTTGCCAAGTTTGTGGCGAAGGGTGGTGTGTATAAGGGACTGAAGCCTGTCCTGTGGTGTACGACGGATCAGACCGCTTTGGCCGAGGCTGAAGTGGAATACGATGAACACACTTCTCCCTCAGTGTACGTGAAATTTCCGGTCAAGATTTTCTCTCTGGAGGAGTACGGCCTCACGGGCCATTCGAAGGCGACCCTGTCGGTCATCATTTGGACGACGACACCCTGGACACTCCCAGCCAATCAAGCCGTGTGTCTGCATCCCGAGATCGACTACGCCTTTGTGGAAGTGGGCGATGACATCTATGTCGTTGCCGAGAAATTAGTGGATGCCGTGGCCAAGGCCTGTTCCTTTTCTGGCTACCGAATCCTTGGCGTGAAGGGAGGACAAGAATTATTTGAGAAGGGATTGCTTTGCCACCGGCCGCTATCTGAGGGACTTTCACCAATCCTTTTAGGTGACTTCGTGACGTTGGATCAGGGCACGGGCTGTGTTCACATTGCCCCTGGTCACGGCCAGGAAGACTATGCCTTGGCCTTAGCACATAATTCCTCAGTCGAGCCCGAGGCCAGGCTTGAGATCTTAGCCCCAGTCGACGATTCCGGAAAGTTCACCCCGTCCGTGGAAGACTTCGCCGGGCAGCATGTCCTGAAGGCGAATCCAGACATTATTAAGCTCCTGCAAACCAAAGGGCTACTGGTTGGCCAGGACACAATCGCGCACTCCTATCCCCATTGCTGGCGATGTAAGAGTCCCGTGATTTTCCGCGCCACGAATCAGTGGTTTGTCTCCATGGAGACAAACCGATTGCGGGTGGCCTCACTCGACGAAATCGATCGCGTGCGGTGGATTCCCCCTTGGGGCCGGGACCGGATCTACGGGATGATTAGTAGTCGCCCTGACTGGTGTTTATCGCGTCAACGTGCTTGGGGAACGCCGATTCCTGGCTTTACCTGCAATTCCTGCCAGACTGTGCTGGCTGATCCGGTGGTCATTGAACATGTCGCCTCACTCGTCTCAACCCAAGGCGCTGATATCTGGTTTGAGAAGACGGCGACGGACCTCATACCAGCAGGCACCCTCTGTCCAAAATGCGGTGGGCAGTCTTTCGAGAAGGAGCGCGACATTCTGGATGTCTGGTTTGAATCGGGGATCAGCCACGCGGCCGTCCTGAAACCCAAGGGGCGGGAACGTGGGGAAACGTGGTGGCCAGCGGACCTGTATCTCGAAGGGTCCGACCAGCATCGAGGATGGTTCCACAGCGCCCTCCTGTCCGCTATGACCACCGACGGCAAGGCGCCCTATCGAGCAGTTCTCACCCACGGCTTCGTGGTCGACGGGTCGGGGAAGAAGATGTCCAAGTCGGCCGGGAATGTCGTGGCCCCCCAGGATGTTATCAAACAGAGCGGGGCGGAAATCCTTCGCCTCTGGGTCTCAGCGCAAGATTACCGGGAAGACCTGAGGATCTCTTCTGAAATCTTAACCCATTTGGTGGAAGCGTACCGGAAGATCCGGAACACATCCCGGTTCCTGCTCAGTAATCTGTATGATTTCGACCCCGCGCTTCACAAGGTTCCCTATGAGCGGCTACCTGAACTCGATCGCTGGGCGCTCCTTCGTCTAGGTGAATTGATTCGGAGGATCAAAACGGCGTATGAAGAATTTGAATTCCATACAGTTTTCCACGCCCTGAATAATTTTTGCTCGGTCGACATGAGCGCCGTGTATCTCGATATTATTAAGGACCGGCTCTACACCTCACACAAGGACGACCCTCTGCGGCGAGGGTCACAAACTGTTATTTTGGAAATCATCACCTCGCTCGCAAGGCTCATGGCGCCAGTGTTGTCCTTTACCGGCGAGGAGATTTGGAAAATGCTTCCGGGGGGCAACCGGGGAAATTCTAAGGCCCTTAGTGTCCACTTAGCTCGATTTCCAGATGAGGACTCTGCCTGGAGAGATCCAGAACTTGAGCGGCGATGGGATGAGCTTTTGAAGTTACGAGGTAAGGTTCAGGCTAGGTTGGAGATGAAACGGAGGGAAAAGGTCATAGGCTCTAGTCTTGAGGCGAAGGTCATCATCTACGCCCAGCGTTCGAATCCAGCCTCGCATGAAATATTTGAGCCATACGAAGATGTTCTCGCTACACTTTTTATTGTTTCTCAGGTCGAGTTGCACGCCGTTGATCGAGTGCCAACCCATGAAGATTTGGAAGATCTGGGCGGGGGCATTGCGATAAAGGTCACAAAAGCAGAAGGCAGCAAGTGTGAGCGTTGTTGGAACTATCGGTTGTCTGTTGGGGCGTTGATGGATCATCCCACGCTCTGCGACCGTTGCGTTGGGGCGCTCCGTTGAGGGGTGTGCGCGCGCGCGTCACCCTCCTGGCCCTGGTGAGTACAGGAATTATCCTGCTGGACCAGGTCTCCAAAAGCTATATCATGCAGACCATGCGTTTGCATGAGTCCATCCCTATTCTTCACGGTTTTTTCAGCCTCACCTATATCCGCAACCCTGGAGCGGCGTTTGGAGTTCTGGCATCGGCCAGTTCAAGTTTTCGCCTTGTGTTTTTCGGACTCACCTCGTTATTTGCGCTTGGACTGCTTGGAACGATATTTTTTCGCCTGCGCGGTGAGGACCGGGCTGGCCAGATCAGTGTGGCCGCGATCTTGGGTGGTGCCCTGGGAAACCTGCTCGATCGAATTCGTTTCGGAGAGGTCGTCGATTTTCTTGATTTTTATATCGGTATGTACCATTGGCCCGCCTTTAACGTGGCGGATGCGGCGATCAGTGTTGGAGTCTTTTTCCTGGCCCTACACTTTGCTTTTGAAAAGAAAAAGCACAGCCAGACTCGTGAGGAGGAGCGGTCCCACACGGAGGACGTTGGAGCTCGTGGTCAGTGAGGGACTAGCGAAATATCAGCAATACGGCGAGGCCGAGCACAATCCGGTAATAGGCGAACACGCGGAGAGAATGGTGTTTGACATAAGCCAGCAGTCCAGCGATGACCGCCCAGGCGATGAAAAAGGCGACCACAAGCCCCAATCCTAAGGAGAGTGCGTCTTCCAACGTGAAGAGCTCTTGCGACTTGACCATCTGGTAGCTCGTGGCTGCTATCATGGTCGGGAGCGCGAGAAAAAAGGAGTATTCTGTCGCAACTTTTCGATCCATTCCGCCCAGCATCCCGCCAATGATGGTAGCGCCAGAACGCGAGACGCCCGGGAAAAGGGAGAAGCACTGGGCCAGTCCAACTAGAAATGCACTATGGATGCCGACTTGATGAAGATCAAACATGCTCGACCGGAAGCGCCTGGCTTCAACCGCTAGGATGATCAGCCCCCCAACGATCAAGGCGCCGGCGACGGTTTGAGGGCTGAACAAATTGGTTTTGATCCACTGGTGGGCAAGGAGCCCCACGGCAGCGGATGGGCAGAAGGCCAGCAGAAGTCCAAAGAGAAACCAGAGACTGCGATGGGTTTCAAGCGACTGGCGAAGGATGACTCCCCATTGTGTCCGTGCTGGCGATTGACCGTCTTGCCGGGTGTTCAGGATAAGCCTTCGAAGAGCGGCTTGTTCACGATAGGCCCCTGACGCGAGAGCGGTGATCTTGGCACGTTCATAGGCCACGATGGCCAGGATGGCTCCAAGCTGAATAGAAATCTCAACACTGGTGGCAAGATTCCCAGTGAACCCCAAGAAATGCCCCACAACAATGAGATGTCCGGTTGAGGAGACAGGAAGGAATTCGGTGAGCCCCTCAACTACCCCAAGTATAACCGCCAGTCCAGGACCCCAGCTGTCCATCGGTTTCTCCGTCTAGTATGACCGTGGATGATGCGTCTTCGGTGGGAGATGACCTGCGTAGGCATCATCACAAACCGATGTCGGGTAGTCAAGCACTAGGTGATTACGAGACCAGCTCGCTCGGGACATGGCTAGCTCGGAACGTCATCTCTACTGGTTGGACCCTTGATTGCCCTGTGAAGCGTTCCCGTGGACAAACCCCCTTGCTATTGACAAAAATCCCTTTATCCACTACACGTTAAGAAGATACTGCCTGGGCGCTCTAAGGATACTATCCATTTGTTCCCTATGAGCCTGCCGATCCAATGACGTAATCCCAAGAGTGTCGACAAGTGCACGGAGCCCCCGAGAGCCGGAGCATTCCGAGAAAGAGAGGAAGGGAGGATCGCATGAGGAGAATCATTTTGTTCAGCCTGGTCATGATGGTGGCTTTCGGAGCCAATGCCTGCGTGTCCAAGAGTAAATACACCCAGGCGCTTGAAGATGCCGACGTTGCCAGAGCGGATTTTGAGCGTACGCAGGCTCAGAAGGCTGCGTTGGAACAGCAAGTTAAAACGTTGAAGGAATTAAACGCCAAGCTGAGTCAAGAAGCGCAGTTGGCCCAGGATGAATTGCAGAGGATTGAGCATAGCCGAGACACGGAACGGGGAAGCCTGGCAGGGCGGACACAGGAAATGGAGAAACAAATTCGTTCACTGGTTGCCCAACACCAGGCTATGCGAAAGAAGTATCAGGACTTGCTGCGTCACAATAGGACGCTGAAATCCATGGTCGCTCGATATCAAAAGGAACTGAAAGAGCGCCCAGGTACGCAGGCGGGGGCCACGGCGCCCGGGTTGCCCAAGCCTAGTGCGGGAGCCCCCAAACCCGTTTCGACTCCGAAGGCCCCTCCAGCCCCTGCGGCCATCAATGCGCCAAGCAAAACCCCGGGGATGACCTCCGCGGCTCCTACGGCCGGGCCCGCCCCGGTCAACATGAATACGGCCTCTGCGAACGACATGGTCCTTTTCCTGGGTTTATCCAAGGAGGAGGCCCAACGTGTGGTCAGTAATCGGCCGTACCGGATTAAAGGAGAACTCGTTGCCAAGAACGTCATTCCCAAGGCAACCTTTGACACCATCCGAAACCGTATCACCGTGAAGCCCTGACTTGCTTGGGGTTGGGGTGGGAATGCTTTCTTAAGATGGTCTAATAGACCATCAACGGGCCGCTCTCGCAGGGAGAGTGGCCCGTTTTTTTTTAGGGCAGCAGGCCAACTTCCCCCCTACGACTCGCCCTATCGTTTTGACGCCGTCTACGCAACCCGCCTCAAGGACTTTTGGAGAAGAATTGAGTGATAGGGGATGCGCTGTACGCTCATTGCTTCCCAGTACCTCCATACCAAGAATTCTGCGTGGAAGAAAAGCCCTTTCTGCGGACCCATTTATCGGTTTTTTTATACAAGAGGCTCGAGCATGATCGCCAACGATCAGTGCGGTCGGACGTGTGTGGGGATCGGGAAGGATCTGGCAATGTAACGATCTTGGAGGCTGCCTACGAAGGCTTGACTCGGCTTCCCGGGACAGATTGGAGGCCGTGAACGGGGAGATGGGTCAAAGAAACTTCCATCCGTGGGGCGACGGTGTCTAGGGCTTTCACTAAATGGATCTGAAGAATCTTGTTGTCATTAATTCCCAAGGCTTCGCAGAGGGCGTCCTGGGTGATTTTGAGACCTCCATCTACGTCGCGACGGAGGGGGGAAGCGAAATGAAAACAGACGGAGAGAGTCAAGTATGCCGATTGGAAGCCTTGGAGAACCTGTTGCCGATGAGGGGGCTTGGTCAAGGCAATCAGGATCTGCTGTGCAACAAGTTCTTTGAAATTCCTCCCCTGCGCCGAGAGAATCCGACGGCCATTTACCGTGGCGTATTGGTGATTGATGCTGGGAGGAAGGGGAAGAGTCAGCTTCACCTCGTCTCTTGAAAGGCTGGTTTGACATAGCTCGGGCGACTGCCTCAGCAGCACGGGGCGGCGATGTCCTGAGGGGCGTGAAGGAAATTTCAATGATTTTGAGAGCGAAGGGGTCGAGGGTGATGAAATCCTGGATGTAGGCTCGATCGTCCGATAGGAGGCTCGGCGAAGGGGAACGATATTTAGATTGGTCGATTTTCTATGACGTGTTCGAGCCACGGACAAAGGCTTACAACATGTTCATGATCTTGCTGAAGTCCTGATCGAACTTGTCTTCGGCCCGCGTGATGTAACGTCGCCACTCCGAAGGGTTCCATACCTCAATCCGGTGGTACAGCCCCACGAGGATGATCTCTTGATCGTCTTCGACCGGGACCATCTTGCGTAGTCTCCCGGGAATAAGGATGCGACCGGTTTTGTCCACGTCCGAGGTGCCGGCCTCTGACACGACAAAGTGCATAAACATACGACTCTGATCTTCGTCCAGCTTGCTCTTGGTGCGTTCGAGTACATTGGCCCATTCTGCGACCGAATAAATCCATAGCGATTGTTCTGGCCCCTTGATGAAGACGACACTACCACCCTGGCCTTCGAGTTGCTCCCGGAAAGGGGAGGGAACGATGAAACGCCCCTTTTCGTCGACTTTGCACAGGTACTCACCGGCAAACAAGGCTGGCCTCCCACATATTCTCGTTAGGGTCGCCCGCGTCGAGAAATGCCCCGGTCCTTGATCCACTGTTCGAGCTCAGACCTGACGAACCGCCACTCCTTCCCGAGCTTGAAGGCAGGAATCGTTCGGTCTCTGAGGTATCGGTACAGGGTCCGAGGTGTGATTTTAAGGTACCGGCAGGTCTCGGCTGCAGTAAGCAGTTCGTCCTTGGACTGTGGGGCCATCGTTGGTCAGGTGCCATCAGTCGAGAGAGGGTGTGGTCCTACCAGAGTTATCAAGGGCCTCATGGTAGAAGCTGTGGCAGGTTTTGTCAAGAATTTTTATGACAATGACTGTCAATCAAGGTCAGTATCACCTGGACCCCCTCCGGTACCTGTGGCTTCGCCAAGGGCCTCATCAATGTCATCGCCGAAGTCTTCACCCATTTCCTTGCCCATTTGTTTCATGAAGCGAGCCATACTCTGGGGGTCATTTTCGTCAAGATTTCCATATTTGCTGGGATCTGCCAGCGCTTCCAACCGAGCTTCTTCGGACTTGGGCGACGCAAACCGGGAGAGAATGCGTTGAAGATTTTTCCCCTGACAGTACCTGCAGGACACTGAAGGAGGGTTATTGATGTTCAGTATCAATCGACTGCTGCGTTTCCGACAATCCGCGCAGCGGTATTCATAAATTGGCATGGGGTTGCACCTTAGCGATACCTAGATCATGGCCAACAGACTCCAGGCAAGGGGGACCCCGGGACGCCCCGTGCTAGACCGTACGCGCTAGGGTCACAACGTAGACATCAGCGGACCCTGCTTTTCTCAGCGCTTTGGCGCACTCATTTACAGTGGTGCCTGTGGTGAAGACATCGTCCAACAACAATATACGCTTGCCCGCAACTTCCCTGGGATGACGCAGGACAAAAGAACGTCGAAGGTTCTTCAGTCGCTGGGCTCGGGTCAGGTCAGTCTGAGGGGCCGTTGCACGCACACGAACCAAGTTATTGTATGAGATTGGTAGTCCCAGCCAGGCAGCCAAGTTGTCTGCCAAGAGGAGAGCCTGATTGAACTCGCGTTTCGTCAACCGTGCCGGGTGGAGAGGGACCGGTATGACCAGCTCAAGTCCCGGAATCTCCCGCCAGGCCCCTTTCATCAAGTCGGCCAACCCCGAAGTCAGGGCCACCTTCCCACGATACTTCACGAGATGAATGGCATCTCGAAGGGAGGAGTCATACGGGAAGAGGGACCGGGCGGTGGTGAAGGAAGGTGGCCGCCTACGACAATCTCCGCATAGATGATGTGGGCTATACTGCAAGGCTACCGTCGAAGAGAAGGGTCGCCCGCATCGCGGGCAGGCGGGCCCCCTGAGAGGTCTGATCGTGCCCCAACAGGTGGTGCAGAAGAAGGAGACCGGATCATTGGTGAGGGCGACGCCGCAACTTGCGCAGTCAATCGGGAGCAGAGTATTCAGCATACGTCGGGACAGCGAACGAAGATCAATCATCCTGTCTCTCGGTCGATGCGTTCCCTCTCCTATCGGAAAGCCGTTGGGCTGGACGTCGAACCTTTCTTAAAGAATTTCCTTGGGTCCTGTCAAGGTTGTGAGCTCACTGTGCCATATGGTATGAGTGAGATCGATTCCCGAGATACCTGGCGGCTTGTGCGCTCCGTCCCTTGACCCTAAAGGCACACTCTAGGTTGTGCATCTCCAGCGTGGTCAGACTCCAAGACGTGACAAAGCAATATCTGCGCGGCGGCACGGTTGTTCACGCCCTCAGGGGAGTGACCTTGCATATTCCAAGAGGTGAGTTTTGCGCATTAATGGGACCCAGCGGATGTGGAAAGAGCACGTTGCTCAATCTCGTTGCCGGGTTGGATGTGCCTACCAACGGGGACATCATATTGGAGGGACATTCCGTACGAGAATTCTCTGATTCAGAGTGGACGGCGGTCAGGCGCGGCGTCATCGGCATGGTGTTCCAGGCGTTTCACCTTATCCCCGGGCTCACGGCCGAGGAAAATGTGGCCTTGCCTCTCTTGTTGAAGGGCCAACAGGGAAAGAACGTGCAAGCTGTCGTCAGGGAAAGCCTGGAGGTTGTGGGAATGGAAGCCCGTGCCCAGCATAGACCGAGTGAACTATCGGGAGGGGAGCAGCAGCGAGTGGCGATCGCCAGGGCTCTGATCAATCGGCCACGGTTGATCCTGGCCGATGAACCGACTGGCAATCTGGACTCGAGGCAGGGGGCTGAGGTCATGGCTCTGTTGAATCGGCTTCGGCGGGATTTCGGCTGTACCATTTTATTGGTGACCCATAGCCAGGCCGCTGCGCAGGAAGCCGACCGCCTCCATGTCCTGCGGGATGGACAGTTGGGGCTGGTACGTACGAAAGGATAATGGCGATGGATTTGTCAGTGACGATTGCGGGCGTGCGTTTCCCGAGCTGTTTCATGAATGCCGCCGGAGCATGTTGCGTCACTCGAGAGGAATTGGAGTCGCTGGGGCTGTCTGGGGCGGGAGGGATTGTCACAAAGTCCATGACCCTTGAGCCTAGACAGGGGAACCCTGAGCCACGCTACTATGGATTTGAAGGGGGGTCTATCAATTCGATGGGGCTTCCCAACCTCGGCTATAAAGTCTACGCTTCACTCATTCCCGATCTGAAGCGATATGGTAAACCAGTGATCGCGAGTGTGGCCGGTTTCTGTATAGAGGATTTCGTCACCATCGCAGATCTCATTAGCCGCAGTGGGCCAGACCTGATCGAAGTGAACCTATCCTGTCCGAACATCCCCGGGGAACCACAAATCGGCTATGATGCCGAGGTGTCGGAGCAACTCCTCCATCGAGTGCGGGAAGTGGTGACGGTTCCGTTCGGAGTTAAACTCCCTCCATATCTTGATCCTGCTCATCACGAGCGAATGGCTGGGGTCTTGGAGCGAGCGGGTGTGCAATTTCTTTCCCTCATCAATTCAGTCGGAAATGGGTTGGTGGTGGATCCAGAAAGTGAAACCGTCGTCATTAAGCCCAAGGGCGGGTTCGGGGGGTTAGGGGGACCGCTCATCAAGCCCGTGGCCCTAGCCAACGTGCGTGCCTTTTGGAAGCTTTTTCAGGGGCGGTTACCCATCATCGGCACGGGTGGAGTGGTCACCGGAGTGGATGCCTTTGAACACTTTCTCTGTGGAGCCTCGGCAGTCCAGGTGGGGACACAATTCGTGGAAGAGGGCCTCGAGGTGTTCCCGAGGTTAGAAAGGGAATTGAGGGTCGTTTTGGAAAAGAAGGGCTATTCTTCGCTCTCTGCCTGCCGCGGACATCTACGGGAACTCTGATGCGGCTTCTACTTGGAGATGAATGCCTTTGGCAATAAGCGTAGCAGGAGGGCTTGGCGAAGAAGCTGTGCCACGTTTCGGACGTTGAGGCGGCGCATCAAATTGAAACGATGTACTTCGACGGTTCGTACGCTGATTTTCAGTTGGTGGGCGACTTCTCTGTTTGTCAGTCCCTGAGCGACCAATCGAAGGATCTCCTTCTGCCGAGGCGTCAGAGTGGTTGTGGATTTGCTTCTCCCTGTCGGGCGTTTTTTAGGTCTGCTTTTCCTTGCGGCTCGGGTTTTTGCCATCACTTCCTCACGCCCAACTACAACAACTACTCTAGCAGAGTTGCCCTCACTATGTAAACCACGCTACGCAGTTCCTTCCAGCTGAAACGATATGGTGTTCTGACGTGAACCTTGCCGTGATACGCCTGCTCGGCCGCTGCCACTTTACTGAGCGGCCTGTTCGCACTCTGATTACAATCCTTGGAGTTGCCTTGGGTGTCTCCGTGTCCGTGGCTATTCGCGCTGCAAATGTAGAAGTGCTGCGCTCTTTCGAATCGGCGGTCGCATCTATTGCAGGGCGGGCTACATTGCAGGTTTCAGGGGGCGATCTCGGGTTCGACGAACGAGTCATTGTCTCCCTCCGCAGGCATCCAGATGTCATCGTCGCGACCCCTATCCTGACGTTTGGGGTGGTGAAGGCGTCCGGAACCCAGGCGAAACAGGGATTTAAGCTCGTAGCACTGGATCTCTTGGAAGCATCCGAATTGAAAAACTTTCGAGTGCACAGTGACGAGGAAGGAACCCAAATGTTGGAGCGGCTTCTCTCTCCGACTGCGGTGTTTCTCGGGGCGGGACTTGCGGAGGAATGGAGCCTCTCCATCGGGGATCCACTCGAAATCTTGCTGGGTATCCATCGTCATGCCCTGATCGTTCAGGGCATAGTCGAGGGGACTGCCGACCTGTCTTCGACTTGGAACAACATGGCTATCATGGATATAGCCGCAGCTCAAAACTTATTCGGCTTGGTCGGTAGACTTGACCGGATTGATCTTGAGACGAGACCAGGTCGACCAGTACAAGATATCGCCAAGGAGTTGCGGAGCAAGTTGCCGCCCGGATTAAAGATGGAGCGCCCGTCGCAGCGAAGTCAGCAGCTAGAACGCATGGTCGGGGCATTTCAACTTAACCTGGGCGCCCTGAGCATGGTTGGGCTCTTGGTCGGCCTGTTGCTGGTGTACAATACCGTGTCGTATGCCGTTGTGCAGCGGCGTCGAGAAATCGGTCTCTATCGGGCGATTGGCATGGCCCGAGGTGTCGTGACCACGCTGTTTGTAACCGAGGCCTCACTGATGGGGTTGGCCGGAGGCGTCGGCGGTGGGTGGCTCGGAGTCCTCCTGGCTCGTCACTTAGTATCCGTTCTCAGGGGAAGCGTTTCCGAACTTTATACCCCGCTCCCAGATGGGGGTGGCAGCCTAGATCCGCACCTGTCTAGTCTGCTATTGGGAAGCGGCGTTTTGGGGATGGCCGTTTCCATAGTTGGCGCGATTGGACCTAGCTTGGAAGCCAGCCGGACTGACCCAGCCAGGGCCTTGGCGCCGGGCCAGTATGACGAAATCCAGCAAATCCGGGCCGGACGTCTAGCCTGGGTGGGGGTTGGAGGAGTCGGAGGGGCAATCCTGTTGGCTGTTCCGGGTCCTGTTCATGGGATGCCCCTCTTCGGATACGCCTCAGCGTTCTTTCTGCTGCTGAGCCCTTCCTTTCTGGCCCCGTCGCTTCTGGTCGGGCTGGGGGCCCTGTTCCGCCTTGATTGGTCGACTCCCAACAGCGGTACCGTGGGTGCGTCTCTCCGTCGTCTAGCCGCGGATCAAGTCGCCAGGACGCCCGGGCGAAATGCTGTCACGGTATCGGCTCTCATGGTTGGTGTTGCCATCATGCTTGGCGTGGGGATCATGATCCAGAGTTTTCGTGAGACCGTCGAACATTGGATCGATCAGACCATCGTCGCGGATCTGATTGTCGCGCCTGCAGGATGGCCTTTAGGGGTGGACGAAAACTCTCAGGCTCAGGGGATCCCACTCTCCCTAGCCGACGACATCGCAAGGATCGAGGGTGTAGGGGCGGTGGATACCTACCGAACGATCCGGCTGAATGTCCAGGACCGTCCCGTCTCGCTCGTAGCACGTGATCTCCGTGTGCACTCGGAGTGGAGCCGCTACCTGTTCATTGAGGGAGATTCGCCTGACATTCTGAATGAGACTGTGAAAAACGAGGGTGTCCTCTTATCTGAAGTTCTGGCGCGAGCATTAGGCATCAACAGGGGGGATACGCTCTCCCTCACCAGTCCTGCCGGTCCCGTGTCCTTTCCCGTGACGGGAGTATTTTATGACTACGCGACCGATGGCGGGAAGGCGGTCCTGGACCGGGAGTTATATCGGAAGTTGTGGAAGGACGAGACCACCACCGTGATACCTGTGTATGTCGATGTGGAATCGGATCCCAAGTTGGTTCGAACACGCATTCAGGAAGGAGTGGGAGGGGAGCATTATCTGGTCGTTATCGCCAACCATGAAATTCGCTCTGAGATCCTGGCGATTTTCGACAGGACTTTTACGGTGACCTATGCCTTGGAACTCATTGCCATCGTGATTGCCTTGTTGGGAATTGCGAATACCGTCTTGACCTCGGTCTTGGAACGTCAACGGGAACTGGCCACTTTCAGGGCCATTGGGGCGAGTCGAACTCAAATCCGGCACCTCGTTTTGTGGGAGACCTCCTACCTTGGTCTGCTAGGAGCTCTGATGGGGGTAGCCGCAGGAATCCTGCTCTCTGTCCTGTTGATTGAGGTGATTAATCGACAATCCTTCGGCTGGACCATTGAGTTCACCCTGCCGGGCGGCCTCCTTGTAGAGGCGGTGGCCCTTGCTGTAATAGCTGCGGTGATAGCCGGTCTTGTCCCGGCTTTCTGGGCGGCACGACAATCAATTGTCGACGGGTTACGGTATGAATAGTGGGTGTCTGGTTTACATCGGTTCACCGAGGGCTGTTCAACACTCCGCATTCATCAGTCCGACTTCCGGTCGGTCCTTTTGATAGTCCACCACGATCTCAAATCCAAGGTCGGTGATCATCCTCCAGACCTCCTCGGCCGGATCGCCGGGTGTTGTCAGATAGTCCCCCACAAAAAGTGAATCGGCGACGTAGAGGGCGAGCGGTTGAAGGGTCCGGAGATTAAATTCCCGTCCTCCGGCCACTCGAATTTCCGTCTGCGGGTGAAGGAACCGGAAGAGGCTCAGAATCTTTAAGCACCGCTGGGGAGTCAGATGACGGCACTGTTCCAACGGTGTCCCAGGGACAGGGTGAAGCATATTAAGTGGGATAGAATTCGGGCGAACATCTCGCAACGCCAGAGCAAGGTCAATCACATCCTCGTTCTGCTCGCCCATTCCGATAATGCCTCCGGAGCAGATCTCTAGGTCGGCGGCTCGTGCATGTTGGATGGTCGCCAGCCGGTCCTTGAATGTGTGAGTTGTGCATATGGAAGGGTGAAACTGTTCACTCGTATTGAGGTTGTGGTTGATCCGATCTACCCCGGCGGCCTTCAGCCTCTTCGCTTGATCCTCGTTCAAGAGTCCCAAGGAACAACAAATCTGAATGGGAATTTCGCGCTTCACTGCACGCACGGCCTCTGCAATCTCCTCGATCTCGCGGTCCAGGGGGCTTCGCCCGCTCATGACGACACAATATCGCTGCGCTTTAACCGAGGCTGCCCGCCGTGCCCCTTCCAGCATGTGTTCTCCGGAAACGAGGCCGTACCGATCAATGCTGGCTGACGAGATCGAAGACTGTGAGCAGTAGTGGCAGTCCTCTTGGCAAGCTCCGCTTTTGGCGTTGAGGAGCATCTGCAATCTGACCGTTCGACCAAAATACCGCTCACGGACCTGGAATGCTGCGTTGACCAAGTCAAGGACTCGTTCGTCCGGCGTGTCGAGAACCTCCCGGCATTCTTCCCGCGTCGGCAGTTCGTTGCGAAAGGCTTTGTCGACCAAGGTCCCAAATGATGTCATGGGGTATCTCCTCAATGATCTGCGGTTCACGGTCAGTTGTCGTGCCTGAACACGCGGCACCAGTCGTCAGGTCTTCGAAGCCAGCTCTGGGCTGTCCTCGCATGTTCCTTCCCGTTTCGCGTGCAGTCGTTCAATGAAGCCAGACCACTCACATGGACATGAACGCCAGCGGGCCAGACTCTAAACGGTTTCGAAGGGGGACGCAATGCCCTGGTAAGGAATGGAACGGACGGTCGGCGTTTGATCCTCGCTGTGAATGGCAGGCCCGGCCGTATCAACCCACGGCAGCGCTGAATACGTGTTCCACTGGCCGCAATACCGACATCGTCCGGACCACTCACGGAATTGCTGTTGGCAGGCGACACATTGGTACGGGACGATCACAGGTTTCTTGAGCGCCAGGGCCTTCTGAAGTTCTTCGACTACGAGGTCCATCTGCTGTTTTCGTAGGTAGAGGTTGGCCATGATCTTGTGATAATCCTCAAGATAGTCTTGAGGTCCCTCAAGGGATGACAGGAGATTAAACGCTTCGTCGACCATTTCGAGTCGGTAGTAGAGTTTTCCCAGGTAGAACTGGAGGACCGGATCCTTTGGGTCCTTTTGGATGGCCTCCTGGTAGACCCGGATGATCTCACCAGGCTCACCGAGGTCTAAATAAAGTTCCTCGAGACGGTGGAGGATAATGATGTTCTTTATTTTCACATAAGCCTTAAATAGGATCTCCCCTGCCTGCTTGGATTTTCCTTCATGAATCAAGACTTCCCCCAACCCAATGTAGGCGGGCAAGAAGTTCTTGTCGCGTTTCATCGCTCCTCGGAAGTACCGGCGGGCCTTTTCGGGATGGCCTCGTTCCAAAAACTGCCGTCCCACTTCATAGGTGATCGCCACAAGCACACGACTCTCAAGCTGTTGGTCATGATCGGAGGGATTCGCCTTAATGAGGCGATGCTGGACTTCCAGGGCATCGCTCCATTTCTCCAGCCTGATCATAAGGTCGCGTTGTCGGAGCAGTGCCGTCAGGTTTGAAGCGTCAAGCTTGAGAATATCCTGCAAGATTTGTAGGCTCTCTTCAAAACGCCTGGCCCCCTCAAGATCTTTGGACAGCTCTAACAGTACTTCGATGTTTCGCCCGTCCACGCCTTGTGCGCTCCGATGAAGTCGAATCGCTTCGGTATAGTTTCGCTGGGAGCGGTGGATATTGCCGAGCCAGAGAAGAGAATCAATCCGATGAGGATCCAGGGCTAAGACTTTCTCAAACAGACCGATTGCTTCACCTGTGCGCTTGGATAAGAATGCATGCGTCCCCTCGCGATGGAGGGCAGCCACCTTTTCCTCACGACGACGGAGCCTGGTGTTTCTCCAATTTAGGATCAACGTCTTCGTCTCCCGCAAGCCTACAAGAACAGCGACCACGAACGCCCCGGCAGCCATAGAGATCAGGACCAGATAGGCGGCGCTCAACTCGAAGCTCACGGTGGGGCTCACCTGGATTCTGACCGATCCCGGATTCAATTCCTGAAAATAGCCGTACACAAAACTGGCGGTGATGACCAGGATGACCGTCAAGACCAAGCGGAGCATGAGGATTATCCTTGCTTTCGCACCCGGACCGTTCGGGCTCTCGGGCGGCGTAACAGAGACGACGGGCTGGTTGTGTCGTGTGCGGGGAGGCGGATTCTCTCCGCGTCCCGCCACAATTTTTCCAGTCCGTAGTGGTCACGGATGTCGGAACGAAACACGTGAACAACCACGTCACCGAAGTCCATCAAAATCCACTGCGATGTTGAGGTGCCCTCTATGCTGAGGGGCTTGAAGTGATTGATGGAGAGCACCGAGTCGATATGGTCGGCAATGGCTCTGACTTGGCGTTCAGATTCTCCAGAACACAAGACGAGATAATCGGCGACCGAGGTGAGTGTTGCGACGTGCAGGACAAGAACGTTGGCGGCTTTTTTTTCGAGGGCTGCCAGGGCAATCGCCGCGGCCTTCGCTTTAGAGTCTGGTACGATCGGCTTCCTCCTGATAGAGTTTGTGGCGAATTATATAGGATTCGACCGGGCCCGGCAACATGGCTTCGAGGCCTTGCCCGGTTCGGACACGATGCCGAATCTCCGAAGCGGAGACCCCACAAGGAGGAAGACGCAAGAGAATAACCTGCGTCCCATCGGGAAGGTGGAGGTCAGCCCGTTCCTGCCGTGAGAGGTCTAAAGTTTCAAGAGTGGCCGGGTCAATACCCGGCAACAGCGGAAAGCCCAAGAGCGTCGCGAATTCGACATTCGGACGGGAAACCACGACGAAAGTACACATCCTGATCAAGGTCGCCGCCTGTCGCCAGGTTGGAAATTCTAAGAAGGAGTCCAGCCCGATGATGAAGAACAGCTCCGTCGCCGAGTCAAGTTCCCTCCGAAGTTCTCGGACCGTGTCAATGGAATAGGATTTGGCCGGACGACGCAGTTCCACCTCCGACAGCGCAAACGTCGGCTCGTGTTCTATGGCGAGTTTCACCATCTCCCGCCGATGGGGAGCTGGGGCCAGAGATTCGTGAGGCTTGTGCGGCGGATCGCCTGCTGGGATGAAGAGAATGCGATCCAAGGACAAATGATCGCGCGCCTGGGCGGCAATGGTCAGATGACAGATGTGTATAGGGTTGAAGGTTCCCCCAAGAAGGCCAAGGCGCATAGCCATCACAGGTTAGAAGGCGACACGGTTGAAAGTCTTAAGGCTGGAGGCCAGTATTCGGCCACTGTGGAGCTGCGATGCATCATGGACGTGCATGACTGTTTTCCGACTGGCAACGGCATGGCGTCTTGACGTGGCGACTTTCTGAGTTACAGAAGAACCAGATTGTCTCGATGGATGACTTCTTCGTACTCCTGCTGGCCGATGGTTTGAGAAACCTCTGAAGACTTCATGCCTTTAATGCGCCGAAGCGTTCCGGAGGAAAAATTCGTCAATCCTTTGGCAAATTCCTTGCCCTCTTGGTCTGTGCAGCTGACGGCATCCCCCGGCTCAAATTCCCCTGCGACGCTGAGGATTCCGGATGGTAAAAGGCTCTTGCCTCGACGCGAGAGGGCGTCGACCGCCCCTGGATCGAGCGTCACCTGACCTTTCGCGCGGAGTGTAAAGGCGATCCAGTGCTTGCGGCTCGCCAATCGGCGCTCTCTGGGAAGAAAGAGGGTGCCCGCCGGGGTTCCGGACCGGATGGCTGGAAGCAGGCCCGGGGTTTCTCCGTTGACTATGAGCGTCGCCACGCCGTATTCCGCAGCCTTTTTTGCCGCTGCAACTTTTGTAGCCATTCCTCCGGTCCCCTCGAAACTTCTTGGAAAGCCAGCGCGGCGTTCAATATCTGGCGTGATTTCGGTGACCAGGGGGATCAAGGTGGCAGATGGGTCGACACGTGGATCCTCAGTGAACAAACCGTCTACATCCGATAGGATCACCAACAGATCAGCGTCCACGAGGTGGGCCACCTGACCGGCCAGTGCGTCGTTATCACCGAGGCGGATCTCATCCACCGAGATTGTATCGTTCTCGTTGATGATCGGGATGACACCGAGGTCGATGAGGGCGGCCAAGGTATGCCGTGCATTGAGGAATAATCTGCGGTCCGCCAACTCCTGGTGGGTGAGGAGAACCTGGGCGACCGTTTGGCCCAGGCGCTCAAAACATTTTTCATACGCCCACATGAGGCGACTCTGTCCAACCGCGGCCGCCGCCTGTTTCATCGGTAAGTTTTTTGGGTGGGTGGTGAGACCAAGCGCCTTAATGCCCGAAACGATGGCTCCTGAAGAGACCACGACTACTTCACAGCCCGCTTGTTTCAGCATTGTGAGTTCGTGGCTGACCCGTTCGATCCTGTCGGGCCTCAACCCAGACTCTCGAGAGGCGAGGAGACTGCTCCCAATCTTGACGACGAGGCGTTTGGCCTGGCTTAGGATTTGGGCGCGCACTGTGTCCTCTTGAGCGCATCTACCTGGTTGCCAAGGAAATTGACCAAGGCGTCCAGTCCCTCACGTGTCACGGCGGAAATGAGAAAAGCGGCGATGCCATGCTGTTCGCAGTAGGCCTGAAGCCGGCCCCATCGAACACCGTCCCCGGCGATGTCGCGCTTGGTGCCCGCCACCACATAGGGCCTCGCCTCGAGAGCCGAGTCGAAGGCGTACACTTCTCGGCGCGTTTTTTCGAGACTTCCCACCGGGTCATCCGGAGCCCATTCTGAGATGTCTACGAGGTGAAGGAGTAGCGATGTGCGTTCGATGTGTCGAAGGAACTGAATTCCTAACCCCTTGCCCTCATGGGCACCTTCAATGAGACCCGGGATATCAGCGACGACGAAGCTGTGATCTTCGCCGTAGGTGACCACCCCGAGTTTGGGCGTCAAGGTGGTGAACGGGTACTCGGCGATCTTGGGACGTGCCGCGGAAATGGCGGAAATGAGTGTTGATTTGCCGGCGTTGGGTAATCCCACCAGACCCACGTCGGCCAGCAACTTGAGCTCAAGCTGGAGCCACCGCGATTCTCCTGCTGTCCCTGGTTCGCAACGGGTGGGGACGCGATTGGTTGAGGTGGCAAAGTGGGTATTGCCTCTTCCGCCCCGGCCGCCCTGAGCCACGACCTGGGACTGGCTCTCCTCAGTCAAGTCGGCGAGGAGTGCACCAGATTCATCGTCGGTGATGATCGTGCCTATTGGGACCGTGATCACCACGTTCGGGGCAGTTCGGCCGTGTTTGTTAGAGCTTGCGCCGGGTCCCCCAGCCTTAGCCTTGTGATGCTTTTTGTAGCGAAGGTCCAGTAAGGTTGTGAGTCGTCGCGAGGCTTTTACGATGACATTCCCTCCATTGCCTCCGTCCCCTCCGTCGGGACCTCCCCGAGGGACATATTTCTCGCGTCGAAAATGGCAAGCACCGTCCCCTCCCCGGCCAGCCTGAACGAAAATGCGCACCTGGTCGACGAACATGGATGGTCACTCATTCGAGCTGAAGAAATTTCAATGGAAGCTCGCAGCATCCCATCATCAGAGAGTCGGTGTGAGATGCTCCCCCGATCTGAGAGGCGGAAAAGGAAAGGCGTAGAAGGTGGGGGCTTAAGAGTTCTGAGGTTTCGGATACACACTGACTTTGGGCCGGCTCTCGCCGCCCTCAAACTTGACCACACCGGAAATCCGTGCGAAGAGGGTGTGATCGCGCCCAAGGCTGACATTGAACCCAGGAAAAAATTTGGTGCCCCGCTGGCGGACGATGATACTGCCGGCCTTTACTAGTTCCCCGCCATAGGCTTTTACGCCGAGGTATTGAGGGTTGCTGTCCCGACCGTTTCGTGATGAGCCGCCACCTTTATTGGTTGCCATAGTGTACCCCTTATCCTACTCCTCTTACAGCCTAGCCGCAGGTCAGCTTGCCGTGATTCCGGTAATGCGGACCTGGGTGAAGGGCTGACGATGCCCTCGGGTGCGTCGATAGTTTTTGCGGCGTTTCTTCTTGAAGACCGTGATGGATCGGGACCGTCCTTGCCTGACGACCTCGGCGGTCACGAGCGCGCCTTCGACCAGGGGCTGTCCAACGAGGATACCTCCCTCCCCATGGACGAACCGGATCTGGGTTAATTCAACCGTTTGTCCGACATCACCGGAAATCTTTTCGATCTGGAGAACCGCTCCTGGCTCGACGCGATATTGCTTACCGCCTGTTTCAACGATGGCATACATGCCTGATGTCCCTCCTAGACAAAGTATTGTTATGTATCATGCTGGTTTTAAGGGTGTCAAGCCTCGACCACATGATCACAGGCCAGGGGCGAAAGGGGTGAGGTGCGACGTTCGAATGGCGGCGTGGTGAGAGGGGACGGGAGCGTCCACAGCCTCAGGCTCAATGTGATCATCATCCATGCGAGCATGCGGAGTGCCCTTTCGTTGACAGGTCTTTCAGCGCGCTGCTATAGTCAAATGAGTCTCTGCACTCGTCCAGTGTGCCCTTTCCAAGGTTAACTCTCGGCCCTATGCTCCAGCCAAGCGACAAAATCTGGATGGATGGTAAGTTTGTCGATTGGGCAGATGCTTCTGTCCATGTCTTGACCCACTCCTTGCACTACGGACTGGCCGCATTTGAAGGGATCCGCTGCTATCAGGGGCAAAAAGGGTCGGCGATATTTCGCCTTCAGGACCATGTGGACCGGCTCTTTGAATCCGCTCATATCGGGATGATGGAGGTTCCTTACGACAGGAAGCAGGTAGCGGAGGCCATTCTTGAAACTGTTCGAGTGAACCGCTTGGAAGCCTGTTATATCAGACCGCTGCTGTACATTGGATACGGAGCGATGGGTCTGTACCCAGGGGAAAACCCGATCCATCTGGCGGTTGCCGCCTGGCGGTGGGGGACCTACCTCGGCGAAGAAGGCCTGGCGAACGGTATCAGGGTCAAGGTCTCCTCGTTTACCCGGCACCACGTAAATGTTTCCATGACTCGCGCCAAGATTTCCGGCCATTATGTGAACTCGATACTTGCCAAGCGGGAGGTCAAGTTAGACGGCTATGATGAAGCTCTGATGCTGGACCCGGAGGGATATGTCGCGGAGGGGACGGGGGAAAACGTGTTTCTCGTCCGGAAGGGGGTTATTAAAACGACCCCCCTGACCTCAATTCTTGAGGGCATTACGAGAAACTCAGTCATGCAGCTGGCTCGCGAACGCAATATCGCCGTGATCGAAGAACGCTTTACCCGTGATGCGCTCTATGTTGCGGATGAGGTTTTTCTCACCGGGACCGCTGCCGAAATCGCCCCGGTTCGGGAGATCGACGGGCGTAGGGTAGGAAATGGAAAACCGGGACCTATTACCGTGGATCTCCAAAACTCTTTCTTTAGGATTGTGCGTGGGGAGGACGCCTCCCATGAAACCTGGTTAACCCGCCTGTAAGCGCCTCAATTGCCTATCGGCCATTTCCGAGAACCACCCCGCGAGAGTTAGGCCGCAGCATCGCGAGTTCTCACCGTGAGAAGCTCTCGGGAGAGGGGGCACCTAGGGTGTGCCGGGGGGTCTAGACGTCTCCTCCGTCGAGGTGGAGGAAGATTCCTGTGCAGTCGGTTCGGCAGGCGGCGCGTCTGATGGGACAGATGGAGCAGGGGAGGATTCCTGTTCGTTCAGGTCGATGACGGTTGAGGAATAGGTGTTCTGTCTCGACAAATAGGCAAGGCTCAGTGACGTGAGCATGAAGATCACCGCTGCGGCAATCGTCACCTTGCTCAAGAAATTTGTCGGGCCACGACTTCCAAATACCGTTTGGCTTGACCCTCCAAACGCAGCCCCTATCTCAGCTCCCTTTCCACCCTGGAGGAGGATCGCGGCGATCATCAAGAAACACACAATAACATGAATGATAACGGTCAGCGTATACATGAACACTGGCTCCTTCTTTGTAGTCGTGCCCCTATGAAGCGCGAACGCAAGTTTGAGCCGACTGGATGATTTTAGCAAAGGCCTCGGGATCCAAACAAGCACCTCCCACCAGGGCCCCGTCCACGTGTTTAGAATTCAACAGTTCACCCGCGTTGACCGGGGTCACGCTCCCACCGTATAGAATGGGAGTGGTCGGCTCGCCGGGTGCTCGGCTCCATGTTTCTCGAAGAATTCTTCGCAGTCGACCTTGAACGGCTTCGGCCTGTTCCACCGTTGCGGCTCTTCCGGTCCCGATGGCCCATACGGGCTCATACGCCACCATGATCCTGCCGACTTCTGCTTCGTTAAGCCCGTCGAGTCCTCTGAGCAGTTGTCGCGTGACCACCGTATCGGTCTGTCCAGCCTCACGTTCAGGAAGGGTTTCGCCCACGCAAAGGATTGGGCTCAACTCGTGCTGTAATGCGGCGCGGACTTTTTTGTTAATGCCCTGATCGTCCTCCCCAAAGTGTTGGCGTCGCTCAGAATGTCCGATAATCACATGGGAACACCCTGAATCTCTTAGCATGGGGGCAGAAATTTCTCCAGTGAAGGGCCCGTACCCCTCCCAGTAAAGATCTTGTCCTGCCAGGTTGAAGTAGTCCGAGCCGGCAAGGGCTTCCTTGACCGCGTGAATTGCAGTGAAGGGTGGTGCCAAGACAACCTGAACCCCTGGTACAGCAGGCGTAAGTTCCCGAAGACGGGACACAAGTTGCCTGGCCTCGGCCAGCAACTTGTTCATTTTCCAGTTTCCGACAATAATCAATCGCTGCACGGAACTCTTCACCGCCTCAATTTGGAACATGAAAGAAGGCAGCTTCAGCTCATTAGGTGCGATCAGGTAGGGCTACCAATCCCGGAAGTTGCTTGCCCTCCAGAAGCTCGAGGGCGGCGCCTCCGCCCGTGGAGATAAAGCTCATACTTTCAGATTCTCCAGCTCGGTGGACTGCAAGTGCGGTGTCTCCTCCCCCGACAATGGTGAGCGCGTATGCGTTGGCTACGGCGTGGGCCATGGCAAAGGTCCCACGTGAGTAGGCGTCAATCTCGAAGACTCCCATGGGGCCATTCCACAGAATGGTTTTGGCATTTTGCACTGCCTCACTGAAGAGCTTAACGGAGGCCGGCCCTATATCCATGCCGTACCACCCCTTGGGGATTTCCTGAACGGGGACGATCTTTGTTTCCGCTCCTGCCTCGCGAGTATGTGCAACAACACAGTCGACCGGGAGGTAAAATTTCACGCCACGGCTCAGCGCGTGGTCGTAAATCCCCTTCGCGAACTCTAACATGTTGTCTTCTACCAGGGAGTCACCAATCTCCATGCCCATCGACTTGATGAACGTGAAGGCCATTCCCCCGCCGATGATAACCTTATCGACCTGCTTCCCCAGGTTCTCAATGATTTCGATTTTTCCGGACACTTTGGCGCCGCCGAGTATCGCCACGAAGGGGCGCGTAGGATTGGCTACAGCCCCTTCCAGGTATTCAATCTCCTTTTTCAGCAAGTAACCGGCGGCCGAGACCTTAATGAAGTTTGTGATCCCTACAATCGAAGCATGAGCTCGGTGGATTGCACCGAAAGCATCATTGATGTAGACATCGCCGAGTGAAGCCAAGGCCCGGGCAAATGCCTCCTCGTTGTTTTCCTCTTCCCCGTGAAATCGAAGATTTTCTAGCAGCAGCACGTCACCTGGCTTCATTTTCGCAACCAGTTTGTCAACGGCGGGGCCACTGCAGTCGGGGGCAAACACCACTTCCTTCCCCAACAATCGTTGAAGCCGTTTGGCGATTGGGGCCAGACTAAACCGTGGATCAGGCTTTCCCTTTGGGCGGCCTAGATGGGAACACAGAATGACCTTGGCGCCTTCGTCGACGGCGTGGTTGATGGTGGGTAGAGCGGATCGAATTCGGGTATCGTTGGTAATCTGTAACGCATCATCAAGGGGGACATTGAAATCGACCCGAATAATGACCCGCTTGTTGCTCAACTCGATATCATCGATGGTTTGCTTCGAGAAATCCATCTCAGGGTCCTTCGTTGGATCCTTTCTCGAGGTTGGCCGCTCCACCAAGACT
This sequence comes from Nitrospiraceae bacterium, assembly GCA_041616875.1. Classification (GTDB taxonomy): domain Bacteria; phylum Nitrospirota; class Nitrospiria; order Nitrospirales; family Nitrospiraceae; genus JBFJQA01. The sequence goes on along the minus strand of JBFJQA010000006.1, from coordinate 6,838 downwards.
CTGAACGTGGGGAGCCTTCCCGGGGAGACAGCAGATCAAGTCAGGATTTGGTTCCGATCAGTGTGGCAAGATCGCGCACTCGACAAGAATAGGCCCATTCATTATCGTACCAAGCGATCACCTTCGCCAGTCGACGTTCCTGAACAGTGGTGAGCGGGGCATCCACGGTGGCAGAGTGTGGATCGCCCTTTTGGTCGATCGATACGATTGGGGCCTCGGAGTAATGCAAGATGCCCTGTAACGGGCCAATGGCGGCCTGACGGAACGCTTCGTTAACCGAGGCCGCGTCGCAGTCCTTATCGGTTTCTACCGTCAAGTCGACCAGGGAGACGTTCGGGGTTGGAACACGGATCGCGATTCCATCCATCTTGCCCTTGAGCTGGGGAATGACGAGGTGCAATGCTTTTGCGGCGCCCGTACTGGTGGGCACCATCGAGAGGCCGGCGGCTCTCGCCCGTCGCAAGTCTTTGTGGGGCAGATCCAGCAGTTGTTGGTCATTAGTGTAGGAGTGAACCGTCGTCATGGAGCCGTGGCGAATTCCAAACTGATCGAGAAGCACTTTGGCGACCGGAGCGAGGCAATTGGTGGTACAAGAGGCATTGGAAATAATATGGTGGGCATGCGGATCGTAGGTGTGCTCATTCACACCCATGACAATGGTAACATCCGGATTCTTCGCTGGAGCAGTAATGATGGCCCGCTTGGCGCCTGCAGACAGGTGGGCGCTCGCACCGTCTCGGTCGGTAAATCGTCCTGTCGACTCGATCACGAGATCCACGCCCAGGTCCTTCCAGGGGAGGGCCTTGGGATCGCGTTGCGCAAGGATGCCGATCTTCTTCCCATTGATTAGCAGCGCGTCGTCGGTGGCCTTCACTTCGCCTTGAAGGGTGCCGTGCACGGAATCGTATTTCATGAGGTGGGCCAGTGTCTTGGCGTCAGTCAGGTCATTGATCGCAACAAATTCAAGGTTTGGGTCCTCGAGGGAGGCTCGTAACACCAGTCTCCCGATTCGGCCAAACCCGTTGATTCCAATACGTATAGCCATGTGATAGTCCTTCGTCAGAGAAAGGTCGCGAAGAAAAAAGAGGCCGGCATCAACACGCCGGCCGGAGGGCAATACTAACCAGGGATCTATACCTTGTCAAGGCGGCTAACCGAGCGGGGATCTCGGGTTGTTCAGTCTGATGAGGGCTTCCGGATTTGAGGCAAGCCGACGCGCACAACACGGGTCCCGCTTGTCTGAGTGCCTGGTCTGGAGTAGAGTCCCGATTGCCCCAAACGCTCGCTCACAACCATACTGGTCTAGGCATGGGTGACTCATCACTATACGAGCAAGCTGCCACGGTTTTGGAATGGAACCGAATGTTGGAGATTCTAGCCAGGCATGCGCGTTCGGTGTTGGGAGCCGAGCGGTGCCGGACCTTACATTTGGAAACAAACCTGGACGGCGCTCAGGCTCGCTTGGAGGAGACCGCCGAAATGGTCAGGTTGGCGGAACGTGGTCACCCCTTTCCGGCTCTTTCCTTTCCAGATCTTCGAGAAGTCATCAGCCGAGTCTCTAAGGGCGCGACCTTGGAACCGCACGAGTTGCGGGATTGCTCAATCGTTCTGGGGCTGGGCATGGAGACCGCAGCCTTCTTGGGACGCCGCCGGGAGGAAATCCCTGCACTCTCGGCGGCGGCGCAGGGGCTGGAGAACCTGTCTTCACTGCGCCCCCTCATGCTCGCGATTGATCATGCCGTCGATCCCGAAGGAAACGTCCGGGAATCCGCTACCCCAGAGCTCCGTCGACATACCCATCATGCCAAGGACCTCAAGCGTCAAATCCGACATCGTCTGGAGACTATTCTTGAGTCAAGACGCTACGCGGACGTGCTACAGGAACGGTACTTCGCCGAGCGGGAGGGCCGTTATGTCATCCCCGTGAAGGCGGAAATGCGCTCAACCATTCCAGGCATCGTCCATGATGTATCCGCCAGTGGGGCGACGGTTTTTCTGGAGCCCCGAGAGTTGGTGGAGTTGAACAATGCCATTAAAGTGGCGGAGTTGGAGATACAGCGGGAAGTCCGCCGAATCCTGCAGGAGCTTTCCGGCAGGGTTGCGGACCAAGGGGGGCTGATCCTGGAAACCATGGACGTGCTAAGCAGACTGGACTGTGTGGCTGCGAAGGCCGTTTTCAGCCAACAAGTGAAAGGGCAAGCGGTCGCCCTGAATGCTCGAGGGCGCATTGTTCTGAGGCGGGCCCGGCATCCCTTGCTGGTCCTTGCCCGGGAGCAGGTCGTCGCCAACGATGTCGTGATGGATGAAACAGTCCGTGTCCTGGTCATCTCCGGTCCCAATACCGGTGGGAAGACGGTCACGTTGAAGATGGTCGGGCTGTTTTCGCTCATGGTGCGGGCCGGACTCCTTTTGCCGTGCGCCGCTGATTCTGAAATGGCTGTGTTCCCGGATGTGTTTGCGGACATTGGTGACGCGCAGGACCTCGCGAAAGACCTTTCGAGCTTCTCTGCTCACATGACCAAGATGATACACTTTCTTCGCCAGACGGCTCCCATCAAGAAGAACAGGGCCGCGCGAGACGCTCCTCCAGCTCTGATTCTTTTAGACGAACTCGTGACCTCTACGGATCCAGCGGAGGGAACGGCCCTGGCGGAGGCACTCCTTATCGAATTCTCCAGATTGGGTATGAAGGTCGTGGTCACGACGCATTACAACGCGCTCAAAATGCTTGCCCACGCTACCGAAGGCTTTCAAAACGCGAGCGTCGAGTTTGATGTGAGTAGCCTCTCCCCGACCTATCGGTTGATTATGGGGGTGCCCGGCGGGTCCTCCGCCATTGACATTGCGGGTCGGTTGGGACTGGAGGAAAGGATTTTGGAGCAGGCCCTTCAGTTTCTCCATCGTGACGACCGAGTCCTCGAACAGGTCCTGAGTGACCTGCAGGAGAAGCAGCGCCGTCTCGATGAGGATAGTGAGCTCATTGCCGAACTGAAACAGAAGGCTGAAGAGGCTGCACGAGAGGCTCAGGAGGTTGCGGACCGCCTTCGTCGGAGTGAGCGGGAGGAACGGAAGGGTGCGAGAAAGAGGCTGACGGAGGATTTACTGCGCGCACGGGCTGACGTGCAGGCCATTATGGACGGGCTCAAACGTGATCGAACATTGATCAAGGCAAAGAAAGCCAAAGAAACACTCGCTGACATAGAGAGAGGCGTTCAGGAGCGGTATCTCCTTCCATCAGAAACGGTTCCCCTGGAGCAGCTTGCGGTTGGTGGAATGGTGGAGATCAAAGGTCTCGGAACCACGGGGATTCTCCTGGAGTCGATACAAGGGAAAAAGCGAGTACGTGTCCGAGTGGGGGAGCGGGAGATGTCGATAGTGCTTTCACAATTAGTTGGGTTGGCGGAGCGAAGCGATCAAGCAGGTGCTTCGCGCAAAAAGGCTGCGGTTCAGCGAGATAGCCGATTTCTGGATCAATCGCCGGGTGGTGGTGTTGACCCTACCGCTGTACTGGACCTGCGAGGTAAGACGGCCGAGGAGGCCCTGGATCTTACGATCGTCGCTCTGGACAAAGCCGCTATGTCGGGCATGCCCCAACTGCGGATCATTCATGGGCATGGCACTGGCCGGCTCAAGACTGTGCTGAGGGAATACTTGAGTGGCTCTCCGTATGTAGCGGCCTTCAGGGGGGGAGAACGAGGGGAGGGTGGCGATGGGGTCACCATCGCACAGCTTAAATGAGCGGGCGTGTGGACTAGGGAATCGATGACCTTCCGATCAAGGCGAGGTAAGCCTGAGTCACCGATCCAACCGGGGAGACTTGCATGAGGAAGGGGGTGTGCCAATCCCCGTCAGCGGCGTCCTGTTCTTCGGGGACGATGACCCGACGAATGTGCGCCCGATTGGCCGCCCGCACCTTTAGTGGAACGGACCCGACCGGTCCAATATGGCCGTCAGGAGTTACGGTCCCGGTCATCACGGTATCCGATGGAATAGCCTCACCCCTGGCCATGGCCATGACGCTTAGGCCCACCATGGCGGACAAGCTTTCCCCATAAATCGTAAGGTTGCGGTACGGAACTGATAGGGCGATACTCCACGAATCCGGTGAGAGGTCCAGGGAGTGTGCTGCGCGACGAATGGCCTGTTCAATGGATGTTTGAGCCATTCGGGAGAAGCGGCCCGGCGAATTCCCAAAGTGTATAGAGAGCCCCCCTTCGTCGTTTCTTTTTTCAAAGGAGAGGCCAACGTAAGCCACAGTGCCAATAGGTTTGTCCTCCATTGTGACCCCAAGAATAGGGACAAGTTCTTCCCGGGGCGCTCCCTGGGCGGTCTCGTAAGCCCCCGGCAAGATCAGAGACGCCAACAAGGCGAGGGTGCCGGCCGGAACCCACTTCGGGCCTACCGCCCCATTCTTTCCATTGCGCGTGTTCATACCATAGTCAAGTGTAGCACCAGGTTGTAGGAACGCCTGAACTCGGCTCAGGGGAGCCAGGACAAGCTGAGAAAAGCAAATTGTGTCGTATTTTTCAATACTTGTATCGGCTGGAATGAGTAAGACTTGAGTGCGAGATGCTGGCCTCCTGGAGAGCGTGCCTTGAGGGTTGGGTAGCGCGGGATGAGCGCGGCGTCTCGACAGAACCCGTAGATGGTCTCCCAGACCACTGTGAGGTTTCTCGAGAGGGGTGAGCTAGCTGATGGCAGGAGGCCTTCTGACTCCTGAGGAGGAGAGTTTGGGCGATTCGAGGTTGGTCGATTTGGCTCTGGTCCCCGTTCTGAGAACGATCTAAGCCGAAGAACTTGACACAACCGACCTGGTCAAATTTCTGGTGGCGATGCGAAGGTTTCGTAGGAAGCCGGCATACTTGGAACGCCGGATGGGGCTTCGGCGGAACGTCCTCTTGAATTCCCCCTCGCCGAGGCCAGCGAGGGTCGTCAGGTTTGGGGCGAGCGTCAGAGCAGAGGGGTGAAAGGCCGCTTCTGCAGTCGGATGCGCCTGCGCGTTATAAGGGCAAGCGTCTAGGCAGTCGTCGCAACCGAATATGCGATTACCCATTTTCCTAGCCAGATCGCTCGGGATGTTGTCCTCGTCGCCCCGCCATTCAATGGTCAGATACGAAATGCATTTGGTCGCGTCGACCACATACGGCTGCGTGATCGCACCGGTCGGGCAGGCTCGGATGCAAAGGGCGCAAGACCCGCAGAGGTCAGTTCCGGCCTCGTCAGGAGCCAATTCAAGGGTCGTCAACACTTCCCCCAATAACAGCCAGGATCCGAACTGAGGAGAGACCAGATTTGAATGCTTCCCAATCCAGCCAAGCCCTGCTTGCTGAGCCCAGAATTTCTCCATGACCGGGCCCGTGTCGACATAGCGACGAGTCTCCGCTTCCGGGGCCATTCGCTTAATGAAGCCCTCCAGCTGTTTTAGTCGGTCGAGTAGCAGGTCATGGTAATCCTCACCCCAGGCATAGCGGGCGATTCGCCCATGGCCTGGGCGCTCGTCGGCCTGGTTGTCTGTATAGTAATTCATGCCAACGGAGATCACGGAGCGGCATCCGGGGAGAACTCTTCGAGGGTCAGACCGACGTTCGGGGTCTCGTTCCATCCAGGCCATGGTGCCCTGATATCCACGATGGAGCCATTCCCATAGGTGTGCGGCGCGGCTGCGATGAAGATGGGAATCAGGGTTGTTAGGGGGAGGATCCTGATGAGGAGGTGGGTCGACACGGCTAATCCCGACAGCGTGAAAACCCAGCCGCCTGGTTTCCGCTCTGATCTTCTCGGAGAGTCTCATACAACCTCATCGCGCCGGGGTCTGAGGCGTATACTGTTGAGACCCTCCTTCGCTGCCACAATTAAACATGACGCTGAATCTGGCTGAGCACTGCTTCGTCTTGCACTCACCACAGGCGCCCACAATGCGGGTTTTCCAGTCAGTGTGTGTTTCGTCAAAGCGACACATGATGTTGCCGCCCTTTGAGACGTTGGTCCACTGCTTGTCCGTACCGGGGAACTTGGCCACGTGGCAGCTTTGGGGTATCGGGACCTCACACCGTTGAGAGCGCTCTCCCTTGGCCATCCCAAAATTGCACACTGACTCAGTCGTCGCATTGCCGCCCATCGGCTGAGCGTTGGCAGTGTCGAGCGGAACCATAAACCATCCTGCCCAAATGACTGCAAGGAACAAAGGCAGATACCCACAGGCTTTCATGGAAAAACCCTCCTTCCAAAATGGGAGTTGAAAGAGCCATGTACGTGTCGCCGTATGCTAGCATACTCCATATGGTTGCGGCGACTCGACGTCGGGCGTACAATGACGCGCGAACGCGCCAAAGCTATAGGTGATGGGCACCCGGCCACATCTCTTTCTGAGATCTACCTCGATTTTTTGCCCGTCGCCTACTGCTCTTTTTTATCCAAGCTCGCTATGGACAAACGCAAAGTCAGTCACATTCTTGAGGAGATTGCGCTGCTGCTCGAGCTCAAGGGGGAGAGCTCCTTTAAGAGTAATGCGTATCGGAACGCGGCTCGGACCATTCAGGGATTGACCCAGGATCTGACGGAGCTGGTGTCTTCTGGAAGAATCCGCGAAATAAAGGGAATCGGTCACGCTCTAGCTGAGAAGCTTGCAGAATTGGTGGGCACCGGACGGCTGGCCTACTATGAGGATCTGCGGCAGAGCGTTCCACCTGGCTTGGTAGAGATGACTGCGATTCCGAGCATGGGTCCGAAGAAAATCCTAGCTATCTGGGAAAAGTTAGGCATCATCACCATTGGAGAACTGGAGTATGCCTGTATCGAAAACCGACTGGCCAGTTTGCCAGGGTTCGGCCCAAAAACC
>JBFJQA010000005.1:0-39459 GCA_041616875.1 Nitrospiraceae bacterium | reverse complement strand
CGGATCAGTGTCCTGAAATTCATCAACCATGATGGCTTTGATTTGACGTTTGAGCTCACGGCGGACCGATGGGTGATCACGCAGGAGATCCCGAGCACGCGCAAGGAGCCCATCGAATGAAAGATACCCGCTTTGAACAAACCTACGTCGACACCCTTCGACAAAGGGAACCAGTAACCCCAGTAACGGTGCCAGCACGTCAGTGTCGAGCCTCATAAGACCCTGAGCCACTGCAATGACACGTTTGGCTAAATGATAGTCCTCCCTTGACCAGGTAGTCGTGATCGCGGGCAGGCTTCGCTCCAACTCTTCCACGCCTTCCCTGATCTCCGTCACTCGCAGTCCTCGTTCGGCCACCAGCTGCAGATAGCAGGCGGCTCCGTCCAACATGCGCTCAAGCGTGTTCGCTTTTGAGTGCGTGCACCGGAGAAGGCGAGCGCTCTCCGCCAGCTGCGTCAGCCAGTGCCGAAGTGGTGGCGACAAATCACCGTTTTCGACGAGAGCCGGTGGCTGCCTTAGAGGAACCAGTTCTCCGGCGAACCCCATGGCGAGATCACGAATATCTTCCAATTCGATCTTGCGCAAGACCAGTTTCCAAATGTCATGACGTGGACCGGAACCGGTCAGCTCCTCATCGAGCCAGCGTATCCATTCCTGTGCAAAATGCTCCTTGAACCGTTGACCTTCATCCTCTTTGAAGGAAGGGTCGATACAACTTTCCACGGGATACAGGCGAAGCAGATGGGCAGCAAAACTATGAATCGTCCCTATCTGGCTCTTCTCCAGGTCTCGAAGCGCCTTTCCAGCCAGATCGCGGAGGTGCTCCTCGGTCAGAGCACTATGTGTTCTGAGATCCTGTAAGGTGCTCCACACACGCCGCCGCGGAAGACTCTCGGGTGGGTTCCCGAAGTCCAGCTCCATCAAGATGCTCAATCGCTCTCTGAGTCTGAGCTTGATTTCATTGGCGGCCTTATTCGTGAAGGTCAGAGCGACAATTTCTCCGATCGCAATGGGATGAGGCTGACGAACCAAGAGGTGCATCAAACGATCCACCAACAAGGTTGTTTTCCCGGTCCCCGCCCCAGCGGTCACGACGATGTTGCGGTCCGTCGCGGTCGCCGCCCGCTCCCGCGCGTCTCTGTCGACAAGATCCTTCATCAGCTCTCCAGATCGTCTTGCGTCGAAGACTTGCTCCCTCCCGCCGGGGCGGCGGACGAAGCCCGTTTGACAGCGATGGTGCCGTCCCCACCCTCATCATCCTCTTGAAGCCGAGCTCGACGGAGGTCTTTAAGGTGAGCTGCGTACTGAGGAGCCTTCCGTAGCCTTCGTAAGGTCGACTGGTGACTTCTTCGGCATATCAAACGGTAGTCACACCGTTCGCAGTACTCACCTGGATGGATGAAAAACTGACCTTCTCGAATACCGTTCAGGATCTGACCGATCGCGCGTTCAAGGGGCGACCGTAACACGGAATCCCACGCGTCACCCGGAAACACAACTCGTGTGACCACGTCCCTTTCCTTATGTTTCCACCTCGGGGCCAAGTAGTAAAAACACACCCCTTGGCAAGCCGCCGCCCCTCTTTCCTCCGTATGGGGTAAGCGCGTCGCCACATCGGCTTGGGCCATCAGGAGGTACAATGGCGGCTGCAGACGAAGCCCGCGCACCGCTCCAAGCTTGAGATTTTTGTCTAGTACCTGGGGTGCCTGCGTCGCTTTGTATTTGTAGTCGACGATTCGGTACAGGTGCTTGGGGGCCGAGTAATCAATCCGGTCTATTCGCCCTACGAGTTGTACGGCTTCCTTCCCTTGGGAGAACGTGACGGCTAAGACTCCCCGTGTATCCTCTTCAAACAACACCGGCTCCCACCCTCCATCGAGAAGTTCATGAAGCTCCTCCCGAAGCACTTCTCGCAAGAACCCAAGAAGCCGCTCCTGATGTAACTCCCAGACGAGGACAAACCCAATTGCATGGGAGCGGGCATACTCATCAAACTCTCGGCTTGCGACTTCTACCAGAATCGCAAATGGATCGAGCGGGTCGATGGCCGAGCCGAGAAAGAATCCTTGATCCCTGAGTGTCCGAAGACAGCGACAGAGGATGGCATGGGCCAACATACCCAATTCCACCGGACCGATCTGGTCGATGCGCTCCGCCACCACCGAAGGAGCGAGCCCTAAGACCCTGCCAGCAAAATACCGAAAGGGACACGTGGCATATTCTTGCAACGCGGTCGGTGACATCCCTCGTTTCATACGTGCAGCCCAAAAGATCTCCAAAGGGCCCGTCATGCCATCAAAATGCCCTAAGCCCTGGGCTGTGCGTTCCATCCGGCGGAGCACCCGAAGCCCACGGTCCACTAGAACTCCTGTCGGATGGACCGTTTCCAGAAGACGGCGGGGAACCCGACGCTGTAGAAGCAGTTTCAACGCAAGCTCGGAAGGAGTCAGTCGTTCGTTCCGATAGTGATCTTCTTGATCAAATTTGCTCGTCAACTGCCGTGGCACAGGCACTTCAGCCACACCGACAAATTCATGCCGAATCTCATCGAGGTAACTCGACGGAACGAGGAAATTTCCAGATGCGTCGGTCCGCAGATACGAGAACATCAGGTGCTCTCGTGCCGCTTGACACAAGAGGTGAAGAAGCAGTTTCTCCTCGTCATACCCTGCTAGTTTTTCAGGGATCTTGAAGCCAAGGTCCGTTTCCAAGATCCGCCGCTGACGATCCCTGAGAAAGGCATCCTCGCGAATATGTCGCGGGAACACTTTTTCATTCAGGCCCAGGACGAACAGCGCGCGAAAGGGAATTCCCCTTGCGGCCATGGCGTCAAGGACCTGCACACCCTGCACGGAATCCTCCACGATGGGCATCCTTGTTTCCTCCATCAACCGATGGAACGCCCCGCAGAAATCCAACAGTGAGATCGTGGCGCCAATCTGGCCTAAGGCTCGCAACTGATCGAAACTTTCCTGAAATCTTTTGACCAAGGTTCCGGATGAACCGATCCCACCCAGGATGTCATCGTCTGACGGAGAGACCAGGCAACGATCGAACATGCCTTCTACCGCCGTGACATACTCAGACCATGAGCCGATCTCGGGGAGGGTTGCGAGCATCTCGTCTAAGGCGGCAACGGCGCACCACAGCCACTGGATCTGCTCGGGCGGAATTCCCTCTCGACCTAGTTCGTCCTCCTCACCTTTACTCCATGAAAGGCCTGCCTCCTGAAACGCCAACAGGCGTCGCCACTCGTCCATTCCTTTCACGATCCCAAGGTGGAGGCTAGCCATATTCCAGAGATCCGAACGCGGGACAACCGTTTCGAGAAGACCCGAAGGGCCGAGAGCCCTGGCGCGGATAAAGGGGCTAGTGAGTAAATCCATGACCTCATTGCGAGGAAATCCATGGATACGGAGGCCCAGGAGTTGGACGGCGGCCTTGACAAACGGGAAGGAAGCAAGCGGCCGGCCCACCGTTGACGTGAAGGGGATCTGATGTTGGTCGAGGACTCTTGGAAGAATAGACTCGTAGGGAGCCAATGTTCGTGCAACGACGCCGATGTCTTGAAAGGTGTACCCGCGATCTTCCACCAAACTCAGAATCTCCTTGGCAACCACCGTCACTTCATCCAGGAGGCCGGACATGTTCACCACGCGGCAGGTCGGCCGACTTCCCAGGGATGTATGGCTCGCCCGCGGTGTGGCCAAGGCGTGATGGCTCTCCGGCTCTCCTGGGATCAGACCCTGTATGTACCGTTCGAAGAAGCGCTGCGCGAAGGCGAAGGAGGGATGACCTTTGACTAAAGGAAAATAGAGGGTGGTCGGAAAAGTATGTGACACGGTCTGGAACAGATCGAGCTGAACCTGGGTGAGATCATAGAAGCCGTAGTAGAGGATGCGTTCCTGGCGGTCCAAGAACTTGGAAGATCGAACAAGCTCCTTTGCGGGAACAGCCACGTCCTCATAATCTCCAACGCCAAGACGGTCCAACTCACCTCGTAGTGCGCCATACAGACGCAACAGTCTCTGCAGACTGGCCCCTCTCAATATCTCCGAATCATGCTCGGCTCCGCCTGCCGCCTCTAGGAAGACCTCCACATCAAAGTCGGTAGGGACTCCCGCATCTTTCAAATCTTTCAGGGTGGCCCAGAGAGCCGCCCACACACCTGGCATCTCGGTCAGTCCTGCCCAGCTCGAGGAGGAAGGAATGTGCGTCCTCAAGAGATGGTGTATGCACTCTTCAAAATAAAACTCCGTACGGAGCGCGGGAGGCTGGGACCTGCTAGGACTCGGGCTTTCCCTCACGAGGCGTAGAGCAAACTCGTAAAAGGTCAGGAAGTGAACATCCAGTAAGGACAATTGATGCTCGACACAGAGGAGCCATTTCAGCCTGCGCTGGACGGCCTCGGAGGGAACCACGAGAGTGAGAGCGGCCAGGGCGTCGTCGTTCTTGAGACGCCGGACGTCCGCCACTAGAGCTTCTTCAAGGGTGGGATGAAAGGGACCGGTGACGACCCTAAGCATGACCTAACGGAACGGCATGAGGCGAGAGAAACGGAATATCTGAGGTGGCGAATGATACCGAAATGGACGGCGAAGGCGGTTGTTCTGGCTACGGTCGATTGCCCATGGTTCCTCGCCCATTAGCACGCGTATCTATCCAGTTTCGGGCCCGAGCATTTCCCCATTGCAGTCCTGGCAAGCCCAGTCGCCATCGATAAAGGACATCGGCTCGGCACAAATCGGACAGTCAGGTGGAGGACCCTTGTCGACGAGAGGCAAGGGCGGCAACTCGAACATCATCTCGTCGTCATCTGGCCCCATGGTGTCGTCTTCTCCTGATATTGGTTTAGCTCGGCTTGGGGCCGAGGGCTTTCTCCACACTCTGCCGCGTCGGCACCCCAATGAATGTGAGGCGTCCGTTGATGATGGTTGCGGGCACGGCCCGAACGGAATGCCGCTCGGCTAACTCCTGCCCATCAGGAGTCGTAATATCGACCTCACGGTAACTAAAGCTATACTTGACTCTCATTTGTTTGAACAGCTGTTTGGCCGACGGACAGGCGCCGCAACTTGGCGAATACAGCAAGGTGACGTTTGGCATGGTGCTACTCCTCCATAGTATACGTCGTGATCTTATCACTGCCCGGAAGAGTGCTGCAAGGGTGGCTTCGGGAAGAAATCTTTGAACACAGGATCATGGGGCTGACGAGGGCAGCTCGGGTTGCCAGGAAAAATTGGGCTGGACCAAAGGCCGGTAACTCGGTGGAATGGGCAATGGGAACGTCAGAATTTCATAGGCTCCCCCAACCGTCCTCGCGACAAACATCCCGATGCCATCGAAGGGCCCCCTAAGAACGCCCATAACCCACCCATGCTCCGCTCCAACCAGGTACGGCTGCTTGCCCAGTTCGATCCACCCCGTCGAAAGGTTTGCGACCCCTCGCAAGAGTTTCATGCTTATCTTTTTCGGCAGCGCCTCTTCCTCAGCCCAGGCAGGAACGGCAGCGAACAATATACAGCACATCGTCAATGAACCGAGGTAGATGTTTCTCATGGTGCAATCCTCCCGTAACGAAGAGACTCATGCGGCCAACGCGCGAGGTGCCAGATACCGAGAATGTCCGAACGAGATCCGGTCTGAGGCACAACCTTCTCGTTCCCTCCCAGCACAGAATTTGTACACACTTTTCCCCGCCGATGAAAGCTTGCAAGGGATTGCACGATTCGCTATGGTACGGCTGATGAATTCAACTCTCGCGCGTCAAGTCCTCCTCGCTAGCGCGAGCGGGTTGATGTTCCCCCTCTGCTTCGCCAATTTCGATTTCGGCTTCCTTGCCTGGATCCTCCTCGTTCCCCTTCATCTTGCCATCACCAATACCTCCTTGAAACGAGCATTTTGGCTCGGATGGATGACCGGAGTGATCGCGTTCGTCGGGATCATGAGCTGGGTTGTCACGGCCATGAACCTTTACGGCAAAATGCCGCTCGCCATCAGTTACGTGGTCATGCTTCTTCTGGCAACCTACCTAGGGCTCTACCTCGCGGGATACGCCCTAGCCCTGGCCTGGCTTCAACAGAGACTTCTTCCCCTCGCTTTTTTGGGAGCAGCCTGTATCTGGGTAGGGCTGGAACTCTTACGCACCTATCTGTTTTCAGGCCTCCCATGGTGTCTCCTGGGCTATTCCCAATACCGATGGATCACTGCGATCCAGATCGCCGACCATACCGCCGTCTACGGGGTGTCCTTCTTAATTGTCCTGGTGAATGGCGCAGTCACCGAGGCTAGCAAATGGGTCTTTCAACTTCTCCAGCAGAAAAAAGCCAGACCGATTCCCTGGATACCCATAGGCGCGGCCCTAGCAGCCATGAGCATCACGGTGACGTATGGCCACATGCAATTGACGAATTCTCGACCCGTACCGAACAATGCACTGCTCGGTGGTTCCCAACCTCTCGCGGTTGGGTTGGTGCAACCCAATATCGACCAGGCTCACAAGTGGGATGCTGCTTATCTCGACCAAACCCTCTCACGGCTCCGGCGTCTCACGCTGGAGGCCGCGACTGGTTCAGACCTCGTCGTGTGGCCCGAGGCCGCCACCCCCTTCCTCTTTGAACGGGAGCCCCTTTACCAAGGCGCCATCAGGAGACTGGTTGAAAGTGAAAGCGTTCCCCTGCTCTTTGGAAGCCCTGCGGTTCGTTTTTACCCCAACGGCCATCCGTATTTGCTTAACAGCGCCTACCTCCTTTCTCCCAAAGGATTAATAGTCGATCGTTATGATAAGCAGCATCTCGTGCCATTCGGAGAGTACATTCCATTGAAGTCGTCGTTGTTGTTTTTTTTGGACAAATTCGTGCAAGGCATTGGAGACTTTGAATCCGGGAGTGGACCGACGGTCATGGGAATTCCGCGTCGTGACGGCAAGGGAGAGCTCCAATTTGGGGTCGTCATCTGCTACGAGGTGATCTTCCCGAACCTCGTCAGAGCATTCGCCAAGAAGGGCGTCGACTTTATGGTTACTATTACCAATGACGCCTGGTTTGGAGAATCGGTAGCCCCATTCCAACATTTCAGTATGGTTGTCTTCAGAGCCGTAGAAAACAGAACGCCGTTTGCTCGGGCTGCGAACACCGGCGTGTCCGGCTTAATCGATTCTGACGGTCGTATCCTCCTTCACACCCCCATTTTCCAAGAATTGGCCACACAGGGAAAGCTTCACCTTAATCGAGTCCCTACGTTTTACTCTCACTATGGAGATGTCTTTGCCTATAGCTGTGTTATAATAGCCGGAATTTTGCTAGCCTGGGCTTTTCGGAGGCCGGGGCAGGATACCCCAGCGCACAAGCTTTAACCAACGGGAAAACCCCTATCGTTTGCCCCAAAGTCCACCGCCGAACGCACCTAGTCAAAGGAGAGTGACATGCTTGATCAGTTACGTGTGAGATTCCGAACGATTGGCGAAGAGATTAGCGAACTACGGGGGCATCTTTGACCTTCCCCACATAACCGCCGACCTCAAAGCTCTGGAAAGAGAAGCCGCTCAACCTGATTTCTGGAAAGATCCCCAGGCTGCTGCCCGCGTCAGCCGCAAGAGGGCGATTATGGAGCGAGAGGTTCAACGCTGGTCTGATTTGGAGCGGCGCTACAATGACCTCACGGCCATGGTTGAACTGGCCGAAGAGAGCGGAGATGCCGAGCTCGAGCGGGAGCTCGCATCAGAACTCTCTCAATTCGAAACCTCCATGAAGCAGCTGCGGATCGAGCTGCTCCTGTCCGGCGAACGGGATGCCAACAACGCCATCCTCGCTATTCACCCTGGAGCAGGCGGAACGGAATCGCAGGACTGGGCTCAGATGCTCCTTCGCATGTATGCACGTTGGGCGGAGCGAAAGGGCTTCAAGGTGGAAATGTTAGACCTCCAAGCCGGAGACGAAGCCGGAATCAAGAGTGCCACTGTGGCCATCAATGGTCCCTACAGCTACGGGTACCTCAAGGCGGAGGCCGGAGTACATCGGCTTGTACGCATCTCCCCTTTCGATGCCAACAAACGCCGACACACCTCGTTTGCCTCTGTGTTTGTGTACCCAGAGTTGGAGGACGATGTCGAGTTAGACCTTGATGACAAGGACCTCAGGATCGACACCTTCCGCTCCGGAGGTGCCGGCGGACAGAATGTCAACAAGGTGGAAACCGCGATCCGCATTACACATATTCCAACAGGTCTTGTCGTGCAGTGTCAGAATGAGCGCTCACAGCTTAAAAATAAATCGGGCGCCATGAAGGTGTTAAAAGCCAGACTCTATGAGTTGGAGCAGCAGAAGAAGGACGCAGAATTCCAATCCATTGTGGGCGAAAAAAAGGAGATCGGGTTCGGAAGTCAGATTCGATCATATGTGTTCCAGCCCTATCAAATGGTCAAGGACCACCGGACAGGGCATGAGTCGGGGAACGTTACTGCCGTGACGGACGGCGGACTCGATGAATTTGTCGACGCCTTTCTCACCAAGGAAGCTGCCGATAAAACCAGAACGCCGCGATGAATGAGGGGTAAAGCTTCTTACAGATGGACGAACTGAACGAGCAGCGCCAACAACGGATTCGTAAACTAGAGACGCTCAGGGAGCTCGGCGTCCAGCCCTATGGCACCCGCTTCCTGGCAACGGACCGCGCGGGGGATCTCATTCGCAAGCATGGGAAGAAGACGAAGGCGTCTCTCGAGGAAGAACGTATTTCCTGCACACTGGCCGGAAGGATTGTGGCGCTCCGCCGATTCGGAAAGGCTGCCTTCGCGGTATTGCAAGATGGTCCAGATCGACTTCAGGTATATCTGAAGAAGGATCTGTTAGGGGAACACCAGTACAAAATCTCTCAGGAGCTTGACTTAGGTGATTGGATTGGGGTCAGCGGAGTCCTCTTTCGGACAAAAACAGATGAGTGTACCGTCGAAGTACAAACGTTGACCTTTTTGAGTAAGGCCCTCCACCCTCTGCCTGAAAAATGGCATGGCTTGACCGACATCGAGATTCGCTACCGCCAGCGATATGTTGACCTTATTGCCAATCCGCATGTTCATGACATCTTCGAGACGAGAAGCCGGATTATCTCGGCCATTCGCACCTTCCTGGTTGAAAAGGGGTTCCTCGAAGTTGAGACACCGATGATGCACCCCATCCCTGGAGGGGCAACGGCGCGTCCGTTCGTGACCCACCACAACACCCTTAAGACTGACTTATTTCTCCGTGTGGCTCCGGAACTGTATCTCAAACGATTAATCGTCGGCGGATTTCCACGAGTATTCGAGATCAACCGCAACTTCAGAAATGAAGGCATCTCGACGATTCATAATCCCGAGTTCACCATGCTCGAATTCTACATGGCCTATGCAGACTATACCGACCTCATGGCCCTCACCGAAGAACTGTTCGCGTACCTGGCAACGCAGGTTTTCGGCACTACGACTTTTGAATGCCAGGGGCAGACAATATGCCTAGAGCCGCCATGGCCCCGTTGGTCCTTCCGTCAAGCCATCCTGGAGGTCAACAAATTTGACCCTGCTGTCCTGCAAGATCGGGCTGCGGCCCTGCGGGCAGCCAAAGAGTTGAACCTGACCATTGAGGGTAACGCAGAGCTCGTGGCGATTTTGAACACCATCTTCGAGGAGACCGTTGAGCCCAAGTTGATTCAGCCGACATTCATTACGGACTACCCCACTGAACTCTCTCCGCTCGCTCGACGGAAAGACGCGGACCCCACACTCACCGACCGGTTTGAGTTGTATATTTCAGGACGTGAAATCGCGAACGCATTCTCTGAGCTGAACGACCCGCTGGATCAGCGACAACGATTCGAGGCACAAGCTGACCAGCGCGCCGCCGGCGATGAAGAGGCGCACTGTCTCGACGAGGATTTTTTGCGAGCTTTGGAATACGGCATGCCCCCCACCGCCGGGGAAGGGATCGGCATTGACCGTCTTGTCATGCTACTTACCAACCAGGCTTCTATTCGCGACGTGATACTCTTTCCGCAGCTCAGACCGGAGAAATAACGGTGTCTCTCCCTTATGAACTCTTCATCGGACTACGGTACCTGCGCGCGAAGCGCCGCCAGCGAACGATTTCCCTGAATACTTTCGTGTCCGTGGCAGGAATTACACTTGGCGTTGCCGCTCTCATCGGCACGCTCGGAATCATGACCGGCTTTAAGGAAGATCTGCAGGCAAAGATTCTCGGAGCGACCTCTCACATTATCGTTCAAGATCGAACACGGGACAACATGGACAGGTATGCGGAGCTGGTCAGTCGCCTTGAGGATATCCCGCAAGTGCTGGCCGCCACCCCGTTTGTGTATCGGCAGGTTCTCTTAACGTCCCGCTCTGCAGTCCAGGGAATCGTACTGCGGGGAATCGACCCGGTTAAGGAGATTCAGGTCACCGAATTGGGCAACAATATCAAAGCGGGCAGCCTAGAGGATCTTGAACTGAAGACGTCACCACCTCCAACTCCATCTGCAGGGAACGGCAAAGAACTGGGCCCTTCACCAGTTCACCGAGGAATCATCCTAGGAAGAGAATTGGCCAGGCGCCTAGGGCTGTTTGTCGGAGACAAGGTGAATGTGGTGTCGCCTGTCGGCCCTATCAAGGCGATCAGCATGGTTCCTAAGATTCGACCGTTTAAGGTTGTTGCCATTTTCGAATCGGGCATGTACGAATACGATTCCTCCTTCGCCTATATCGCTCTTAGCGAAGCTCAAAACTTTTTCAATATGGGGAGCACCGTCACGGGCATTGAGGTGAAGGTGGACGACATCTTCAAGGCCTCGGAGATCGCCGACACGATCGAAGCGACACTCGGCCTGCCATTTCGGGCCCGAGACTGGATGCAACTCAATCGCAACCTGTTTTCTGCCTTGAAGCTTGAAAAGACCATGATGTTTCTGCTGCTGGTCCTCATCACCATTGTCGCTTCCTTCAATATAGTCAGCACCCTGACCATGATCGTCAACGAAAAGCAGCGAGAGATCGCCATCCTGAAGGCCATGGGTGCAACACGTCGATCGATCATGCGCATTTTCATGGTCAATGGGCTCATCATCGGCCTCACTGGGACAACAATTGGAATTCCCTTAGGCTATACTTTTCTCTGGTTGATCCAGACCTATTGGACCTTTGATCCATCCGTGTATTACATTTCTCATGTCCCGGTGAACGTGCAAGTCCTGGATGTGGTCCTCGTCTCGGTGTCGGCGATTCTGATTAGTTTCGCGGCGACGCTCATGCCTTCCTGGCAGGCTGCCAAATTAGACCCCGCTGCCGCCTTGAGGTATGAATAGGAAGGATGCCGGGTCTCCATGATTGAAGTCCGTAACGTCTTTAAATCCTTTCCCATGGGTGAGCGCGAAGTAAAAGTCCTCAGAGGCGTCCACCTTGACATCAGTCGCGGGGAATTCCTTTCTATTGTCGGTGCCTCCGGAGCGGGGAAAAGCACGTTATTACACATCATCGGGATGCTGGATCGGCCGACCAGCGGAACAGTGACATTTGAAGGCCAGGATCTGTTCCAGTTGGCAGAACACCAACAGGCGGAATTCCGGAATCGGCGGATTGGCTTCGTCTTTCAGTTTCATCACCTTCTTCCTGAATTCACGGCCCTGGAGAATACCTGCTTGCCCGCCTTAATTAGAAAACGGCCATTGGGTGACGTTGAGGGCGAAGCGAAAGCCCTCTTGAAGGATGTGGGCCTCGGCGACCGTCTTCATCATAAGCCCGGAGAGCTTTCGGGTGGAGAACAACAGCGGGTTGCCGTGGCGAGAGCACTCATGCAACGACCGGATGTCGTGCTGGCTGATGAGCCAACCGGAAACCTGGATACACACACAGGCGAGGCTCTCTTTGCCTTGCTGCGTGACCTGAACCGTGCGCATGGCACCACATTTGTGATCATCACCCACAACGAAAAATTGTCTGCCCAGACAGATCGCGTCGTTCACATGGAGGACGGCCAATTTGTTCAGTAGGCAACTTGATGTTCCACCCTAACCCCTGAATCTCTTGCCCATCATTCGTTCCCGCTTGCACGAAAACCAGACAATTCAATTCGCCTTGACAGGTTGGCGCATTTCCCTTAGGTAACAGGGAGAGCGTCAACTCGCATTAGAATTGTCCAGATACTGGTGCCTGAACGTGTCACGCAAATAGACCTGGTTTCTTGCTATAATAGGTTTCATGCTTATGAAGATTAGAACCTGCCTCATTCTTCTATTCGGGGCGCTCACATTTCCCGGCTGTGGAGGACTGGACCAGGTCTGGGAAGGGCCACGGGCAGAAAGGTTTCTACCCACATCCCTGGCGGTTTTACCCCCTATTGTGGGTGACCTCGATGGAGCGAGGGAACCGGCTCACCAGGTCGTGATTACCGCTCTGAGAAAGGACAAGGTGTACGACCAAATCCTTGGGGCGGAACAAGTCAATACCATCCTTCGTGAAGATCAAGATGCGGTGGGAGCTCTCGTCAACTACTATAACAAGCTTGAAACGGACGGCAAATCTGATCGGGAAGAGGCGGGTCGCCTAGGCCAAATCCTGCGGGTTGACGCCTTCCTGGTCGTAAAGGTTGATGACTGGGAGTATGTGCGCGCTGAGGGAGACAACCTTGCAAAGGTGACGTTCACGTTCCGACTGGTCGATACCGCTTCAGGCTCCACAATTTGGCGAGCTAAACATCATACGGTGAAATCATACTGGTTTTTTAAACCAAAATTGCGGGACCTGGCCGAAAAACTGGCTGAGCGTATGGTGGCACACCTGCCTCAATAGAGACCCGTGGAGCACGGCCGGGCTGTCATGGAAATGGAAGAAGCGGGATCACCTCCGGACGGCAGGCCTAGAGGGAGTTTAGGAAGAAACGAGCCCTTTCATGCCGTGTTTCAGCGACCGGACGAACTGTCCAACCCTCACCGGCATATCGGGAGCCTGCTGACATGCTGCGATCTGCCGAACGATGGCGCTGCCGACGATCACCCCATCGGCAAACTTGGCAACATCGGAAACATCCTGTGGGGTCGAGATTCCGAACCCGACTGCAACAGGGACCCGCGTTTTCTGACGAATCTTCGCCACATTCCTGCGAACGTCCTCCATATCAGTGAGCTTGGAGCCGGTAATCCCCGTGAGCGACACATAGTAGACAAATCCCCGTGATCGTCGAGCCACAAAGGCTCTTCGAGTATCGGTGCTCGTGGGGGCAAGCAAGAACACGATGGAGAGGCCATGTTGTGACGCGGGCTTTTCCAGGCTGCCTGCTTCCTCCGGCGGCATATCCGGGACTATCAACCCGTCGACACCAGCCGCGACGGCCTGTCGGCAAAAGGTTTCTAAGCCCATCGCATAGATCGTGTTGTAGTAGGCCATCAGCACGAGCGGAATTTGAGTTTTGGCTCGTAGATGGGCCACAGTTTCTAGGATACGGCGAAGGGATGTCCCGCTACGGAGAGCCCGTTCGGCTGCCTGTTGAATAACGGGGCCATCGGCAATAGGGTCGGAAAATGGCACGCCCAGCTCAATAATATCGGCCCCCGCCTGTTCCATCTCCAGCACCAGGGCTTCCGTGTCTTGTGGGGAAGGGTCACCTGCCATGAGGTAGATAATCAGCGCCGTTTCCCCCTTTGCCCGAAGCTGGTCAAACCTGCTTTCAAGTCGGTTCATTCACAATACTCGCGATTGGTGATGGTCATGAGATTTTCACAAGGAAGTTCACAGACAGACAGCCGACAGTTCCTTGATTACTCATGACGCCTCACCTATGACGGTTTACGGTCTTATAGGTTGACTCCTTTAAGCCTCGCCACTTGTTGGACATCCTTGTCCCCCCGGCCAGAGAGGTTCACGATGACCACCTGGCGTTTTTTCAGCGTTGGAACCAGTTTCATGATTTCGGCGATCGCATGGGCGCTCTCCAAGGCGGGAACGATGCCTTCCTCCTGCGACAACACATCAAATGCCGTCAAGGCCTCTTCATCGGTCGAGGATGTGTACCGGATCCTGCCGGCATCATGGTAGAAACTGTGTTCAGGCCCTACCGCCGCATAGTCCAAGCCAGCAGAAACAGAGTGCGTGAGACTCACTTGCCCTTCCTGATCCTGAAGTAGGTAGGTCATCGTTCCATGAAGCACGCCAGGGCGCCCCCCGGCAAACCGCGCCGCATGTTTTCCGCTTTGCAGTCCCAACCCCCCTGCCTCTACTCCGATCATCTTTACCCTCTTGTCCTTCAGGAATGGGTAAAATAATCCCATGGAGTTGCTCCCTCCACCGACACAGGCGATGAGATAATCTGGCAGGCGACCCTCTGCCTTCAATACCTGCCGTCTGGCCTCTCGGCCAATCACCGCCTGGAAGTCCCGGATCAGCATTGGATACGGATGGGCGCCGAGGACGGAGCCAAGAATGTAGTGGGTGGACCGCACATTCGTCGTCCAATCACGCATGGCTTCGCTGATGGCGTCCTTGAGGGTCCGGCTTCCGGCGTCGACGCCGGTGACTTTGGCACCGAGCAGCCGCATGCGAAAGACGTTCAACGCTTGCCGCTGCATGTCTTCCGTGCCCATATAAATCTCACAGGCCAGGCCAAACATCGCGGCGACGGTCGCGACCGCAACCCCATGTTGTCCAGCGCCAGTTTCGGCGATCACCCTCGGCTTCTTCATTCGCCGTGCCAGGAGCGCCTGTCCTATCGCGTTATTGATCTTGTGCGCCCCCGTGTGGCAGAGGTCTTCCCGCTTGAGATAGATCTTGGCTCCCCCTAACCGTTTGGTAAGGCGTTCGGCAAGGTACAGGGGCGTTGGCCGTCCGACATAATCAGAGAAATAGGTCTCCAATTCGGTTCGAAACGCGCGATCCCGGCTGGCCTTCACATAGGCTTGCTCCAATTCCAGCAAGGCCGGCATCAGGGTCTCCGGCACGAAGCGCCCGCCGTATGGTCCAAATCTTCCGTGTTTGTCAGGGAGAGATGGCATCACGCAACGTCCTGGGTATTTGATTCGATCCTTCTCCAACCCGAAGGGAAGAGATCACGGCAGCAGTATAACTTTCGGACTTCTAAGACACAAGTCTCGCAGCCTGGACAAAGGCCAGCATCTTGGCATGATCCTTTTTCCCCGGCCTGGATTCGACCCCGCTGCTGACATCAACCCCATACGGCTGAACCTGCCGGACCGCCTCCTGAACGTTTTCCGGCGTCAGCCCTCCCGCAAGCAGAATATCCGCGGCTTTGGCCGCCTCAGCGGCCAATTCCCAGTCTGCCACCTCTCCAGTCCCGCCATACCCTTTTTCTGACCACGCGTCCACGACGAAGCCCCGGACGTTGGCGAGGCCTTTGAACTCGGCCATGTGCAAGAGGGTTCCCTGATTTCGAAGACGAAGGCCACGAAGGGCAGGACGCCCCAGAGACTCGCAATAGGCGGCCGTTTCATCGCCGTGAAGCTGCGCCAGGCTTAGGCCACACTCATCCATGAGATCCCGAACAACTTTTGCGTCCTCATTCACAAATACTCCGACGGGCACCACAAAGGGTGGCAGCTTGGCCACGATCCGCATCACGACCTCGGTTTGAACAAATCGTGGGCTGTCACGATAAAGAACGAATCCCAGCGCATCAACCCCAGCCTCGACGGCCTTGGCGGCATCGTCGTAATTCGTAATGCCACAGACCTTTACTTTTGGACGCTTCACCGGGATTCCTCCATCGTACAGAGGTCATAGAGCTATGACGGCATGGGTCATGTGTCCGGGTTTCCCCGCAGTTCCTTGATTGTCTTTTCCACGTCATCCGATCGGATCAGGGACTCGCCCACCAGCATGCTGTGAGCGCCGGAGCTCATGATCCGCTCCACATCGTTCCGGTGATGAATCCCGCTCTCACTGACGATGACCTTGCCAGCAGGGATACGTTTGGCCAACCGATCTGTGACAGAAAGATCTGTTGCAAAAGTCCTGAGATCGCGATTGTTGATTCCAATCAGCCTGGATTCCGGAAGCCATTCCAGAACCACGTCCAGCTCCCGCTCATCATGCACCTCTAGCAAAGGGTCGAGGGCAAGCTCCCGAGCCACAGCAAAAAAGTCTTGAAGTTGTTTTCTCTCCACAGCGGCCACGATCAGCAAGACAGCATCGGCACCATAGGCGCGTGCTTCATAAAACTGGACCTCATGGACCATGAATTCCTTATTCAGCGCCGGCAGTTCGACTTTCTCCTTCACGCGTTTCAAGTCATCAAGGCTCCCTTGGAAAAAGTGTTCGTCGGTCAGGACAGAAACAGCGCTGGCACCATGGTCTCTGTAGGTCTCTGCAATCTTCACCGGATCGAAGGTGTGTTCAAACTCCTTCCGCAACAGTCCCAGGCTCGGAGAGGCTTTCTTCACCTCCGCGATCAGAGCGGGGCTTGATGGTGTTCTTGTCGCCTCCAACGTCAAGCCAAAGGGTATGGGCGGAAGCCGGTCCGCAATCCTGGCTTTGAGATCCGCCAAATACCCCCGGCTCTGCTTATGCCGAATCTCCGCCCTTTTGTGCTCGAGAATCCGATCGAGAATCATCTTAAGACCGTGACCCGTGACGCGTAACATGCAAGATAATAGTGCTGAGTGTCTTTCCCCCGCCCCTCACCTGTCACACCTCACGTCCGGTTGGTAAACGCAATGAGCCGCTCCAACTTCTCCATGGCCGCCCCGTTATCAATGACCCGCCCCGCCAATTGAAAGCCCTCTTGAAAGGTTTTCGCCTTCCCTCCCGCGACGAGACCCGCGGCCGCATTTAGACATACCACGTCGCGTTTCGGCCCCTTCCATCCCTTTAGGACCTCCCTCGTAATGCGAGCGTTGTCCTCTGCGCCCCCCCCTGTTAACTCCTTTAGCGGAACACGGGCGAGCCCAACATCACTCGGGTCAAGGAAATACGTGGAAACGCGGCCTGCCCTCCCTTCAGACACTTGGCTGCGCTCGGTCAAGGTAATCTCGTCCAACCCATCCATGCCATGCACAACAAAACAATGCTGACTCCCCAAATGAATCAGGACCTTTGCCAACAACTCGGTTAGCTTCTGATCATAGACGCCCAGCACCTGCACCGTGGCCCCAGCGGGATTGCTCAAAGGTCCAAGAATGTTCAGCAGAGTCCGCACACCCATTTCCTGTCGAGGATCGGCACAGTGTTTCATCGCGCCGTGGAAGAGGGGTGCAAACAAGAAACCGATTCCCACCTCATTGATGCAATCCGCTACCCGCTCCACTGGAAGATCGATGCGAACGCCTAAGGCCGTCAGCACATCGGCGCTGCCGGACCTCGAAGAGACGGAACGATTTCCGTGCTTGGCGACTGTGAGACCTGCCCCGGCCACCACGAAGGCTGTCGTGGTTGAAATGTTGAACGTATTGCTCCGGTCCCCTCCTGTACCACAGGTATCAACCACGAGCGGATCACTCGCCCGGATTCTTGTCGCTCGTGCCCGCATGGCCCTGGCCGACCCCGCAATTTCTTCAACCGTTTCACCTTTCATCCGGAGACCCATAAGGTAGGCGGCAATCTGCGCGGGAGTGGCTCCGCCCTCCATGATTTGCAGCAGCACCTCTTCAGCCTCCTTTTCAGAAAGGCTGACGTGGTCGGCTAATTTGGCAATGGCGTCTTTGATCACTAGTACTACGACGGGCTATACGTTACAGGGGCGGCGACTAGAGGAACCTAGGGATGCTTGGGCTTCGGTTTTTCCTGATGGGTCCCAATGCCATGACCTACCTTACAATTTCAAAAAATTCTTCAGCATCTCCTTGCCAGACGTGGTCAATATAGACTCGGGATGGAACTGCACACCTTCCACGCCGAGGGTTCTGTGTCGAAGTCCCATAATCTCCCCTTCGGCAGTTTCCGCGGAAATCTCGAAACAGTCCGGAAGATTGGAACGATTCACAACAAGCGAGTGATAGCGTGTTGCCTCAAAAGGGTTGGCAAGTCCCTGAAAAATCGTTTTACCATCATGGTGGATCATCGATGTCTTTCCGTGCATCAGGCGTTCCGCTCGGATAATCTCACCTCCAAAGGCCATCGCCATTGATTGATGGCCGAGGCAGACGCCGAGGACAGGCATGCGCCCAGCAAAATGCCGGATGGCTTCGACCGAAATGCCAGCCTCCTTGGGAGTGCAGGGACCAGGGGAAATGACAAGACGTCTTGGGCCCAAGGCTTCAATGTCCTCGAGCTGGATCTTATCATTTCGATAGACCTGCACTTCCTCACCCAGTTCCCCAAAATACTGGACGAGGTTGTAGGTGAAGGAGTCATAGTTGTCGATCATGAGCAACATCGAAAACCTGTCACGGGTGATTCATAGGGAGAGAATACCTTCGCAGCCATCCTACCGGTTGCGCCTATCCCGTCATGGCGCACTACTCCACACCCTGCTCAGCCAGTTCGATGGCCTTCATCATAGCTTTCGCCTTGCTGCAGGTCTCCTCGTATTCACGATCTGGATCGGAGTCCGCAACAATTCCCGCTCCCGCCTGTATATACGCCTGCCGCCCCTTGATCACGATCGTTCGGATGTTGATGCATGTGTCCATGTTTCCAGAAAAACTGAAATATCCCACGGCGCCGGCGTAGGGCCCGCGACGGCTCGGTTCGAGGTCCTCAATGATCTGCATGGCTCGGATTTTGGGGGCACCGGAAACGGTCCCAGCCGGAAAACAGGCTCGCATGACGTCATAGACATTCTTGGAGGGGTCGAGGTCCCCATACACCTGTGAGACTAAGTGCATGACGTGGGAATATCGCTCTACGTGCATCAATCCGTCGACCCTGACCGTGCCCGTAGCCGACACCCTCCCAACATCATTTCTGCCCAGATCTACCAACATCACGTGCTCAGCTCGCTCCTTCTCATCGGCTAACAGGTCTTGTTCCAAGGCCTGATCATTTTCTATGGTTCCACCCCGTTTTCTGGTGCCGGCGATGGGCCGAACAGAGATCCGACCCTCTTCACAACGTACCAAAGTCTCTGGCGATGAACCTACCAACTCGACTCCTCCCACCCGGAGGTAATACATATATGGCGATGGATTAATGAGCCGGAGAGCGCGGTAGATCTGGAACGGTGACGTCTCAATGTGCGTGTCCCACCGCTGGGATAGCACGGCCTGTATGATATCCCCGTCACGGATATATTCTTTGGTCCGAACCACCATTTTTTGAAAGTCCGCCCGGCTCATGTTGGCCATGAAGGAAATCGGCTTTCTTCGTCGCCGGGGGCGTCTCCGGGGGAGTGGACGTTTTAGGCGCCCGATCATCTGTTCGATGCGGCCCGCGGCCTCCTTGTAGGCACGTCGCAGGGTGGATGGTGTCGAATTCTTCACATGGGCATTGGCAACTACTTTGATCGTTTGGGCCACATTGTCGAAGATCAGTACCGTGTCTGTGATCAAGAACGCCAGATCCGGCAGCCCTAAACCGTCCTTTCGCCTCTCTGGGATGTCTTCGAAGTACCGAACCACATCGTAGCCTAAATAGCCCACGGCGCCGCCGACGAACCGAGGGAGCCCTGGAACGGTGACCGGGCGATAGGTCGCCATGAAGGCTTGCAGGTAATCGAGCGGAGAGTCCTTCGCGTCGGCATTCCCCTGTCTCCGCCAGGAGTCCATATGGACTCGGCTGCCCTCAGTGACCAGGACGCGCCCGCCCTCTTCGCGTACCAGGATCGGCGAGCCGCTCCCAAGAAACGAATAGCGTGCCCAGTTCTCTCCCCCTGCTATGCTCTCGAACAGGTACGCGGAGGGCCCGTGGTCGATTTTGGCGAAGGCTGAGACTGGAGTCTCTAGGTCCGCGAGGATCTCTCTATACAGAGGAATGAGGTTGCCTTGATCGGCAAGGTTGCGAAACTCCTCAAACGTCAATGAGTAGACCGGCTTGAGCATAAGCTGGCGATTTACTCATAGCCGACGATCAATTGCTGCCCCACTTCAATAAGGTCGTCTCGAAGCCCATTCCAGTCTCGAATCTGATCCACTTTGACCCCATACGTCCGCGAGAGTCTGAACAGCGTCTCGCCGGGCATCACCTCGTGGTAAATCGGGGCCCCCTTTACGCCCACGTCCTCGAATCCCAGGCCAGCCAGCGAATCGTCCCCACCAAGGATGTCATCAGCTTTCCCCATCTCTTTCCTGGCGGTTGCCCCCAGCGTGCCGGTCTCCTTTAAGGCCGCCGCTTCCTCTTGAGTCTTGGAAAGCTGCTCCCGCACCGTCTGAAGCTCCGATGACAGCTCCCGATTTCGTGACTCCATTTCCGTGAGTTGCCGCCGTACCTTTTTGAGCTCACCGTCCATCTCCGCCGTTCGTTTTTCCTCCTGGGCCAGCAGTCGCTGAAAATTCAATCCCCTGGCCTTCTCTTGTTCATACTTTTCGGACATCACGCAGCCTGTGAGAAGGACCCCTCCAACACAGACCGCTAGTAAACGAAGCCCCATGCCCATATACTCACCCGTCCTTTCTCCGACCCTGCAGACCGGCCGATTTAAGTGGAATCCCCTTCTCGTCCCATTTTCTCCGTCGGCACTCGGTCGGCCTGTTACAGGAGCGACGCGACACAATTATGGTACTTATAGCTTCGGCGTCAAGAGAACGAGGTCCCTGCACAATACTACCCATTAGGATCGTAAGAATAGAGGCACCCGCAACGAAAGTCAAAGCCAAAGAGGGCAGAATAGATCTCCATCCCGTCTCTCTGTCCTACCCCATTCTTGTGTTATGATCTGCGAACCGCTATTCTTGAGAGGGGTTGGGCTACCCCTTCCTCAAGTTTTTAATCATACGTTCTCCTCGGAGGCCACATGAGCAGACAACCCGGGACCGAACCCAACCGGTCTGTCATTGTCGACGGGGTGACCCTACGGTTGGCGCAGCCAATCGACTCCGCGCAAGAGTGGATTGGTGAACGGGAAACGCTAAAACAGCTCTTGGCATGCTGGCTTGTGGTCGACCCGCAAGATCTTCCTCTTTCGCCCAGAGTGACTGGTCCACCGGGTATCGGAAAAACTACTTTAGCGATGTCCGGGGCCAAGGAACGGAAACAGGACCTCTTTATTTTCCAATGTACGGCTGATACCAGGCCGGAAGACCTCCTGATCACCCCTGTCTTGGCTGAGTCCGGAGCCATTGCCTACCAAGCTTCACCCTTGGTCACCGCTGTGATCACAGGCGGGGTCTGCATCCTAGACGAAGGGAATCGAATGAACGAGAAGAGTTGGGCGTCGTTGGCTGGCCTGCTTGATCACCGCCGATGCTTGGAATCCATCGTCACAGGCCTTCAGATGAAGGCCCACCAAGAATTCCGGTGCTGCGTCACAATGAATGAGGATGCCTCAACCTACGAGGTGCCTGATTACATTCTGTCCCGGCTTCAGCCAACCTTGAACCTGGGATTTCCCCGACAGGAGGACGAACTGGCCATTCTTCGGTACCACATTCCCTTTGCTCCCGAAGCCATGCTGGTCATGACTGTCAATTTTTTGCAGAACGCGCATCAGCTCAACCTGGATTTTTCAGTACGTGATGGCCTCCACGTGCTGCAATACGCTCTCAAGCGGCTGGCTCAGGACCCGACGCATCCCCTTGCCAAGGATGAGGCGTGGCGTGAGGCGTTAATCAAGGTCTTGGGGGAGGAGGCCTTGGACATGGACGCACTCGCACGCAGGCGAAAGCGCGCCCTGGGTGATCAACCCTTACCGCAAGGGCTAGGAGACTTTTTCTTTGAGGGCGATGATCCCCTGCATCCCGGGTCATGAGCATCCAGACCGTCTGACAGTGTCAAGCGCTCTGGCGTCATTACCCCTCGGCACGACAGGGTTTTCACCAGATCCAACCACATCGCCCAATGTTCACTTCGCCCAAAATGATTGACACACTGTTCCGTCTCTCCCCCCGGATTAAAATCCTTCCTATTCTTCACGCCAGCGGGGACCTGGCACAGGAAGTGCGAGAGACTCTTATCCACCATCGATTCGACTGTTTGGCTCTCCCCCTTCCTCCATCGGTCGAGTTGGCCGTGGAACAGGCTATCGACGACCTACCCCACATCAATGTCGTGGTGCAGCCCGAGCCGGAGGATCACGGCGGGCCGACGATCAATTTCGTCCCGGTGGACCCCTGCCAGCCAGTCATCATGGCAATCAGGGGAGCGATGGCTGAGGGCATCCCACGGGCCTATATCGACCGCGAGGCAGAAGTGTTTCACCCCGCGCCATTTCCTTCTCCCGAACCCTATGCTCTCAAACACGTTCCCCTCGCGGCATTCTGCTCCGCGCTGGTTCCCGCTCTCATAGCGCCTCCTCGCCCCGGCCAACAAGATGACCGGATCACATGGATGGCCTTTCGCTTACATGAACTGGAACTGGACTACGAGTCGATCCTTTGCCTCTGCCATGTCATGGACTGGCCATGGCTGCGACAGGCCTATCTCCAGCGGAGACACTACGCAGAACCGGACAGAATCACCACACGACCCTCTATATATTCGGTCAAGGGATCCTCACTCTACTTCATCCTCGGGGAGCTTCCATTCATCACTCAGTTGTATGAGCAACGGCGGGCCGCCCTCCGTTCAGACAGGCACGTGTCGGTCGACGGAATCAAGGAACTCTTGCTGGAAACACGCACGCGTTGGCAGTTGGAGCGTCAGCAAGACATTCAGTCGCTGCCAAACTGGGTCACACCCCAACTCTTACAGCTCTTCCTACAATACGTGCGAAATCTGAGCCTTATGGACGGCCACCTCACGCCGGACCTGTACACCCTTGTCTTAGCCGCCAAGCAAATGGCCGGGGATCAATTTGCCATTACCCTGCTCGAAACAGCGAAGACCTATCTGTTTCAGCAAGAAACGGAAGCCCAGGCCCAGGCCGTCTCTGCAGGGATAGGGAAGCTTGAGTTTTCCGACGGAACCGTCGCCCAAGCGAAAAATCGGCTTCAGGGGCCACCCTTGTCTTGGCGGTCCTTATCCCTGCGGCCACACCCCACCCCGCGGAAATCTCAGCAATGGGCTCTCCGGTGGGACCCTTTTCGCCAATGTTCTTGGCCGCCTGAAGACAACCGAATCGAGAGTTTTACCAGCCACGTGAGGGAACAGGCCAGGGCCATCCTGGGCGCGGATCTGGCTCGTATCGAAAAATTTACGACCTCATTTAAGGACGGGGTGGACCTCCGGGAGAGCTTGAGACATTGGTACAGCCGCTCGACCACCCTTGCCAGGACCACTCGGGCCATGGACATCTACGTGAAGGAGATTCCACCGTCACGCGGAAATGTTGAGGCCGTGGTCTTCCTCTTCGATACTCCAGCCGATCCAAGTGTGTACACCTGGCAAACAACCTGGTATGCGGAACACCAGGAGGAATCGACATTGTGTTTCTACGCCACTCCTTTTCAGAATCACATGGTTGGACCAGGAATCGCGCAAGCTCGCTACGGTGGTGCCTTTTTCCTTTTTCCGCCACGGATGATCCCTAATATTTGGGAGGATCCCCGCCTCGCCTCCACCCACACCCTGGAGGAGCGGCTCATTGGTGCCGCAGCGCTCCATTCGCAGGAACCCCACATTGTTCTTGTATCTCCGATACGCCCGTTGGCCCCCTGGCGACGGATCACGACACGATTCAATAAGAAGCTTGTACCAATTCCACTGACCCGATTCTCCGGCCAGACCGTGGATCGGCTTCGTCGCTTCCATGTCCTGAACGGACACGAAATCAGAAGCTATGCTGACAGATTTATTCGCTGAAACAATCTCGAAGCTCTTTCTCACGGAAGCAACGCCATGACCACGATTTCCCGAAATCCGCCATGAACCCTCAGAGCCCTCAGGTCCCTCACGACGAAGCTGCCAGGCGAGTGGACGCCCTGCGAAAAGAAATCCGTCGCCATGATGTTCTGTATTATGTGAAGGCACGACCGCAAATCTCCGATTCCGAGTATGACCGCCTATTTCGTGAACTGGTCGAGTTGGAGGCCGCCTATCCCGATTTAATTACCTCTGACTCCCCAACCCAGCGGATCGGGGCCCCGCCACTCGACGTACTTCCAAAGGTTCGGCACGAACGCTCCATGTTGAGCCTTGATTCTGTCCTGGATGTTGAAGAGGTCAGAACCTTTGACGCTCGCATGCGTCGCGAGCTCCACGTCGAGTCGATTCAGTACACTGCTGAGCCGAAATTCGACGGCCTGTCAGTCGAGCTGATCTACGAACAGGGACGGTTCTCGAGAGGGGCCACTCGTGGTGACGGCGTGACAGGAGAGGAAGTCACAGTGAACCTACGCACCATCCGCTCGCTTCCTCTCCAGCTTCAAGCCGAACCGGATCTCCCAACCCGTCTTGCCATTCGGGGGGAGGTCTACATGCGGCTCGACGACTTTCAGGCCCTCAACCGCGCCATCACCGAGCGGGGCGAAGAGGCCTTTGCAAATCCCCGAAACGCCGCTTCGGGTTCCCTGCGTCAACTCGACTCCCGCATCACGGTCCAGCGGCCACTTGCCATCGTGTGCTACGAAATCATGGCACAGTCCGGACAGCGGCCGTCCACCCATTGGGGAGAATTGGAGGCCATGGCTGGGTGGGGGCTGCCCGTACCCATTGAACGAATGCGGTGTCAATCCATTGATGACGTCGTAGCCTTCCACAAGCAAACTGAGGCAGGCCGTGAGCAACTGCCGTTTGAAATTGACGGTGTCGTCGTCAAGGTCGATCGCATGGATTGGCAGGAGGCTCTTGGGTCCAAGTCCAGGAGCCCCCGTTGGGCAATTGCCTACAAGTTCGCGCCGCGCAAAGAAGTAACTCAAGTGCAAGATATCGTCGTCTCGGTCGGGAGAACGGGCACCTTGACTCCCGTGGCGCTCTTGAGGCCGGTTGAAGTCGGTGGAGTCACCATTAGCAGGGCCACGCTCCACAATGCGGATGAGGTCGCTCGGAAGGATGTCCGCGTTGGCGACACCGTCAGGGTCCAGCGAGCGGGAGATGTGATTCCGGACATCGCGGAACGTGTCGTGATCCCAGGCCAACGTCGAACTGACTCATTCAAAATGCCTGATCACTGTCCAGTATGCGGCTCAGCCGTTGCGCGAGAGGGAGCCTATTACTACTGCACCGGCCAGGCAGCCTGCCCAGCGCAATTGAAGGGTGCCATCGAGCATTTTGCCTCCAAGGGCGCTCTCAACATCGAAGGTCTTGGCAAGAAAACAGTGGCTCAGCTCGTCGAGAAAGGACTTGTTGAGAACCTGGCCGATGTATATACCTTGACCAAAGACAAGTTGCTGTCCCTTGATGGTTTTGCCGATCGTTCGGCGACCCAACTCTTGGACGCGATCGAACGCAGCAAGCAGGTGTCATTAGAGCATTTCTTGATCGGGCTGGGCATCCGGCAGGTCGGGCAGCACATCGCTCGGGTCCTGGGGCGCCATTTCGGAAATTTTGAGGCCATCATGGCTTCGAATAAGGAAACACTGGAGCAGATCCACGAGATTGGCCCTGAAATTGCCGCCAGCCTCGAATCATATTTCAAGGAGCCGCGGAACTTGCAGGCTATTGAGAATCTCCTGAAATTTGGGGTGAGCATTACTCACCCTGCTGGCCTTGCAAGGAGGGGAGGACAACACAAGCTGGCGGGAAAGATTTTTGTGTTTACTGGAGGCCTGAGCAGACTCTCCCGAGAGGAAGCCAAAACGCGCGTCGAGGCCTTAGGGGCTCGGGCAACATCTAGTGTGAGTACCCGGACCGATTATGTTGTGGCAGGAACTGACCCGGGCTCGAAGGCTGACGAAGCAAAGAGGTTGGGGATTCGAATACTCACCGAGGCCGAATTCCTGGAGCTCTTAAAATAAGCGTAACAATTAGGGGGGTTATGCAATCTTGCTGAGACTCGCCTCACCGGCCTGAACTTCGGCTTTCTCCTCCTCCTTGAAGATCAGGACCGCTTTAATCGACTTCGGATCAGCCTCCCGCACGAGCAAACGGCAATTTCCAACAACAACTTCCTCCCCGACTGAAGGAATCCTTCCCAACTTCTCCTGAATGAGACCACTGACCGTATTCGCCTCATCACCCAGCTCGACCTTAAGGAACTCATTGATGCGCCGCACTTCCGTACGTCCATGGACGAGGATCTGATTTTTCCCAATCCGCTTGATCAACTCTTCAGAAATATCGGTCTCATCCATGATCTCCCCGACCACCTCTTCAAGCAGATCCTCGAGGGTGACTAGGCCCATGAACCCGCCAAACTCATTGACCACAAGGGCCATGTGGCGCTTGTCTTGCTGAAACTGCTTCATGAGATCGTCGGCTGGTTTACCTCGAGGCACAAACAATGGCGCCCTGGCAATTTCCTTGAGGGTCAGATCGCAGTGTCCCTGGGCTAACTCCGTCAAAGCTTTGTTCTTGTACAGGATACCGGTGACATTATCCAGGGTCTGATCAAAAATCGGAATACGGGAATATCGGGACTCAAACACTTGCTCCTTCACGTCTTGGAGCTTTAACGCTCCGTCCAGCGCAAACACGTAGAGCCGAGGAGTCATGGCATCCTCAGCGGTAATGTCATTGAGCTGAAACACGTTTTTAATCATCTTCACTTCTTCTGTTTCGATCATACCCGCCTTGCCGCCTGCGTCGAGCATAATCTTCAACTCTTCTTCCGTCGCAAAGGGCACGACGAGCCCACGACCACCGGTCAGTTTAAGAATGAGGGGTTCCAGAACAAACAGGATCGGGAACAATAGGTGCTCAAACCAATAGATGGGGTAGGCCATGCTGCGAACCACAAACAAAGAATGTTTTGTGGCAAGAGTCTTTGGGATGATTTCAGCGAACATCAGCACGACGAAAGTCAAAATTCCCGTGGCGACCGCCACAGCTTCGGACCCGAACAACCTGATCGTGATGACGGTCACAAGGGATGCAGCGGCAATGTTGGCGACGTTGTTACCGATCAGAATCGTCGACAGAAGCCGCTGAGGGTTAGTCCGAAGGTACATTCCAAGTTTGGCGAGTCTATGTCCAGTGTCAGCCTCGGCTCGGAGCTTGACCTCATTCACGGAAAAAAACGCGATCTCCACGGCTGAGAAAATCGCCGAAAAGAAGAGACAGAGGAAAACCGCGAAAATGTCCATAGATCAGGAATTCACTCAGGTTGGCTACATGGCAGTCGCACGAACAACTCGTCTTGCGAAACCATCTCTACGAATCCAATGGCAGTCCTGAGGGGTAGAATGGAGGTGTGAACGGGAGAGAAGCTTGAAAAGACCCGGGCCTGAGATGGGCGCCGTTTAGGGCCACTGTCATCCATTTCAACTTTTATATACCACAGGTCGTGCCATTAGGCAACCAGTCCAGTAATTTCCACCGTATCATCAATAGGATAGCGAATTCCTGATTATCGCACCATACAAGGTGCAAAACCCTACAAACAAGGTCGGGACGCAGAATTTTGAAATCTGACGGAATCACCTGAACGACAGGAAGTCATGTGTCATCGCGCACAACAAGGGTCTGGATTTCCAGTTGGGCTGCCAACTGTACTGCCAACGCATCCGCCTGGCGCTCTGAACGGAACTTTCCGACCAGCACCCGATAGCGCCGTCCCTCGAACACGTCCACCGAAACAACTCGCACGTTGGGATAACGCCGGGCCAATGTGGCCTTCAAGGCCAACGCGTTGTCCTTTTCGGCAAAGGAGCCAACCTGAACGCCGAGGAACCCGTTCCCCCCAGGGCGGCCCTGGTACCCAACAACCACGATTTCAACCCTATCGGTGCCCTGAACCGTCATCCTTAAGCCCTTCGCAGCCGCGAGCGAGAGATCGATGATCCTGCCCCTTACAAAGGGGCCGCGGTCATTGACCCGAACCTTCACACGCCGGCCATTTGACAAGGACCTGACTTCGACCACCGAGCCCAACGGCAGGGTGCGATGGGCTGCGGTGAGCCTATGCATATCATATCGTTCACCATTCGCGGTCTGATTTCCATGAAAGCCGGGCCCATACCAAGACGCGACTCCTCGTTCCACATAACCAATGGGATAATCAGGAAGAGACTTCGTACGCGGCGCCGGCCCGGTACTGCACCCGGCCACCCACAGGGCCGGCACAAGCAATGACAGAAGGGACACAACGGGGAATTCCGACCCTAACCGTTTTGTTCTGCTCAGCCCTCTAGAACTCATCCAGCGATTGTCCCCTCAGTGCCTCCAGGGCTTTTTTGGTATTTGAGACAGTCAGAACAACAATAGCCCGCTTGCCTTCTCTTGAGGGGGTACAGTACCCGCACTTGATATTAATTCTGGCACCTTTGAGCAGCTCTGCCACCTCGTGAAGGGCACCGGGCCTATTTTGCAGGCTCAAGACAAGCGCAGATTCTTCACGAAAGCGGATCTTCTCTCGCCTTAACGCGACCCGCGCCTTCGCCAGATCGGCGACGATGATCCGTAATTTTCCTCCTCCTCCCTTATCCCCCGCGGCGACTTCCGGAGCCAGGAAGGCCTTGATGTTGACACCCGCACCTCCCAGAGCCGAAGTCACACGTGCCAGCGCACCTGGTTTGTTTTCGACACCGACAACTAATTGCGTGAGAGTTGGCATCGGCCCACGGCCTCCTTTTGATAGTCCTACAGACTCTTGTACCCATAAAGCCAGCGTGCAGTCCTTTTACCAACATTCCGGACAGTATGCAAAGCCTGTGCGGGTATCAAGATCTCTTCCCCCACCTGCGGCCGCAGCGTTCGCCCCTGCATCTCCAGCTCCAATGCACCCTCTACCACCATGACCAATTCATCCACCGGGTGCACAAAATCCGCCCATTCTTGTCCAGGCGGATCCTCGAACAGGCCGCAGCTGAACCCACGGGAGTGCCAATGTTTTTCAACTCGATCTCGATCAACCATGTCCCCGTGCGGGTTACTGTTCACGGTAAGAGGGAGAACCGTTGATCATCTTAGGATTGGTACTCAGAAGCGAAATTCGGGAGGCTCCGGCTCGGGGTTCCTGATCCAGATAGCGCGCTACCCGTCGCCGGTGGACAACCGAGGCTTGAACCGAGCAGCGCTATCCTCGCGATTCATCATTCGACGCCACAGACCCTGGCCGACACCACTCCGTCTCTGCTCTCCTACTTATGAACACCCGCTGGTGGCTCCACAGTTCACGCATTTCAAACAGGTGCCGTTTCGCACCATCGTGAACTGCTTGCAATCCGGACAGGGATCACCTTCATAGCCTTTCTGCCGGGCTTCCTGAACCGCTGTCACGGTCAAGGTTTCTCGCTTTAGCTCAACCTGCTGGGCAACTCGTCCGTTGCCATGCCCATTTCCGTTTGGTCCGTGTCCGTTATCACGCCGTGCCGGAAACAGTTCCGGAAGTATCGCTGACGAGGCAAGGGCTTCGGGGTCAGCGTCCCCTTCTACACATTCCGGGTCCTGCTCATCTTTCTTCATGGAATCCATGCGTAAGTCTTCTTGTTGCACTTGAGCCAGGTCATACCGATCTAGGTACGTAATCGCCAGCTCGCGGAATATGTAATCCACAATCGAAGTGGACATCTTGATTCGGCTATTCATCTTCACAGGGCCATTGGGTTCAAATCGCGTGAAGCAAAAGGCTTCCACGAACTCTTCCAAGGGAACTCCGTGCTGAAGACCCAGCGAGATCGCGATAGCAAAACAATTCATGAGGCTCCGAAAGGCTGCTCCTTCTTTGTGCATGTCCAAAAATATTTCTCCGAGCGTGCCATCGTCATATTCACCCGTGCGCAGGTAGAGTTTGTGACCTCCAATGACCGTCTTTTGAGTGTATCCGTAACGCCGATCTGGCATTCTTCGTCGTTTGGCCAGGTAGCGAAATCTCACCCGTTCCGTGATCTTCTCCGCGACTTTCGCAACATCCACACCCGCGCCATTTTCTTCCTCGCCAACATCGGACACCGAGTTCAGGGGCTGGCTCAGCTTTGATCCATCACGGTACAGAGCCACAGCCTTCACCATGCTCTTCCATGCTAAGAGATAGGCAGCTTTCACATCTTCTAGCGTTGAATCACCCGGCATGTTAATGGTCTTACTGATCGCACCGCTGATGAATGGTTGGGCGGCAGCCATCATGTGAATGTGCGCATCTACTGAAATCGATCGTTGTCCTACTCGACCACATCGTGCCGCGCAATCGAATACCGGCAAGTGCTCCGCCTTCAAGTGCGGTGCCCCTTCTACTGTCATAGTCCCGCAACAGTAGTCGTTTGCAGCGATGATTTCTTCTTGCGTAAAGCCTAGGGCCTTCAGGAGATTGAGGTTAGGATCGTTCAGCTGAGCTTCTGTGAGCCCTAACCGGTCTCGGCAGTAATCTTCTCCCAAGGACCATTTGTTAAATGCGAAACTAATGTCAAAGGCCTGCTCTAAGGCTTGTTCAATTCGATCCAAAGCGCTCTCATCGAACCCCTTGTCCCTTAAAGTGTCATGATTCACGAAGGGAGCATCTTTTAAGGTTTTCCGCCCCACGCAGTAGGTCACAATTTCCTGAACCTGCTCCTCAGAGTAGCCTAGCTTCGCTAGAGCAATCGGGATGCTTTGATTGATGATCTTAAAATATCCTCCTCCCGCCAATTTCTTGAATTTCACCAAGGCAAAATCGGGTTCGATCCCAGTTGTGTCGCAATCCATCACTAACCCGATGGTTCCAGTCGGGGCAATGACAGTCGTCTGGGCATTTCGATATCCGTAGGCCAGTCCCAGCTCGAGCGCACGGTCCCAGGCACGCCGCGCGGCCAACAAGAGATTCTGCGGACACTCTGCCGAGTGAATGCCTTGAGGCTTGACAGTGAGTCCTTCATAGACTTCAGGGGAGGCATCGTAGGCGGCACGGCGATGGTTTCTCATCACCCGCAACATATGGTCGCGGTTTCTCACGTATCCTTCGAATGGTCCGAGTTGCGCGGCCATTTCAGCGGACGTCGAGTAGGATTCGCCGGTCAAGATCGCCGTAATCGCGCCACAGATTGCCAAAGCTTTCGGTGAATCGTAGGGAATGTCCTGCCGCATCAAAACAGTCCCCAAATTGGCATAGCCCAAGCCCAAGGTTCGGAACCTGAAGCTGTTTTCCGCGATTGCCCGGCTGGGGAAAGAAGCCATCAAAACACTGATCTCAAGGACTATCGTCCAAAGCCGAATGGCATGCCGAAACTCCTCCAACCTCAGCTGCCCATCCGGTTCGAAAAACTCACCTAGGTTAATTGAGGCCAAGTTGCAGGCGGTGTCATCCAAAAACATGTACTCCGAACAGGGGTTCGACGCATTGATCCTGCCGTCTGCTGGACACGTATGCCACTCATTGATCGTGGTATCGTATTGCGTTCCCGGATCAGCACAGACCCACGCCGCCCAGGCAATCTTGTCCCAGAGCTCGCGTGCCTTGACAGTCTTGGCTTGCTTCCCATTGGTCCTGCTCTTGAGAATCCATTCACCATCTTCGTTCAAGGCATCGAAGAATCCGTTAGGGATTCGTACGCTATTATTTGAATTTTGCCCGGACACTGTCTGGTAGGCCTTCCCGTTCCAGTCGGTGTCATACTCGTAAAATTGGAAGTGGGTGAATCCTTGCTTGGCGTAATCAAGCATCCGCTGAATGTAGAGTTCCGGAACAGCGGCTCTCCTGGCAGCGAAAATGGAGTCTTTAAGGGCTGGGTTACTCTTCGCATCAATCTCAAGGTTCGCGTGCCCGTTGCCATCTGAAATATGGCAGGCTTTCAGCACCCCATTAAGGTGTTGCGCGCAAACTTTTGACCCGGTGACCATTGCGGCCACTTTCTGTTCTTCCATCACCTTCCAGTCAATGAACTCCTCAATGTCCGGGTGATCCAGATCCAAGCACACCATTTTGGCGGCGCGTCTGGTGGTCCCACCGGACTTAATAGCGCCAGCTGCACGATCCCCGATTTTCAAGAATGACATAAGTCCAGAGGACTTGCCTCCTCCAGACAACGCTTCACCGTCGCCGCGGAGCCTTGAAAAGTTAGTCCCCGTCCCCGAGCCATATTTAAACAGTCGAGCTTCCCTCACCCAAAGGTCCATGATCCCATTCTCATTGACGAGATCATCCTCAATTGATTGGATGAAGCACGCATGGGGCTGGGGATGCTCAAAGGCATTCTTGGCCTTGACCGTTTGTCGAGTTTGGGGGTCAACATAATAATGGCCCTGGGAGGGTCCACTCAAATTATAGGCAAAGTGCAAACCCGTATTGAACCATTGAGGTGAGTTGGGGGCAGCCATTTGATTGGCCAGCATGTAGCAGAGTTCGTCATAAAAGGCAGCGGCGTCTTCATTGGTGTTGAAATATCCATAAGCCTGTCCCCAGTGACTCCAACAACCGGCCATTCGATGGAACACCTGCCTCGCATCACACTCACCACCCAATTCTTGTACTTGTTCACCATCAGGACCGATCAGAGGCTTTCCGCCCGGATCGTTCTGCGGCACTCCAGCCTTGCGAAAATACTTTTGCGCCAGGATATCCACGGCCAGCTGCGACCACCGTTCCGGCGCTTGAATGTTGTCAAGCTTGAATACCCTCGACCCATCAGGGTTCTTGATCTCCGAGGATCGCTGTGTAAACGGAATCTCGGCATATGGACTTTGGCCCTTCTTGGTGAATCTTCGTTCGATCCTCACGTCATCCCTCCACGTGAATAGGCCACTTCAAGCGGCCACGAGGTTGGTTTTTGATGATTTTCCTAGGAAAGCGCCATCCCAATGAGTGCAGGTGTCGTCGCGTTGTTCTTGGAGGGCACCTACATATAGCTATCCTAATCTTTTGTCAATACAAAATATTGTGGTTTCCTGTGGAAAACTTAAAAATCCTGGGGATAAGCGAATCCCCACTTCTACCGCGGGCGGCAGGAGGTTCAACTGGCAGTTATCAACAGATTCGATCGAACTTACTGAG
Organism: Nitrospiraceae bacterium; assembly: GCA_041616875.1. Classification (GTDB taxonomy): domain Bacteria; phylum Nitrospirota; class Nitrospiria; order Nitrospirales; family Nitrospiraceae; genus JBFJQA01. The sequence continues at coordinate 6,460 of JBFJQA010000005.1, read as the reverse complement.
GGGATCTGCTGGGGGAAATGACGGTTCGCTCAAAATCTCTGATCGCCTCCTCGGGATCACTGAGAGGGTAAAAGGTTCCCCCAATCCCAAGGACGACGAAGCGGGACGAGACAATCTTCGTTTCAAAGAGGCTGAACAGGCCAAAATTTCGGCGAATCGTTTGCGACCGAATCAGGGACTTGAAAAACAGGCTGTTCTTGGAATTCATCAACTGTTTGATTATAGTCTTGCTCTTTCCCTGCTGGGAAGATTCAACGCGTTGGACAGCCTCCCGTAAGAGTTGATCCTGGAAATTTTCATAGGCTTGGGAGGTCGGGTTGTTTGAGGCCAACCACCAGCCAGCCCCTAACAAGAGCACAATAATGAGAAGGCCTTTTGTGGTCATATCCAGGTCCCCCAGTCGGAGACATTCGGACTTGAGTCCGCCGATGGCCAGTTCATTCTTGCGAGCTCAACGGCGCCGGACTCGTGTCCCGCTTGCCTATCATTTGACAATAGTGTGCATGCCCGCTAGCTTATCAGCCGCCTCGCTTCATTTTCGAATCCCAACGCATTATCCCCCGGAAGGAGTCCATCATGTTTGTATGGAGTAAACGGTTCGTTGCTGGGTTACTCTTGGCCTTCGGGCTCATTCTTCTTCTGTTTCTCATGTCAGGCACCTCTGAAGAAGGCAGTCTGCTCAAAATGCATACGACCAGATGGATTGCACTCAATTATATTGGCCTTCTCGTTTGGGTGTTCGTCTGGATGATTGATCAGGCCAGAGTTCGTGGCAAGAACGTCTGGCTTTGGCTACTTCCTTTCCTGCTCGCTCCCCTCCCTGCGCTCATGGTGTACATCCTTTTCCTTCAGAAGAGACTCGGCCCATAGGAAGGAAGCCGATTCACAAGAGAATCCCTCGTGCGAGCACCCCACAGACATCAAATCCTAGGCTGCCTGGGCCTCGCCTTCAATATGTCTTCTCAGTCTCCACAATAGCCATAAACCAGGCACCGCAACCAGAAAGGTCAAGAAAAAGAAGGGGACCCACCCCACCGCTTCGACCAGATACCCAGAGGGTGGTCCAACGAAGACCCTTCCTATGGCGGCCAGCGCTGAAAGCAAGGCATACTGCGTGGCGGTGTAGCGATGGTCGCAGAGACTCATAAGAAAAGCGACAAAGGCTGCCGTTCCCATTCCGCCGGAGATATTCTCAAACGCCACGGCCGTGACCATCAACGGATAGCTTTTTCCTGCCCACGCCAGGACCATGAAGGAGAGGTTCGAAACCGCCTGGAGGCACCCGAACAGCATGAGAGACCAAAACATACCCAGACGAAACATTAAGGCCCCTCCAACCAGACCTCCCAGAATAACCGCCCCTAACCCCATCCCTTTATTCACCGCACCGATTTCCGTGTGTGAAAAGCCGACGCCTTGGTCCAGAAACACACCCGTGAGGGTTCCCGCAAAGGCATCCCCAATCTTGTAGAGAATGATGAGAACGAGCAGCCACACAGCCGAGGAGCGGCCTAAGAACTCGCGCATCGGGCCACCATACGCTTCCGTAAGCGTGTGAGGGATAGGGGGAGCTTCAGAGGGCTCGGGGCTGATCAATGTACCGGCTAACCCAATCAGCATCAGCGAAGCCATGATCAGGTAGGAGGTTCGATATCCAAGATGATCACCCAAGATGACCGCAATGGCTCCGGAAGTCAGCATGGCCATCCGGTAGGCTGTCACTGAAACTCCTGCGCCAAATCCCCGCTCGCAGCTGTGCAGGACATCGGCACGATAGGCGTCAAAGGCGACATCCTGAGACGCAGAGGTAGAGGCAACTGCCAGAGCAAAAATCCCGAGGATCCAAATCCCAAGAGGATCTCTTGGATTTGTTATGGCGAGAATCACGATGCCCAAGAGCAGCAAGACCTGGGTGAGGATGATCCACCCCCGCCGTCGCCCAAGCCACGGAGGAACGAAACGATCCATGAACGGTGCCCAAAGAAACTTGACGGTATACGGAAGCCCCACAAGGCTGAATATACCTATCGTGCTGATCGCGATATCCTCTCCGCTTAAGCGCATCTGAAGTGTGCCGCTCGTCAGAGCAAGCGGTAGGCCTGATGCAAACCCCAGGGGCAGCATGACCCCGATCCGCTTATTCGCGAAGGCCTTCATGAATTCAGAATTTTTCACCGGCCCCTGCACTCACACGTCATACTGACCACAATCCTCTCTGAGCGCCAAACCAGGACTCTATTCCTGATACACCCGACAACCCCCACCGCGACTCTGGAAGCCGAGTGGTCTATGAGAAACCAGACCGACGAACCAGTTAATTAGTGTATCAGGAAAGAACGGTGCGGGCCTGGCGCACCATTGACTTCGGGGAAAGAAATGAATCTAGCAGGGCTGTCCGTTAAAGAGGCAAGGCTTGAACCGGGTCGGGTCGAAATCAATATTTTTCTCGTAGACCTTTTCATTCCCGTTGACGCCGTCCTGCTCCGGATCATTCCACATGGTATGGTTCCACCAATAGAACAGAGGATAGGCTTGGGTATAGTACACAGGGTTTCCGTAATGGCTGCGGGCATGATCCTCGACCATGCGGCCAGTCACATAATCGATGTTCCCGTCCCCCTTGAGAGAATAGAGGAAGAGGAACATGCGGGCCTCATGATCATACAGTTCATCTACCCGCTGGTCCTCGTCCGGTTCCACAGGAAGGGTCTCAACCGCCCAATTGAGGCTTGGAATCAAGAGACAGAGACTGATTGCGGCCAATCCCAGGATTGTGCGCCAGCCCTTCATTCGGTCAACTCCTATACTCCCTCGCGTCGAATGTCCAGAGGCACTAAACTCCTCACCCTGTCAGACGATGCAGACAATGCCGGCTATCATTAAAATCATAAAACAGCCGCCTTGCTCTGTCAACAGACTCGCATCATTCCTCACGGCATAAGATTCCCCCTTACACCTTTACTCTGTCCGTTCCATTGCAGCGAACCTTTGCCCCTTGCCGCCTGTCGAAGCCTTCCATATAATGACGGCTCACATGGAACGCCAGATCCCAAGAGCTTCTCTCTGCACCATAGGGTGTCGCCTCAACCAGGCCGAGACCGCCCTATTAACATCTCGCCTGAGACAGGATGGCTATGAGATTGTCCCGTTTGGGCAAGAGACGGATCTCCTGGTTCTCAATAGCTGCTCGGTCACGGACAATGCCGAAAAAGACTGCCGATACCTCGTCCGACGCACACTCCGCCACTCACCCCAGGCCTACGTGGCCGTCACTGGCTGCTATGCCCAAACGGGGGCAGCGGCGTTAGGACGGGTGGCTGGTATTGATCTGATCGTTGGAAACCAATACAAAATGAACCTGCCCGACTTCCTCCCTACGTGGAGGGAGTTACGTAAACGAGCGGTTCCTCACCTCTTACACAGCAGGACAATCGAGCGCAGTGACTTTGCCCTCCCTGGAGTCGCTGATTATGCGTCCACCCGAGCACACCTCAAAATCCAGGACGGGTGCAACTTCATGTGCTCCTTTTGCATAATCCCGTTTGCGCGTGGGCGTGAGCGGAGCCGGCGGTCGGAAGACGTGCTACGGGAAGCGCGGGCCTTAGTGGACAAAGGACACAGAGAAGTGGTGTTGACGGGGGTGAACATCGGGCAGTACAGGCATGAAGGACAGAGGTTATTGGATGTAATCCGTCGGTTAGAGGAACTTCCCTCTCTCGAGCGTATCCGCATTTCTTCGATCGAGCCGACGACCATTCCGGACGCGTTATTGGATCACATGGCCACATCCCGCAAGCTCTGTTCCTATCTGCATATTCCCCTTCAAAGCGGCGATGACTCACTACTTCAGCGTATGAACCGGCGCTACCGAGTGAAGGATTACACGGCATTTATCGACAAAGCGATGAACCGGATCCCCGACTTGTGTCTCGGCACTGACATCATGGTGGGGTTTCCTGGAGAGGACGAGCAGGCGTTTGCCAATACCTTGGGAGTGACCTCTGACTTGCCCTTCGCCTATATGCACGTCTTCAGTTATTCAGAACGACCGGGCACCGCCGCGCTACGGATGACCAACACCATCCCTTCCCGGGTTGTCCGGGCCCGAAGCCGAAAGCTCTCCGAGCTCTCGCGAGCCAAGAGGCTCGCGTTCTATCAGAGATATATTGGCCGGAAAGTGAAGGTTCTGTTTGAGGAGGTGAGAGAAAACCGTGTGTTCACGGGCCTGACCGTGAACTATATACGAACCGCCGTGTCCTCAACCGAAAACTTGGCAAGTTCTCTCCGGGAAGTCGTCATCACCGCGACCACGGACGGACTTGCCCTTGGCCATCTTGAAGAGGGCAGCTCAAAGAGTCTCCCCGTAGTATGTCAATGAATCCATCCCTTCTCCAGATCCAGCCCTCTGTTTCGGTCGATCGTCACGGAACGATCCCGGATGAAGTCCGATCCGGACAGCAGGGCGTTCCTCGTCTCGTGTACATCGAAACCTTCGGCTGCCAGATGAATGAATACGATACCGAGTTGGTACGATCAATCTTGAGGACCAAGGGCTTTGCATTCACTGAGGATAAAGATCACGCACATGTGGTCTTGATGAACACCTGCGCCATTCGGGAACACGCCCACAACAAGGTATATGGACACCTGGCCGACTTGAAGAAGGTCAAGCGAACCCGAAAGGTGATCGTCGGGGTCCTCGGTTGCATGGCTCAAAGTCTGAAAAAGGAACTGGTGGAGAGTGAGCCACTTGTCGATGTTTTGGTGGGTCCCGACGCCTACCGCCGCTTACCGGACTTGCTTGCCAGGGCTCTTGCACGTCAGGAAGGGCGAGATGACGGACCGGGCATGGCTGTCGATCTCTCAGAGTATGAAACCTATGAGGATATTCTTCCTGAGCGAGAGAAAGGGGTCAATGCCTGGATCGCCATCATGCGTGGGTGCGACAATTTCTGCACCTTCTGCGTGGTCCCCTATACGCGGGGTCGTGAACGATCGCGAGACCCAGAAGGGATTCTCCGCGAAGCAGAACACCTCGTCGCCCAGGGGCACCGACAGGTGACCCTGCTCGGCCAGAATGTGAACTCCTACCGGTTCAAGGGCTGGGACTTTGCCAGGCTCTTGAATGCTGTCGCGGACATTGACGGTATCGAGCGGGTCCGCTTTACCTCGCCACACCCGAAGGATTTTCCGGCAGCTATGATCGAGGCGGTAGCCCGCCACCCCAAGATCTGCAAACATATTCACCTGCCTCTTCAGGCCGGAAATGACCGGATTCTAGCCTTGATGAACCGCACCTACACCCGACGGGAATATGTGGCCTTGGTCCGTGACATCCGACTGCGTATTCCTGACGTCGCGATCACCACAGACATCATCTGTGGATTTTGTTCTGAGACCGAGGAAGAATTTCAGGATACCTATCGCACCGTCGAAGAGGTCGGGTATCATGGCGCATTTGTTTTCAAGTATTCGGAACGAAAAAACACTGCGGCCCAGCGGAAGTACCGAGATGATGTGCCGGAGTTGGTCAAATCCGATAGGGTTTCGCGCCTCGTGGATCTCCAACGAACGATCTCTCTCCGAATAAATGAGGCCCTAGCGGGCACAACTGTGAAGGTCTTGGTCGAGGGCGACGCGAAGAAATCACACGACCAATGGATGGGCAAAACGGATACCAACCTGACCGTCGTTTGGGACAAAGTCGATTCGCCAACGCGACCCGGGCAATTGATTTCCGTGACCATAACCAGAGGCTCCGCCGCCACCCTGTGTGGCGAGGAATCGAAGGCCCCGGCCTAAACCGCGACCCCTTGCTGTTCATCCCTGTGTATCGACGGCTTCACTGCCATTTGTCCTGACCACCCGCCAGGAAATCCTATCCCCCTGACTGCGAGCCCTCATGCACAAGAACGTTCTGATCTGGACACAAAAGGGGCTATCCCTACACCTACCCGAGCCCTCGTGTGAAACACTGGCATTCAACCGGCTTTCTCAGTGTTGCCGGGTCCTTTCCAACACCTGTGTGCTCTTCCTGAGGAAAGAATAATAATTTGACAATAACTACAAGCAGTTAGGAGTCTATACCGTTAACGCCACTCGACCTCTCGCACTAGCCGGGAGCTCGCTCGCCTTCCCCACAAGGATCCATGTGAGCGACGAGGCGTACCCCGGCGAAAGCGGAACGTTCAGGCACGGTCATTGCTACAAAACTGCACAACTACATTGTTATTCCTCGCGCTCAGGATTCACAAACTACAGTAGGACTTATCCACAGGGAGAAGAGTTACGATGAGCTTAGAGTCGATCATTTCAATTGGACTCGTTGCCTGGCTCGTGGTCGGGGTAGTCATGATGGGACTGGATATCTGGTAGCCTCCCCTTCATGCTCACAGGTTCGCTCCGAGCCGTTCCAGCCGAAAATAGGTAGCATCCCAGAACTGTCAGCAGAAGAAATGGG
>JBFJQA010000004.1:0-41356 GCA_041616875.1 Nitrospiraceae bacterium | reverse complement strand
GCCTTTATCTTCGACATCCTGATGGACATTGGGGGATGGCGAGATATGCATCGTCACCGGCGCTGCCATCAGATCCAACAGAACTTCACCACCCAGCACGGCTTCGACATACCCCCGGCGTTGGTGGAAGCCGGAGTCGACCGAGACTACACCGACGCGATGGAGGCGGTCAAACTAGACATTGAGCAATTGCGAAAGGCAAATCAGGAGGCAGCGCTCTATGCAGTCCCGTTTGGCTTCAGGGTCCGCTGCTTGTTCAAAATGGATTTCGCCGAGGCGGAATACATTGCCCGACTGCGATCTGGCGTCAAGGGTCACTGGTCCTACCGGACGGTGGCATGGCAAATGAAGCAGAAGATCGCTGAGCAATATCCGATGCTGAGCGATGTAATTCACGCAACGCCGCCCGATGAGGAGGATAGGCTAACACGTTAACGAACGTGACGCGTTACGCCTGCGGCTTCACCGATGACGTTCAGCCGACACGTGTGGATGTATCAGAACGCAGACAGAACGACTCGCCACAGACGCCGAAGGGGAAGAAACACGGATGGCCACGCCTGGGCCACGGGGGGATAGAAGGACTTCGCTGAGGGTTTGAATGACAAAGGATTATTCTGAACACATCGCGGAGGCGATGATCAAGGGAGATTGGGACGCGGTTCTCGAAGCGGCCCAGACGTGGGTGGGCGAACTCGAAGGGAGCGAAGACATGCACACTCCAACGGCTGCTCGCGCGTACTTCTCCCTGAATGTGGTCCATTTGATCCAAGGGCAAGTTCGAGAGGCCTGGAAGACCCATGCCCGATCACTCCAAGAGGCGCAGGACATTGCGACCGTGCGCGCGTGGGTGGATGGCATCGTTGATGAACATTCAGACAACGCCAACGTTCAGCTGGTCATGGGTCTCTTTCTCGCCCAATCAGGGCACTCCGAACAGTCGGTCGAGCGGTACAAAGAAGCCATACGGCTTGATCCAACGGGTGCTCACCCTCACTACTTCTTGGCTCAGATTCACGAACGTAGTGGTCGGCAGGACATGGCCATTAAGGAATACCGCGAAGCCGTGAAGCTAAGCCCGACCTATGCCTTGGCGCGTACGAACCTAGGAGTGCTGTATCAGGAACAGGGCAGGCTAGAAATGGCCATTCCTCAGTACAGGGACGTGATCAAGCTCAACCCAAACGATGCCGTAGCTCGTGCCAATCTGGCCTGCGCGTTGGCGGAGCAGGGACGGTTAGAGCCGGCACTGTCGGAGTACAAAGAGGCGCTGCGGTTAAGCCCAGAAGATGCCGAATTGCATTTTGCGCTGGGCGGGATTTACGAAACCAAGGGACGACAGGAGCTTGCGAGGCAGGAGTACGTCGAGGCCTTGAGACTTGATCCCAATTTCGCCCCTGCTGAAACCGCAATGGCGTGGCTCCTGTTTCACAAGGGGAGGAAGGGGGAGGCCATGGAGGCGTTCAATCGTGCCTTAAAAAACAATCCTAACGACGCGAGTGCCTGTTTTGGGGTCGGTCGGATCTATGCCGAATGGGGAAAACGTGAGCTCTCTATGGAACATTACACCAAAGCGGTCCGTTTAGAGCAGGATCCTGAAAAGAAGAGCGCGATCATGAATCATCTCGTCAAGGAGGGCAATCTGGAAGGATAGGCTGCAGAGGCAACAGGAACAATTCGTCGTAATGCGGAAGCGGGTTCGGTCAACGAGCCTTCGATCAAGGAAGCGACGAGGTCCCCCTTTTAACGCGTTGCCCCTTACGCTTCACAGGTTTGCATGGCTTAGGCTTAGAGATCCCGGATTGCACCCTGGAGGACTGTAATCTGCGTCACCGGTTCGCCGGCCGCTTTCAGCTCGTTGCGGATTTGCTCACGCAGGTAAGAAGAGTACCCGACCTTGTCGATCAGAAACTCGAGGAACCGCTCGGCGGATAAGAGGCTCTGAGCCTTAAGCTCCTCCAGGATTTCATCGCTGACCGGCACGTAGGTGCTCCCAATGTGGAACACGACATTGTAGTGTCGATCGCGACCCAAACGTTCGAACCGAAGCCCCTTAGCCATCATCCCCGTTCAAGAAGTGAGGCGGTATTCTAGACATTCGCAGGCCGGAAGACAAGAGTGAGAAAATAAATTGGGAACCCTTTCAGGAGAGTGATGAGATGAATGCGAAGCTAACCCCAGAGAATATCATGCAGTTAGGCCTTGGATTTTGGGGGTCAAAGACCTTGCTAAGCGCGGTTGAACTGGGTTTGTTCACCGAGCTCGCAAAGGCTCCCCTGACGGCCGAGGACATATCGGCACGTCTCAGTCTCCATCCCAGAGGCTCGCGAGATTTCTTAGACGCTCTTGTGGCTTTGGGCATGCTCGTGCGCGAGGGTGACCGCTACGGGAACACCATGGAAACCGACTTGTTTTTGGATCGCAACAAACCCTCTTACGTCGGGGGGATGCTCGAGATGAGCAATGGGCGGCTGTATGGGTTTTGGGGATCCTTAACCGAAGCCCTGCAGACGGGGAAACCTCAGAACGAAGCGAAGAAAGGGGAAAATTTTTTTGCAGCCCTCTATGCGAACCCAGAACGCTTGAAAAGTTTCCTCAAGGGCATGACAGGCCTGAGCATGGGAGTCGCTATGGCGATGGCTAAACAATTCCCTTGGAAAGATTATAGGACCTTCGCAGATGTGGGAACAGCGCAGGGGGGCCTGGCGGTTCAGGTTGCGCTCGCTCACCCTCACCTGTCGGGCATGGGAATGGATTTACCGGCGGTGAGGCCCATCTTTGAGACCTATGTGCGTTCTCAGGGCTTGAGTCAGAGGTTGGCGTTTCACGCCGGGGACTTTTTTCAGGACAATCTTCCAAAGACCGATGTGATCGTGATGGGACACATCCTCCATGACTGGAATATGGCTGAAAAGCGAGAGCTTCTTGCAAAGGCCTATGACGCTCTGCCCAGCGAAGGTGCCCTCATCATCTTTGAGGCGCTCATCGACGACGACCGGAAACGGAATGCCTTCGGGTTGCTGATGAGCCTCAATATGTTGATCGAGACGCCAGGAGGGTTCGACTACACTGGGGCTGACTGTATGGGGTGGATGCGGGAAGTCGGGTTCAGAAAGACGCGGGTGGAGCATTTGGTCGGTCCAGATTCCATGGTGGTCGGAATCAAGTAGACCTGGCTGAAAAGGAGAAGAAGAGAACGACTATGTTCTGGAGAGCAGCTGTGTCAACTCACTTCCCGAATGCTCTGGCAGCGGGTGATTTCACCAGCCGCACCGAGGAGGCGCTCCGTCCTCCCCCAATAGAGGAGGGGGCCTATTCGTCGAAATTCTGAGACTAGGCCTTCTTGTCTTTACTCATCAATTCGCGATTTCGCTTTGAGAGGGCGTCAACCCGAAATTTTGGAATGGTGAACACCCAGCCCGACACTGTCTCGTTCAGCGCTTGCACTTCCTGTTGCACGTCTTTCACAGGTTTGAGGCGCGACGAAGGAGGCACTTGAGCAGTGTCCTCTTTCTGTTGGGCGGTTGTTTCTTTTCCCCCCTCAGAGGCTTCGCTCGGAGGCTCAGGATGTTGAACCAAAGCCTGATCAAATTCGGAAAGGATTTTCGCGTAATGTGTGTTGTCCTGCTTTCCGGTTGTCACAATGACCCGCAATCCGTCAAAAGTCTCCAAGGTCGCCTTTACGGCCCCCATGCCTCTAACCTTCGCTTTAGCTTCGGGGAGAACATCGTCAATCGTCATCTGTGCAATCGTGTCGGCGATATTGTTGACTGAATATTGCGAGGCAACTTTTGAGGTTTTGGGCAGGTGTTGAAGGACAAAATCCGGGGCGGTCGGTTTATCTTTTTGGAGGGTGACTGTTTCTCCACCAGGATGGACCACTCGAACCTGACGAACACGGTGGGAATCAATATTGAGGACTTGCTTCTCAATCCACCCGTCAGAGGTCTTTTCCATTCTCACGCGGCCGAGGCAGAGCCAGGCCTGGGAATCTCCAGGCTTTCGCACATAGATCTCTTCCTTTGAGGAATCGCCCTTGGAAAGCCGTTGGTTGCCCATGAGGAGTTCCGCCAGGGTCTTTCCTTCCGCATCCTTCAGGGTAACCAAGGTGGAGGAAGATCCCTCCGCCTGTACATCTTGGAGTCCGAGCTTGTCATACAAATCAGGATTTCTGGTTTTCGGCTCCAGAATGGTCAGATCCGCCAAACCGATAAGAACCGGCCGCACCTGACCCATTGAGGCTCGGTATCCAGATTTTTCCGTGACCACCCACCCGGATTCTTCTCGTGTCACGTGTACGGCTTGGTCTTTGGTTGACACGATGATGTCCTTCACCTCGTTCAGCCGAGCCTTCAGCTCAGGGAACAGTGGTTCTCCGGCTCTCGGAATTCCATCCGGCTTCTGCCGAGTCAGAATAACCGCCGCAAGAATGACGACCACCGTAATGGCCGCCAGAATCCCAATAGTCTTGGACTTCATGTCTGATTTCGATGGGTTAACAGTTTGGGCTTGCGCCGTACCTTTTTGACACTCACCAGGAGGCCCACGACACCGATCATCAACGGCATCAGGCCGATGTTGAGGAATTTCAACCAATCCTCCAACCGCTCAATGTTCTTCCGCAACTCGTGTTGCACTCCTCGGAGATCTTTTCGAATAAGGACCAGTTCTTGGCGGAATCGCTCAATCTCTTGTTCTTGTTCTGGACTCAAAATGAGAGCACTCTGATCCTGCTTTTGGGCTTGAAGTTCCTGAATTTTTCTTTCCGTCGCACGCTTTCGGTTTAACAGTTCCTGCTCCTTTTGGCGGAACTGCTGTTCCGCATCCTGCTGAATCGCTTGGACCAATGTAAAGGGGCGTTTGAATCCTCCGCGGGTCCGGACGGTGATCAAGTCATTGCTGCCGCTGAGATTATCGAGCGCATTGATGACGAAGGTGCCGTTTCCTGCCGTTGGAATACCGACGCGCTGGCCCAGAAACGATTGCACCTGCACCCAGAAGTGATCCTGTAGGAAGTCGGTATCCGCCACCACAATCACGTTAATCGGCTCGGAGGATTCTGGAATGTGAATGGAGGGGCTATCTTTTTGGGCCGGAGTCTCTCCCTTGGCGGATGCCTCTGTGGCTATGCCGTTGGGAAAGGCTGACCGTACCTTTCCCGAGATACGGGCGGCAAGGGCAAATGTCTCTCCCTCAGGCTTGTACTCCCGAAGAAGGCTGCTCACGTCGGCCGAAAATTGGACGCGAGTCGAATCAATTTGCATGGCTTGGTCATCGGTTTCAACCAAGGAAAGGAATTCAGTTTTGCCGTCTTCTTTTTTCTTGAGAATGCCGGCCGTTGCCAGGGTGAGGTTGGGCAGTTGGGCGGTGATGATGTCCTCCGGGTTGAATTGGGTAGGGGGCAAATCGATCCACACCGGGTAGGTTGCGACCTTGATGCGGGATTGGTCGCGATATTGGACACGCCGCGCATAGGGAAGATCCCCTACCACTTTGCCGCGCACAAGTTCTAATCCCCAGGCGTCAAAGAGGGCAGGGAGATCCGAATTCCGCTGCCCGCCCCCTCCCATGGGGTTGAATGCCGCCATCCCGGGTTGGTCAGCCTCGGAATGGGGATCAACAAAGATGAGGGCCCGCCCCCCTTTGAGGACGAATTGATCGATCGCGTAGAGCGTCCCTTCCTTGAGGTTTTTTGGGTGGACCACCATGAGGACGTCCACCTCGTCTGGAATCTTGGTCACATCTGTGGACAGGGTCTTCACCTGGAACGACTGCCGGATTTGGTCAAGAATGATCCACGGCTCGCCCTTCCCTCGGCCTTGGAGGAAAGGAGAGCCCGGGCCACCATCCAAGGGGAGCGTGGTCAAGAGTCCCACCACTCGTTGCTTGGGATGCGCAAGTGCATGCACGAGCTTGGCCAGGTCGTACTCCAAAAATTCTTCCCGATCCGGCTGGAAAAACGGAATTGCCGATTCGTCATCCGTTGAACTCGTCCCAACTAAACCAAGATAAAACAGCGTGTCGCCTTCTCCAACCGGCACCCCCCTCAATCCGTACCCCACGGCTCGGTCTTCTTCCTCTGAAAAGGGTTCCGGGTCAATGATCTGAAGAGCAATCTTGTCTCCCGCTGCCTGGGCGAATTCTTCTAGGAGTTCCTTCACCCGGGTGGTGTAGCTGCTGATTCCAGGGAGGAGGGGAGCCAGTTTTTGAGAAAAGTAAAATCGGAGCGTGATGGGCTCTTCAAGTTTTTCCAAGATACTTCGAACGCCTGGTGACAGGGTGTAGAGTTTGTGTTCGGTAAGGTCGAGCCGAGCGGAAGTCAACGCCGCATTACTCAGAACGTTAACGCCCAAAAACAGTGCGAGCGCGATCAAGAAACCGGATCCAGTCCAAAGCCTCTTCTGCATGCGTCTCCCTTTCTCACTTCTTTCGGGCAGGCCGACTCCAAGAGCCTCATTCGGCTTTCTTGTGATCGAGTACCAAGCCGGTCGTGAACAGCCAGAAGGCCATGAGGGACAGAAAATACACGACATCCTGGAGATCCAGCACACCCTTGTTAATCGCATCAAAGTGCGTGAGGAAACTGAAGGAGCTGATGAGACTCACGAGAAAATGTGGCGCCCACCCACTCACGGCATCGAGCACTAACGGAAATCCGCTCAGGACGAAACCCAGACCTACAACCACACTGATGACAAAGGCGATAACCTGGTTTTTGGTCATCGCCGACATACAGGAACCGATAGCGAGAAAGCCGCCGGCCATGAGGAAGCTCCCCAGATAGCCTGCGAGGATGACTCCGTTATCAGGATCTCCGAGGAGATTGACCGTCACCCACATTGGGAAGGTCAGAGCCAACGCGATCGCCGTGAAGCACCAGGCGGCCAGAAATTTTCCCACGACGGTTTCCATAAGGGTAACCGGGAGAGTGAACAGGAGTTCAATGGTCCCACCTCTTCGTTCCTCGGCCCAGAGGCGCATGGCGAGCGCTGGGATGAGCACCAAATACAACCAGGGGTGAAAGTCGAAAAAAGATCTGAGATCCGCCTGCCCACGACCGAAAAAGTTGCCCAAATAAAACGTAAACGTGCCGCTCAGGAATAAGAAGATCACCAAGAACACGGCCGCAATAGGAGTGGTAAAGTAGCTGGCCAACTCGCGCTTAAAGATTATCCAAATTCTCTCCATCACCGTCTCTCATTCAGTGTAGGATTCTCGATTAGGTGTTCGGCCAGCGAGTCAGGTCAAGGCCTGGGCTCTGGCGGTTAATGTCCGGAACACCTCGTCTAATTGCCCTCGTTCCACATGTAGTTCCACGACGTCCCAATTGTGATCCCGGGCATATTGGCTGATACTGTGGATTAGCGAATCCTTGGACGTGGGAAAGATTCGATATCGCACAAGGCCCTCGGCAGCATCAAGTGCTTCAACCCTCTTGACCCCGGGCAGTGTCTGAAGAGGGGGCAGCAGGTCCCGTTGTCCAAACGCCCGAACCCCCAAAACCACGGCATTGTGGTATTCCGACTCAGCCTCCAGCGCTCCGGGGGTTCCGTCCCACACGATCTTCCCCTTCGCGATGATGATCGCCCGAGTGCACACGGCGTGGACTTCCTCCAGGATGTGGGTAGAAAGGATAATCGCTTTGTCCCTGGCCATCTCCTGAATGAGAGTGCGAACCTCATATTTCTGGTTCGGGTCCAAGCCGTCCGTCGGCTCATCCAGCACCAGAATCTCGGGGTCATGTAAGATCGCTTGCGCCAGACCCACGCGACGTTTGAATCCCTTTGAAAGGGTCTCGATCCGCTGGTCGAGCACGGATTCCAAATTGACTTTCTTCACAGTGTCGGCGACACGGCGCCGGCCGTCCTCTCCCCGAAATCCACGCATGTGCGCAATGAAGGTCAGGAACCCACTTGGTGTCATGTCTTGATAAACGGGGGCACCCTCGGGGAGGTACCCCATTCGGCCCTTCGCCTCCAAGGGCTGATCCTGGACATCATATCCGTTGACCCGGACCGTCCCATTCGTAGGAGTCAGAAACCCGGTGATCATTTTCATGGTCGTGGATTTCCCCGCTCCATTCGGTCCAAGAAATCCAAGAACTTCACCACGTCGGACGGTGAAGGTAATATCGTCGACCGCCAAAATCGGCCCGAACGCTTTTCGCAGTTGTGAGATCTCGACCATGGTATCCACAGTGGCCATCCTTAAAGTAAAGGCTTACTCATATGGGCAGCTCTTGAGCGAGCTTGGCTCATGGTGTCGACCAGCCGCCATCCTGGTTGCAGAAAAGCAAATCCGACCGCGGCTAAAGAAAACCCGTGGATCGACATAAAACACAATGTTAATTCCCCAGGAGTGTGATTTTCTCGGTGAAAATACAGTTTCGTAGAACGTGTTATATCCGCGATCGGGGATACATGGTCCAGACTCAACGAACACGGACGAGCACCAAAATTATTCTTATAAATCAATCGTAAATCTGTCAAGGGGCCTTCACGGCAATAAACCGGTGCCCCGGGAACCTGGAAACCTCGTGCGAAGACCTAGGATGGAGCCACACGTGAGGGGTGAAGAATGACCTCTCTGATTTGTTGTCTGGCGGGGCGGCATCCGCAGGGTGAACTTCGCTGAGAAGCAAACCCTCCCTACTGGATCAAGCCGAGGAACCACCAAATGACCAATGCCACCAACAGAATGATGCCTCCTATGAGCCCAAGAGCGAATATCTCAAGCATAGCATTTTCAAAGAGACTCGTTCCGTTGCGCGTTCCTATATGCCTCAGCGAACAAATTCATTTGTTTTAGTTTTCCAACGAAGTCCTAGAACACCAGCCCCTCGCGCAATCAAAGTGATCGGTCCACTTCTGCTCGGAGTCCATGAAGAATTCGGTGGGGCTGTATCTCAGGCTCGGTCCATCTCAGGCTGCAACTCTGAAAACAGCCTCCGAGCCTGCAAGGGGCGAAGAATCCTATATAGACGGCGGGGCGAGATTCCGCTTTATTCCAGGCCACGGATCTCGCCCCCTGGTGATGCCATCAGTCACGCATGACTATGCGGCCTGTTCAAATACCTTCTCGTCGTATTGCGTCCGTGAAGATGGCTGTACGTGAACGTGTTCTTCTCTAAAGGAAGCCCACACGGCCGCTGCCCACGTGAACAGCATCAGACCCAACATTGCGGCAACCGCATACATACACCCTCACCTCCTTCCGGCTAATCCTAGGGTTGGTATTCACTTGACGGTCTTCAAGGGACTTCCCATCGAACAAATGGAACTTCTTGTAATTGATTCATTTGAAGCGATCTTCCGACCCGTCTTCTCTTTTTCCCCGCTCCAACTGAATGCGATTCCTCACCTCTTTATGAAACAAGGGCCGTGAGTTTCTGAAACTCATGAGTCCCCGACGATACCCTTGGCGGTTAACGTGTACCTTGCAGACTCGACTTGCTGATACCACCGTCGGACACAACTCAAACAATTCTCCACTCTGAGGCTCGGTAATTCCGGGTTTTGTATCGCCCTTATCTCTCCAGAAAGGTTTTTCCCCTCGCTGCCTACTCTCGCAACCTTTTCTCTCTCAGGGAACGATCGTTACGAGCCCGGCACCCTCGTATCTTCACCTCTTTCACTGTGGGAGAAGGCGCACCGAATTTGGTGCGCCTTCCTGGCCCATTTACCCCACCTTCACCTCGATCGCCTTCGGTTTGGCCTTCTCAGTTTTTGGAAGATGGAGGTCGAGGACCCCGTTCTTAAATTCCGCCGAAACTTTCGTCTCGTCGACGTAGTCTGGCACGCTGAAACTTCTGACGAAAGTCCCATAGGACCGTTCGATCCGGTGATACCTCTTCCCTTTCTCCTCCTTTTCGTGTTTGCGTTCCCCTTGAATCCTGAGCACTCCGTCCTGGACGGTCACCCTGACGTCCTCTTTGTTCATCTCTGGGAGGTCGACCTTGATCTGGTACTCGTGCTCAGTCTCGGCAACATCGACTGAAGGTATCCACTCAGCCGCGGCTATGGTTTCCTTACCATTCCCCCCTTGCCCACCTGGGCGATTGAAGAGGCGGTTTAGACGATCGGACATTTCCTCCAACTCACGAAATGGATCCCATTTAACGAGATTCATGATGTAGCCTCCTTCCTGCAACTGGTCAACCTCACGAGAGGTTCACCTCGTTAATTTGAAACTTTATGGCGACACGTTTGTTGAGCCTCTATATTTCGCCATCCTGGTCACGTACTTTTTTGAATAAATCCAAAAAACAGGAAGTCAAGCGCCGATTCTCTGCCTGCCTGTGCTCGAAAAGTCTGGGGGCCTATGGAGAGCGCCCTCCTGGTATCTGGGCCGATTCTGTGCCCAAGCGGTGAGACCCTCGGAGTGAAGGATCAAAACACTAGCCCGGCGAACTCACCATTCCATTTTTTCTGCCGCGCAATGAGACATGACAGTGGACCATAGGGGTTGGACAGATAAACCGTCAGGGTTACACGAGGCCTTGGTCCCTGATTGTGCTGTTGAGGCGGGAGAAGGCCGGGGCGACGACTTTCGCCCCGGCTTCCAAGCACGTGAAGAATGTCACACTTTCTCAGGAGTGTGGTGGCGGATGGCGGAGAGAACCGGTTTCAAGTCGGGCATCGAATAATAGCCCTTGTCGACTCCTTCCTCAAGGACCGTGATAGCTCTCCGCACCAGCTGCCGCCCCATCATCTTATTGCCGGCTTGATAAGCCTTGGCTGCCTCATTGAGGAATTTGATGATCGAAGCTTGAGGTGTCCTGGGATCGTTGGCAAAGACCCATCGGTAATCTTTCTTGTTCAACTCCTGCTCAATGGTCTTCACCCAAGGAGCCGCATAGGCGTCCTCCTCAGAGATCCAATCGGCGGCCCCTGCCAGTGCTGGCGATAGCGTCATCCCTAAAACGAGTAGGGACAACATAACGAACTTGAGCGAGTAGTGGATTGAGCGCTTCATATGTCCCTCCTTTTTGGTTAAAGGTTGATGCTGGTGACCCGTATTCCAATTATGGTGGGCATGCGAGCCACCCGCTCGTTTTTCTGACTAGATTAATTCGTGTCCTTCTCAAGTCAAGGGGGGGCCGAGCCCAAACCGGCCAGCATCCCCTATCACACCTCCCTTGACGTTGTAAGATTGGGTGTTAATGAAATTTGTCGAAGGATGATTGTTGTGTCGGGTGAGCTGGTGAAAGACCCAATGCTGACAACCAAAATGCTTTTCCACTCTCGGTAAGTCCTTCACCCGTTCAACCGACCGTTGCAGTAGACTTGCCACTCTCAAGCTCTCTGGACGGGGTGAGAGGTGCCACGCAGATTTAATCTGATGGCGCCGCGCCCTGAACGAGGAAAGGAGGTAGCTGATATGCTTGGGACGCTATTCAACACAGTATTCGATAATTGGATGGATCTGCTGATGTATATTTTTATCTGCATGGGCGCTGGCGCCCTGGCCGTGGCCCTAGTGAGGCAGATCACATTGCGGTATTGGCCTAAGGCAGGCTCGCGCCTTTTCTCAGAGGAAGAAGGCGAATTCAAGAAGGCCGCATGAAGTGTGACCTCGGCACTCGATCACCCGGGCAAGTTTATGACTGGGTTGGAGGGAGGAGGAAACCGCCCGCATGCCGATAGGGCTACTCGAACGACACTCGTGAAAATCCGGGCCCGTGTAACCCATCTCCCTCCTGACCAGGGTGACAAAACCTCGACTTCCGACAGGTGAGGAGCGGTGATCACCGCATACCTATTAGATCCTGATCAAGAAAGGGGGGACCTTAACCAAGCCCTCACGCTTTTGGACGAGGGGTTGAGAGTGGCTATTTTCAACCGGCCGATATCAAACCGGTCAAGACCCTTGTTCGAGAATATCGTGAGGTGACCAAACTATGGGGTAATAATTTGTGAGGGGCCACCTGGTTTGAGATCTCCTCCACTGACGCCACCACCCGTTTTGCTTTGTTCGGCTGTCCTCGCGCATTGCACCTTATCCTGGCTTAATTGAGAGAAAAATCGTGGCATTCCCCCGGGTCAGAAGGATCAATACGGATTCCTTCGATTGGAGCTTGCCCGTCAGTCGTTCGAAGTCGCCGACGTTCTTGACTGCCTTGCGGTTAATCTCCCGGATGATATCACCGGGTCTCAACCCCGCGCGTTCAGCGGGACTACCCGGCTGCACATCAGTGACTTTCACGCCCGAGACCTTTCGACCTCCCTGACGCGCCTCCTCGGGGGAGAGGTTTTCAACCGTGACCCCTGCGAGGGAATGCTCCCCCTGAGCACTGCCGGGCTTTCCACCTGATGCCACAGCCAGGTCTTTTGGCAGCTCCCCGATGACGACTCTCAACTCGCGTTCCTTCCCGTCCCGAAGGACGGTGACCTTGACCTTGGTGTCGGGTGCCGTTTCCGCGACCAACGTTCGCAAGTGGGTTGGGTCCTTCACCGTCGTGCCGTTATAGCCGGTGATAATGTCTCCTCGTTCCAGTTTGGCCTTCCCTGCGGGACTGTCCTCGAGCACGTCCGCGACCAGAGCGCCTTTGGTGCTCGGTGCATCAAATTGCTTGGCTAAATCCGGCGTGACTTCCTGAATGGAAACACCAAGCCAGCCTCGGATCACTTTCCCGTGTTTTCTCAGACTGGTCATCACGCTTTTAACCATATTACTCGGGATCGCGAAGCCTATACCCATATACCCGCCGCTGCGTGTGAAGATGGCCGTATTGATGCCGATCAGTTCGCCCTTGAGGTTCACCAAGGCACCCCCTGAGTTGCCCGGATTGATGGCGGCATCGGTTTGAATAAAATCCTCGTAATCGACGATGCCCATATTGGCTCGGCCGACGGCGCTGATAATTCCCAGCGTGACGGTCTGGTTCAGACCGAAGGGACTCCCCACGGCCATGACCATTTCTCCAACCTGCAGTTGGTTTGAATCACCCCAGGGAAGCACCGAGAGGTCAGACGCGTCAATCTTGATGACGGCGAGATCTGTTTTCGGATCCGTCCCCATGAGTTTGGCCTTGAACTTCCGCTGGTCACTCAGCAGTACCTCAATTTCGTCGGCTTTTTCGACGACGTGGTTATTCGTGATGATGTGGCCATCTTGGCTGACGATCACGCCTGACCCCATCCCTTCCTGACGGCGCTCCCTGGGCTGCTGCCGGAACCGACGTTCGAATTCCTCTCCAAAGAACCTCCTGAAAAAAGGATCGTTGAAGAAGGGATTGGAAAAATCCTCGAAGCCTCCCTCGACCTTGCGCGAGGAAGAGATATTGACGACTGAAGCCCGGGAAGCTTTGGCGACGGCGATAAAGGTCTCGTTGGAGGCGGTGCCCGGAATGGCCACGGGGGTGGCCGTGGGAACTTCGACTGCGGCAGATGATGCCTCGATAGGGACTTCCTCTGCCGAGCATTGGGACAGGCCCACCGGAATGGCTACGAGCAGCCCGGCCAAGGTCATGGTCCGGGAAATCCCAAGAAGATGAGCAGGTGTCCTCAATAAATTGATTCCCATGTCATTAACCCCTTGTTCTCACAAAGACTCTGCATCCAGCGCTGCCTGTGCGCTGAATATCCTTGGCAGCGGGTGCTTCGCCAAGGCGACTGTTCCAGAAATTATAGCGAGGAATACTGGTTTTGCAGGTAATCCCAGCCCTTAGGAAGTCAAGAGATAGAATACTGAGTCAAGGCCCAGACCATGCCTGTGGATTTTACCCTGAATCGTCTCTTGTAAAAAAGGGGATTCCGTCTGCGCGCCCGGTTCTCTTTTCCTAAGCGGCCCGCGAGAGGAAACGGTCGTATGCGAAAGGGGTCTGGTCGAGGTGTTCGGAAGTATTGACGGGGTGACTGGAATTCTGATAGGGAAGTAGGGTTTGAGACTCCTGCGCGTTCTTTGATGTTGCTTCGAGGAGGAACTGAAATGGGAATGTATTGTCAGGTGACCGGAAAGAAGCCGGTGTCCGGTCACAATGTAAGCCACGCGAATAACAAGACCAAGCGGCGGTTTTATCCGAATTTGCAATGGAAACGGTTCTGGCTGCCTGATGAAAATCGGTGGGTGCGTCTGAGGGTATCGACGCACGGGATGAAGATCATCGATAGGCGTGGGATCACCAAGGTTGTTGCTGAGATGCGCGCCAAAGGTGAGAAGGTGTAATCCGCCTCGGCGGCCAGGCGGGTGCAAGAGTGATCTCCAATGACCCCACGTCAGCTACCTCTGTAGGCGAAATCCCCCCGTTCATATCAATGCCCCGGCTTCCAACCCTAAGTGCCACATGAATCCGTGACGGCGGTGCTGTGTAGAGTGTGGCCTGACACCCTGCTGAATGCGGTCGTCCGGGGGCATCTTTGCCTGCATAACCCTGTAGAAATCAGTATAATTGCCCCGCGTTCGGTGCCCTTCGGTTGAGGACTATCCCTGAGACCATGTCTTCTGTAGACCCGATCCTCTTGTGGATTCTCTTGTTTGGCCTTCTGGCCAGTGTGGGCTCTCTCGCGCCGGCCGGCCTCGTCCTCTTGCTGTCGGAGAGCGTACGTTCCAGGTTGACTCCCTACCTACTGAGCTTTGCGACCGGGACCGTCCTGGCGACGGCTATCATCGGCCTGCTGCCGAAGGCGCTCGAATTAACTTCGGTCCGTTCGGTCACATTTACCGTTCTGGGCGGGATCGTCATCTTTTTTGTCCTAGAATCATTAGTCATCTGGCGGCATGCTCACGGCAATGCTCCTGAGCACGGTCACTCGCACTCCCACGGGCTTCAGCCTGATGTGTCGGGAGTTTCAATCACTGAGCACACCAAGATCAAAGCAGGAAATCTGATTCTGATTGGGGACGCCTTTCACAATTTTGTCGACGGGGTGGCAGTCGCCGCGGCGTTCCTGGCCTCGCCGTCGTTGGGAATCGCCACCGCCATTGCCGTCATCGGCCACGAAATTCCGCAAGAGATTGGCGATTTCGTCATCCTCTTAGCAAGCGGGTTTTCTAGGGCGAAGGCCCTGTTATGGAATGGGCTATCCGGATTGGCGACGCTGGCCGGAGCTTTGGTGGCCTACGTGACCTTCGGCCAGGCCACGGAAGTGGTCCCCTATGCCTTGGCAGTCGCCGCCGCGGGGTTCCTATATATCGGCCTGGCCGACTTGGTTCCAGGTCTGCACGGACGCATGGGGGCGGCCGGTGGTGTTGTTCAGTTCCTCATGATGCTGGCTGGAATCGCCACGATCGCAATGATCCAGCACTAGCGCACCTCCGGGCCCGATGGACCAGGAAGCTGGCGCTCTTGGCGGTGTGCATGGTAATGATACAAGTATGAAAAACTCAAGGACACTGGAACGGCTGGACTTCGATAATACCTATGCCCGATTACCAGAGGCGTTTTCGGCGAAACTGAACCCCACCCCATTTGCGGAGTCCCCTTATCTGGTCAGTTTTAATGCAGCGGCCGCCGAGTTGATCGATCTTGATCCAGGCGAGGCTGCGCGGCCTGAATTCCCTGGATGTTTTGGGGGAAGTTACCTCATACCTGGGGCCGAACCCCTCGCCATGCTCTACTCCGGCCATCAATTCGGCGTCTACGTGCCGCAATTGGGCGACGGGCGGGCAATCCTTCTCGGGGAAGTGCGAAATGAAGAGGGAGAAAAATGGGACTTGCATCTCAAGGGTGCGGGTCAGACGCCGTTCTCACGGGATGGTGATGGTCGGGCAGTGTTGCGCTCGACCATTCGTGAATACCTCTGCAGTGAGGCGATGCACGGCTTGGGCATTCCCACAACACGGGCGCTGTGTATCGTCGGGAGCGAAGAAAAGGTCTATCGAGAGGGTGTCGAAACCGGCGCGATGCTGCTCCGCATGGCCCCTAGTCACATCCGCTTTGGAACGTTCGAGGTGTTTTACTACCGGCGAGAGTACGACCATGTGGCGAAGCTTGCCGACTACGTGATTGAGCATCACTTCCCTAATCTTATGCAGGAGCAAGAAAAATATGTTCGGCTCTTCGAGGAAGCCGTCCGCCGCACCGCCAGATTGATCGCGCAATGGCAAGCGGTCGGGTGGGCCCATGGGGTGATGAATACGGACAACATGTCGATCTTAGGAGTCACGCTGGACTACGGACCTTTCGGGTTCATGGATGATTATGATCCAGGATTTATCTGCAATCACTCTGACCACCATGGGCGTTACGCCTTCAATCAACAGCCCTACATCGGATTGTGGAATCTGAGTTGCCTTGCCCAGACGCTGCTGCCGTTGTCGGCAAAAGAACCCCTCAAGGCGGCACTCGATACCTACGAGCCGATGCTCAACCAACACTATACCGATCTGATGTGCAAAAAATTAGGCCTGGAAGAGCGAGAACCCGATGATGCGGACTTGGTGACTGATCTCTTGGCACTGATGGGGGCAAGCCACGTGGACTACTCGATGTTCTTCCGGACATTGGGGGAATTCACCACGACAGACGAGGCCGAAAACGACATGCTTAGGGATTGTTTCGTCGATCGTGAAGGGTTTGACCAGTGGGCCGCTCGGTACAAGGTGCGGTTGCAGGCCGAGGGAAGCCACGATGAGGACCGCAAACCACGCATGAATCGAGTCAATCCGAAATTTATTCTTCGCAATTACCTTGCTCACGATGCAATCGAAGCGGCCCAGAAGCACCGCGATTTTTCGGAGATCACCCGTCTGCTCGAATTGCTCCGCCATCCCTTTGACGATCAACCTGGCATGGAACGTTATGCGACCCCACCTCCAAACTGGGGCAAGCACATCGTTGTGAGCTGCTCGTCTTAACGCCCCCCCATCAAGAGGTCTGAAGGCCAGAAAGTATGAACGTGTGTGAGGGGAGGTCTCATTTGATACCCAGAGGTCAGCATCACGGAGGGTCGGGTAGATGCGCGAAGAGATGATGGGAAGGCTGAAAGTTCGGATCACGGGGGGAACCGACGGAAAGGGAGGCGGCGACGGACCGGCGGTCATCTTGCTCCATGGCTGGGCGGCTCCGGGCGACGATTTGGTGCCATTGGGGGAAGTGCTCGAGACTCCACAACGCACTCGGTTCTTGTTCCCAGAGGGGCCGCTATCCCTGAACATGGGGCTCGGCGACTCACGAGCCTGGTGGATGATTGATGTCGAACAGCTCAATCAGGATTTCGCCACGGGAAGACCCCGCAATCTCAGTCGTGAAGTTCCCGCTGGTTTGAGTCAAGCAAGGGACCATGTCCTGGCTTTCTTGGAAGAGGCGCAGAGGCGGTTGGGGTTGATCCCTGAAAAGACGGTGCTCGGGGGATTTTCACAAGGCGCGATGCTCGCCTGTGACGTCACCCTGCGCAGCCAACTAGGTTTGGCGGGAATGGCGCTGCTTTCGGGGACGCTGTTGGCAAGGGACCAGTGGGTGCCCTTAATGCCAAAATGCAGAGGGCTGCCTATTCTTCAAAGTCATGGCGACCGAGACCCGGTGCTCCCGCGCTTCTACGCCGAACAGTTGCGTGACTTTCTCACCGAGGCCGGGGCACAAGTCGATTGGGTTGGCTTTGAGGGCGGACACGAAATTCCTTCGACTGTCCTCAAACGCCTTGGATCATTTTTCAGTTCTGTGTTTTAAAGTCGAACAAGCGAGGACCGGCCGCCGGCCAAAGCCTCAGGCGACGCCACCGGTCTCAGGAACCTCCTCGGGTTGGGCGCCGAGGGCTTCGCGTGAGCTCTCCATACCGAAAACAGTCCGTGGTGTGATCATTGACCATGCCTGTGGCCTGCATGAACGAGTAGCAGATGGTGGTTCCCACGAAAGCCAGTCCGCGCTTTCGGAGCGCCGTACTCATCCGGTCGGATTCAGGGGTGGAACAGGGAACTGTCTGAGAGGTCCTCCAGGAGTTGATCTTGGGCCTTCGTCCGACAAACTGCCAGAGGTAGTGATCGAGACTGCCACATTCATCTTGAATCGCCAGCACTGCCTGTGCGTTCTTAACCGCGGAAACGATTTTGAGACGGTTTCGGATGATCCCCGGGTTCTGTAAGAGCTGGTTGACCTGCTTCTCGCTGTACCGAGCCATGGTCTTGGGGTCAAAGCCGTCAAAGGCTTTTCGATACGCGTCTCGTTTTTTCAAGATGGTCAGCCAGCTTAACCCTGCCTGAGCGCCCTCCAGCACAAGAAATTCGAATAGCACCCGGTCGTCGTGAATTGGAACGCCCCATTCTTCGTCGTGATAGCGGATCAGGAGATCGTTCCTTGCCCATGCACAGCGCCGGATTGGCAGGGTGTTGTCATTCATGGTGGGGGGTGCGGGAAGGAGGCCGTCGAGGCTCTCTCGGGTCAACGGCTCCTACTCAAACCGTTTTGAAATGACTCCATAGTGCACGCCGAACCGACCTTGTTGGAGATCGCGGACATATCGGTGTAGCGTCTCCTGAATAACGGGAAACGCCAATGCATCCCAGGGAATCCTATCGGGATGGACGAGTTGCACGTCGGAGCTTTCGTGACCAATACCAAATTCTGGGGTCACCATTTTTCCTCGAAAGACCACATAAACTTGACTGACCCGGACTAACGTAAACACGGCGTAGAGATCGGTAATAGCCACCTCAGCCTTGGCCTCCTCAAACGTCTCCCTTGCTGCCGCTTCTTCCGTGCTCTCACTCATCTCCATAAAACCGGCCGGAAACGTCCAGTAGCCGGTACGGGGTTCGATCGCCCGCCGACAGAGAAGGATGTGGTCATTCCATTCTGGAATACAGCCGGCGACAACCTTGGGATTTTGGTAATGAACCGTGTCGCAAGCCTCACACACGTGGCGGGGTAGTGTTTCCCCTCTTGGGACTTTGACCAAGACCGGATTTCCGCAGAGGCTGCAATAGTTCATGCCGCGTGGATTGGTCGAAGTTCAGCAGCAGACCACATCATGCTGCCGGTAATTCTTCCCGTGATACGAACCGGATTCGCCCAATGTGCCGCCGGATAGCGGGGACCGCGCGTAAGAATGTGAGCGAGGCCCCCAACGTGAACGTGGCACCAGCGGCTACCGTGAGTGGAGCGCCGAAGTAGGTCGCGCCAGTGCCGGCCAGAAGGCTTCCAAAGATAGTCATCCCCAACGACATCGTGACATAGAGACTGACCACACGTCCACGGAGATGGTCTGGCGCGAGCGATTGCAAAAGGGTGTTGGCCCCGGCAAGGCTGCTGACCAAACCGAAGCCGATCACCAACAGGGCCGGCACGGTAAGCCACATTGTAGGACTCGCCGCTAAAGCGAACAATCCAATGCCAAAGCACAGTACCGAGCGACCGATTGCTAAGTCGAGTCCTTTCAAGGTTGGCCGTCTGGCGAGGTACAGGGCGCCTGCCAGGGCGCCAAGGCCGGTGGCTGCCATGAGTATCCCGAGGCTTCCGGGTCCGCCGTGCAGGACGTCCACCGCGAACACCGGGAGCAAGGTCGTGAAGGGTAAGGCCACAATACTGAGAACGGTGGCAAGCGTCAGGAGAATCCGCACATGAGGGGTGTCCCAGGCATAGCGGAGGCCTTCGGCCATGAGGCCCCAGGTTTTGTGATGAGTGAACTGTGGTCTGGGATCTACGGGAATGACAGCGACACATCCGAAGATGACAAGACAGCTGGCGGCATTCAACAGGAAGCAGACCCCTTCCCCGTAGATGGCGACCACAAAACCGGCAACTGATGGCCCGATCACCCGCGTCACGTTGAACAATGACGAATGCATACCGATCGCCGACGGAATGTCTGCACGCGGAACAAGGTCAATCAACAAGGCCTGCCGAGCTGGAATCTCGAAGACGTAAATCAACCCGAGAAGGCAAGACAATCCGAGAATCCACCCGATCGAGATGGTATCCGTGAGGGTCAGAATACCCAGAGCACTGGCTTGGAGCAACACCAAGCTGTGCGTCACTAACAGCAAGCGACGCCTGGGATACCGATCGGCTATGGCTCCACCGAGTACGCCAAACACGAGGATGGGAAAGCGGGCCAGAAATTCAACGAGCCCCAAGAGGAACGGGGACCCCGTCAGCCGATATACCAACCAGGCGAGGGCCAGCGACTGCATCCACGATCCGCACAAGGAGAGACCGTGGCCGATGAGAAACCACGAGAAATTCCTGTTGTGTAACGCCCGCCAAGGTGAGGTCCGCCTCATAGCGAAGATGGCCCTGTAGGAACGGGGGTGATCAAAGGGTCAAAGGGGCCAACTTTTCCGAAGGCCTGCCATAACCCAAATGGGCTGGGATATCGCTCCCGCAGGTCGGCTTTCGCCCGCTGATACTCATCGTGGGTCCACCGGCTGTACTGCTCAAGTTGGTCAAGCATGTTGCGAGCAGTGGAACCGAACGTGTTCTTCATCATGGAGGCGGTCAGGGGCCGGCGACCATCGCCGAACAACTGGATGGTGAGAGTGGGCTGATGGCGAACGAAACAGGCGTCTTGTATGCTCTGTCCGGGTGGAGCAATACGGACAAGGGTGACCTCGCCCCCGTGAGCGGGAGTATGAGCGTTCGGAGTGAAGGGGGTCATGATCGATGTACGTTCCACCTTCCATCTGTACCATACCTACCCCGGGTGGGTCACGGAAGTCCTCTCAAATGCTCAAGGAATTCGAAAGGGTGGGAACAGACCACCTTACGGCAATGGGCCAGATTCTCCCCTTGAGCCGGAATCGACCAGCGGACACCTGCTCGCAATCGGCGTTTGTCTGGTTCAATGATGCAAGACCGGCCTCCTGAGTTGAGGTGCGGAGCCGTTGCCGACTCGCGGTGCACTCATGCGTGGGGTTGAGAAAAAACCTGTGACAATTCCTCGCCGAGACTATCCGACGACGATGAAGCGCTGGAAGCTTCAGATTGTGAAGTGGATAGAGGCTTTGGTACAGTGGGGCTCTTGATAGACAGGCAGGGTCATGCATAACCCAGTGAGGTCCAATGAGCACTGACGCAAAACAGGTGATTTTTTCCCTCATCGGTGTCGGCCGCATTCACCCCCCTAAGAAACAGGTTCTGAAGGATATCTACCTGTCCTTCTATTATGGGGCGAAGATTGGCGTCTTGGGCCTCAACGGCGCCGGGAAAAGCACCCTCCTTCGGATCATCGCGGGTGTCGATAAGGAATACATCGGCGAGATCACCATGTCGAAGGGCTATACGGTCGGCTTGCAGGAGCAAGAGCCGGAGTTGACCCCGGGCAGGACCGTCAAAGAAGTGGTCGAAGAGGGGCGCCATGAGGTGATCAACCTCCTCCATGAGTATGAAGCCGTCAGCAACAAGCTGGGCGAGGAAATCAGCCCGGATGAAATGGAGAAGTTGCTTGAGAAACAGAGTTCCCTCCAAGAAAAGATCGAGGCGGCCAACGGCTGGGAACTCGAAACCGAATTGGAAATTGCGATGGATGCCTTGCGATGCCCCCCGCCCGACACGAAGGTTGATGTGCTGTCTGGTGGCGAAAAGCGACGTGTGGCGCTCTGCCGACTGTTACTCCAGGAGCCCGATATTTTGCTGTTGGACGAACCAACCAACCATTTGGATGCCGAATCCGTCCAATGGCTGGAGCACCATTTGCAGCAATATAAAGGGACGGTCATCGCTGTGACCCATGACCGCTATTTCCTGGACAATGTGGCAGGGTGGATTCTGGAGCTTGACCGTGGGCAGGGGATCCCATTCAAAGGGAACTATTCATCGTGGTTAGAGCAAAAGCGGGGGAGGCTGGAAAAGGAGGAAAAGGCAGAGTCCAAACGCAGAAAAACGTTGGAGCGCGAGTTGGAATGGATTCGTATGTCGCCCAAAGGCCGGCATGCCAAGGGCAAGGCTCGAATTGCCCGGTATGAGGAATTAGCCGACCAACAGCAGGACACACGAGCAGATGATCTGGAGATCTTCATTCCGCCCGGCCCGAGGCTGGGAAATATCGTCCTTGAAGCACATGATATTTCGAAGGCGTTTGGGGACAAACTCCTGTTCGAGCGTCTAAGCATTAGCTTGCCGAGGGGTGGCATTGTGGGAATGATCGGTCCGAACGGCGCCGGGAAGACGACCTTGTTCAAGATGATCATCGGTAAGGTGAAACCAGATTCGGGGTCATTTAAGGTCGGGGAAACCGTGAAGATCGGCTACGTGGATCAGGATCGGGCTCTGGAAGGAACTAAGACGGTCTGGGAGGTGATCTCGGACGGAAAAGATACCGTGACGCTGGGGAAGAAGGAATTCAATTCGCGAGCCTATTGCGGTAAGTTCAACTTCGGTGGGTCGGATCAGCAGAAAAAGGTCAAAGACTTGTCTGGCGGTGAACGCAATCGGGTCCACCTCGCGCGCATGTTAAGAGAGGGGGCGAATCTCTTGCTGCTCGACGAGCCAACCAACGATCTTGATGTCAACACATTGCGGGCCTTAGAAGAAGGTCTTGAGCAGTTCGGCGGCTGTTGTGTGGTGAGCAGTCACGACCGGTGGTTTCTCGACCGAATCGCCACGCATATCCTCGCCTTTGAAGGAGACAGCAAGGTGGTGTGGTTCGAAGGCAACTACAGCGAGTACGAAGCCGATCGGAAGAAACGTCTTGGCAAGGAAGCCGAACAGCCCCATAGGATTCGATACCGGAAACTGACCCGAGATTGATGCCGAACGGGGATGTGAGGCCCTCCACCCAAGGGGCTCAAGGTGGAGGACAGTACTGATCCCCAGCCGAAATCTCCACGCGGAGGAGCGTGCAAATCGGAGTCGGGACCCAATTCGGTTTGAAGCAAACGGTCGGGTTTTGGATCGGACCTCTTGCCGGCCTCCTCTTGTACCTGCTCCCACTTCCGGCCCTCACCGCCTCCGCCCATCTCCTCGCTGCGGTCTTGACCTGGGTGGTGATTTTTTGGATCACCGAGCCAATCCCGCTTCCTGCCACTGCCCTCATAGGGACGGCAGTCTGCGTGGTGGCTGGACTCGGATCGATCAAGGACGTCTTTGCCCATTACGCGCACCCGATCATTTTCCTGTTCATCGGCAGCTTCTTTATTGCCGAAGCCCTTGTCGTCCATGGGGTCCATCAACGAATGGCCCTTCGCATCTTGTCCTTCTCGTGGGTGGCTGGAAGCCCTTCTCGCGTAGCGCTGGCGATCGCCGCCACGACGGCCTTCCTGTCGATGTGGATTAGTAATACTGCCGCCGCGGCCATTATGCTGCCGATTGTCTTGGGAGTGCTGAGCATGATTCAGTCAGAAGGGACGAGCCAGCAGCCGTACGAAACCGGGTTCATGCTCTTGGTGGCCTATGGGGCTGGAGTCGGTGGGGTCGCCACGATCATCGGCACGCCGCCAAATCTCATCGGCGCCGGATTTTTGGCCGAGCAAGTGGATTATACGATTTCGTTTTTTGAATGGATGTCTCTGGGATTGCCGATATCGGTGGTGATGTTGATGATTGTGTATGGCCTCGTGACCTGGTTTCACCCCCCACCACGAGCCGGAGCGACACTCAATCATCAGATACAGGCTCAGCAAGCCAGCTTGGGGCCTTGGACGAAAGGGGAGAGAAACGCGTGCATCGGTTTTGCCGTCGCTGTGATTCTATGGATCTTTCCCGGTCTCGTCTCAGCGGTTTGGGGGCGCGAGCATCAAGTGGTGCTCTGGTTCAATACCCATTTGCCGAAGGAGCTGGTGGCCGTCTTGGCGGCGGGGATTTTGTTTGTGCTTCCCGTGGATTGGAAGGCCGGGATTTTTACGCTGTCGTGGAAGGAGGCCACGAACATCAATTGGGGCACTGTTCTGCTTTTCGGTGGCGGCCTGTCCTTTGGCCATCTCATGGTACAAACAGATTTGGCCAAAACGATTGGGGAGGGCATCGTAGGATGGTTGGGCCTGAACACATTGTGGGGCCTGACGGCAATGGCGATCGGGGCCGCTCTCGTCCTGACCGAGCTGGCCTCGAACACCGCGGCGGCCAGCATGTTGGTTCCCGTCGTCATCGCGATTGCACAGTCGGCGGGCGTCTCGATACTTCCCCCAACGCTGGCGGTCTGCATGGCGGCCAGTTTGGCCTTCGTGCTACCCGTCTCGACTCCGCCCAATGCCATCGTGTATGGTACAGGTTTGGTGCCTGTCACAAGCATGGTTCGGGCTGGGCTGCTCTTGGACCTGCTGGGAGGGGTCCTGATCTGGATTATGCTGCGTCTGCTCTGTCCTCTCTTAGGAATGACCTAGAGCCTCACTCTGAAGTCTCGTGCAACTTTCCTGAATGTGTGTGAGAAACGTACACCATAGAGTTTTGATTGTGCGACGAGCCAAACTCGAGACTCAGGAACGATCGTGTGTTCCACGGAGGTCCTTAAGAAGGAGGAGATGATGCGCTGGTGGACGGTCATAAGCGTCGTGGTTCAGCTTGGAGCGTTCCAAGTCGGATGCGGGACGCAGAGTCTGATCGGGCCGGGAGACACCCCTACCACCCAGCCGCAGTCCCTCTCCACCCAGGAGCCTGTAGAAACCTTGGCCGGGAGATGGGAATATCAGGACGATGCGGCAGCCTATCCCCTTGTGCTCAATGAGCAGGGCAATGGCCCCTATGCCTGGAAAGACGGCTACCTCACCACTACGAACTTCTCCCATGGCGTCTGGAAGGGGACTTGGTACCAACGAGAGAACGATCGGGAAGGAGCGTTCGAAGTTCGATTATCGCAAGACTACACGGGTGGGGAAGGCCGTTGGTGGTACACGCGGATCGGATCTGATACCTCCCCTCAGGAGCCCGGAGGCACCTTTCGCCTCACCCGAGGTTCGCGGGTCGCTGGCGCGGAGTCGATACGCACCACCCTGGCAGGGGACCGCTCAGAAGGCGACCAAGGCGGCGAATTTCCTCCAGCGTACCTTGATGAGGAATGTGCCTGAGCCACGAGTGGCAGTAGTCTCAGGTGCGGGTGGTTTAATTGGGAGTTATTTCGTTCGCACCTCCCATCGCTTTGCCCCAACCTGGCGCGTTCATGGCCTCACCCGTTCGGACCTTGACCTCACCAACTTCACCGCGGTGCATCACGCCTGGCGCGACCTCCACCCCCAATTAGTGATCCACTGCGCAGCCCTGAGTAAGCCTCAAGTCTGCCAAGAACATCCAAGCCTGGCCCACACACTCAACGTAGAGGCCACAGCGTTGCTGGCGGAGCTGGCGGCGGGCATCCCATTTGTGTTTCTGTCTACGGACCAGGTGTTCGACGGCCGGCGTGGAGACTATGTCGAGTCCGACCCCATCAATCCCGTGAATCTGTATGGAGAAACGAAGGCGGCTGCGGAACAGGCAGTACTCTGCAACTCGAAGCATATCGTGATCCGGACCTCCCTCAACGGCGGAGTGTCACCGACAGGTGATCGAGGCTTCAATGAGGAGGCTCACCGCGCCTGGGTGGCCAACCGTACACTCACACTCTTTACCGATGAATTCCGCTGTCCGATTCCTGCGATCGTCACCGTTCAGGCCGTTTGGGAGTTGGTCGACAAAAGCCAGACGGGACTGTTTCATGTCGCTGGGGCCGAGCGACTCTCCCGTTGGACAATTGGTCAGCTCCTTGCCGCGCGCTGGCCCGAGCTCAATCCGAAGCTAGAACCTGGGTCTGTTCATGAGTACACAGGACCCACTCGTCCTCCGGACTTGTCCCTCGACTGTGCGAAAGTCCAGAAATGCCTGTCCTTCCCCTTGCCGAAGTTCAGCGAGTGGTTGACAACCCATCCGGAAGAGCCTTTTTGAGAAAGAAGTTGTGCAGCAGCGCCCCTACGAGGCCGAGGAGACAGAACGCATGATACCCGAAGCTGTGGCATGTCCATCGTTATGAATGTGTCCGTTCTTACCTTGCTGGGTTGGGCATGGGCCTTCGCGGCACTAATCATGGTAGGGGCATGGTTGGTTCAGCGGGGCAATCAGAACGCGGCCGTGGTCGATGTGGCATGGTGCCTTGCCTTCTCTTTCGTGGCCATAGGGTATGCGTTCGTGGCGAGTGGTGAACCGGCTCGCCGACTACTCGTTGCCGGTATGGCCGTCACCTGGGGATTCAGGTTAGCCGGGTATATCCTGTTGAATCGGATCCTCGGCAAGCCTGAGGATACACGGTATCAAACCCTACGGAAGCGATTCGGAAAGTGGGCGCAATTGTCGTGGTTCCTCTTGTACCAAGTCGAGGCGTTGGCGTTAGCGGTGTTTTCCTTGCCCCTGCTGGTTCTCATGGAGAACGGGGATCCCACTTTGCGCTGGTGGGAAGGAGCCGGGGTCGGCGTGTGGCTCATTGCCATCATTGGAGAATGGATCGCTGACCGACAGTTGGCACGTTTTCGGGCGGACCCCGAGAACCACGGGAAAACGCTTCAAGGGGGACTCTGGCGCTACTCCCGCCATCCGAATTACTTCTTTGAATCTCTCCACTGGTGGGCCTACGTGGTGATGGCCGTAGGAGCGCCCTTTGGATGGGTCACGCTTGTTGGTCCCGTCATGATGACCATTGCACTGGTGAAGGTCAGCGGGATACCCTTAGCAGAGAGCCAAGCGCTGGCAAGTCGGGGCGAGGAATACCGTCAATACCAGCGCAGGACCAGCGCGTTCATTCCCTGGTTTCCGAAAAAGGTCGAGCGGCTCGCTTCTCACGCTGTTTCCCAGACCCCCGTCACTCTGAACAAGGAGGAATCTCCATGAAAATATGGTTATGGCTTTTGCCTGTTGCCGGATGGTGCGGGTTGCTCCTAACTGGCTGCGAGGCCAGGGACAATGAGCAGGTGGACGTGGAGGAAGTTGTTCAGCAAGACCTCGGCGCGTCCCCCCAGGAGAATCTTGGTCGGGGCATCGTTGTTGGTACGTTGGGAGCACGGCGAGAAAGCCAGGATCTCCCGGCATCAGTGGCAGGCGCGCAGCGAGTGGCAGGTCAGGTGCTCAAACTGGAGGGTGGCGCCTATGTCATCAGAGAGCCCGGTGGGTGGGAAGTACGAATACCCCTCGACGAGAACACCGAGATCGACCGGCCCGCCCATGTGGGAGATCACATTGAGGCCTATCTGGATGGAGAGCTCCGAGCGATGCTTATTCGGAATATCGATGATCAAGAGACAGACAATACCGAGTCGTAGTTGGGCCGCCTCAATTCTTTCCTGGTTACCCACACCATGAAATCCATTAATTGGGACGAACTGGCAGAGTTGGCGATGCACCGCGTCCGAGCTTCTGGGGCGGAGTACGGAGACATTCGTGTCCTGGACAGCACCACACAGGTGGTTCGTGGCGAGGACCGACGAATCGCCTCTGTCCGGGACAGCCAGGATAGTGGGTTTGGCGTACGAGTGTTGTTCAAAGGGGCATGGGGGTTTGCCGCCAGCTCGGTGATGTCGCTGGAAGAAGTCCCACGGGTTGCCGAGCTGGCAATCGAGATCGCGAAGGGGTCGGCGACCTTGGTCAACCAGCGAGTGACGCTTGCCGAGGAGCCGGTTTATTCTGACTCCGTGACCACCCCCCATCGCGTTGATCCTTTTTCTGTCCCGCTGGAACAGAAAACGCGTTTGCTCCTCGAGACGATGGAAGCTCTACATCGACAGCCAGGTGTGGCCCGCAGCAGTGCAGGCTTGTGGGCTCGGCGAGATCAAAAACTGTTTGTCTCAACGGAAGGCTCTCATATCCAGTTCGACTTGTTGGCTGTGCAGGGTGAGTGTGAGGCCACGGCGGTGCGCGAGGGACGTTTTGCTTCACGGTGTTTTAATACACCGCATCTTCGCATTGGCTATGAACTGATCACCGACTCGGACCTTGTGCGCGAAGCCTCCCGAATTGCAGTCCAAGCCGTCGAGAAGGTCAAAGCGCCACCGATCGACCCTGGGCACTATGATTTGGTGCTTGACCCAGAACATCTTTCGCTCACCATGCACGAATCCTGTGGACATCCCAGCGAGTTAGACCGGGCCTTAGGGTATGAAGCAAACTACGCGGGAACGAGTTTCCTGACGCCCGATAAACACGGGACATTTCGTTATGGCTCAACAAACGTCAACCTGGTCGCTGATAACACCGAACCGGAAACCCTGGCTGCCACGGGCTACGATGACGATGGCGTAGCATGTCAGCGGTGGGACATCGTGCGGGAAGGCATATTCGTGGGGTACTGCACGAATCGGGAGGTCGCTCCGAAGATCGGCGAAACGCGCTCGCGCGGGTCCAACCGGGCGGACAGTTGGGGAAGTATCCCTATCGTACGCATTGCCAACATCGGCCTGGAGCCGGGCCAGGCGGCGCTGGATGATATGATCGCCGACGTCAAGCGCGGCATTTATATCGAAGGACATGACTCATTTAGCATCGACCAGCAACGCTATAATTTTCAATTCGGCGGCGATGTCTTTTGGCTCATTGAGAATGGGAAACGCACTCATATGGTACGGGATGTAATCTATTACGGGATCACACCGGAGTTTTGGGGGAGCTGCGATGCTGTGGCCGATCCGACCCACCGACGGCGGTTCGGGTTTATCACGTGTGGAAAGGGGCAGCCCGGGCAGTCAGGCTGGATGACGCACGCGGCGTCCCATGCTCGGTTTCGGAAGGTCAGCGTGATTCGCGGGGAGGCCAGTGGGTGAGGAACTCGTGAGCAGCGAAGCTTCCGGAAGCAAACCGAAACTGACCAGTAAGGAAGAGTTCTGTTTCTTGACGGAGCTGGCGTTTAAACACTCCACGGGTGAACACACCTTCGTGGCGATGCAGGATACGCACGGCGGCACGACGCGATTTGCGAACAACCAAATCGTGCAGAATGTCAATAGCCGAAGGGTATCGCTCTCCGTATCGGTCGCCTTTGGCCGGCGACACGGCACCGCCAGCACGACGGACCTGACAGCGGGGAGTGTACAGAACACCTTGCGACGGGCAGAACAGATTGCACGGGTTGCTCCCCCGGACCCTGAATATCTGGCTCCGATACCACGTCAGGAATATCCAGCGCTTGCGACGAGTCGTGCCGACACAGAAGTTGCGGGACCCGCTCGCCGACTTGCCGAAGCGCGGACAGTCATTGAACTATGCCAGGCCGAGCGGCTCACGGCGGCCGGGATTGTGTCCTCCTCGCTGGCCACAGTCGGTCTGGCGGCCGACACAGGCCTCCTGGCATATGAGGAGCGAACGGCCGCACGGTTCAGCATCACCACCATCGCAGAGGATTCCACTGCCTGGGCGGCCGCTGCACACCGAGCCATTGATCAATTAGGGGTCCGCGAACGAACCCGAGTGGCAATTAAAAAAGCGAAGCAATCGGCCAATCCAAAGGAGCTGCCTCCTGGTCGATACACCGTCATATTGGAGCCAGCCTCGGTTGGGGGTTTGATGAGCCGTATCATCTGGGCGCTCGATGCCAAGTCGTATTACAAACAGACGAGCCCGTTCCGAGGCAAGCTGGGGCACCGCATCATGGACAGTCGGCTCACATTGCGAAATCGGCCGGAGCATCCCGCATTGCTTGGCTGTGGCTTCAACGGGGAGGGGTTGCCCGCCACAGAGATGGCGTGGATAGAGAGCGGGGTCCTTCAACAACTTGACTACGATCGGTATACGGCTCAAGAACATCACGTGTCGCCCACACCGGCCCTTGACGCCCCCTACCTTGATGGAGCGGGACGTGGGGGTCTGGCTACAGACCGCGTCGAGGAACTCATTGAGGGTACAGAGCGAGGCATTCTGGTCACCAACTTTTGGTACATTCGCAGTGTGAACCCCACGGACTTGACCCTTACGGGAATGACGCGAGACGGCACTTTCTTAATCGAAGATGGCCAGATCAAGACGGCCGTGCGCAACTTCCGGTTCCATGAAAGCCCCCTCCGGGCGTTGAACAATCTCGAGGCCTTTACCATACCCAGGGAGGCCGTCGCCGAAGAAAGCGGCAAAATGCTCGTGCCGGCTCTAAAAATACGCGATTTCAATTTTTCCAGCGTGACGCGTTTCTGAGAGGAGGTCACATGAGAACGGCGCAGGACTCACGGTGACCCCAGAGGTAGACAAGATCATGAGAAGACGCTCATCACTCCCAACAGGGCCGTGACCATGAAAAATGAAACGACGGCGGGTCCATTCCCTGGAAACGAGGTGCGGAAGTGCGTCACTGTGGATGGAGTTTCAGGTGCCTATGGAGGCTGCAAGAGACGCTAAAGACCCGTATAGAATGATGAAAGGCATTGACTCCAAGGCCTGACGGGAGTAAACAAAATACTAGACGCCTCAAATTCGAGGCGAGGCAGGAAATTGATCCGAAGATGGTATCAGCCTCTGGCGAGAATCTTCACATGACGCCGTCTGTTGATCGCACGCGATCCGATAACCCAACCGTCAGATGTCCCCATTCGAGCAAGGAGAACCTTGTCAGTCATGGCCGAGCAGACTCATCAGGTTGATCTCCGTCGAGATCTCCCTTCCTGGCGTGTTCCCCTTGAGGAGGATTAACGATGGCGCGGAAGCACAATGATGCGCCCCTGAAGCTCATTCATATTCTTCCCCAGGACGACCCCTCGAATCTCTATGATCCTCTGCCCGCTCGTCTCAAGGTTCAAATTGGTATCGAGGGTACGCGGCCTATTTGGATAAAGTTTGCGCACTATGTGAGCAGATTCCGGGCCGGCAGGCGTTTGGCCAGTCGAGGAGACCGACCGACGACGCCCCAGACTCGGAGATGGGCCGCTTGGCTCATAGCGGTTGGAAAGCACATGAACGCCGGCCTCTTGTTCCTTCTTCAGACGATGAGGCGAGGAGGAATACTCTTCTACCGCGCCGTGGCCAAGCTTGGTCAGGTGAGCGGCCGAATGGTGCACTGGATGATGAGCCAAGTGAACCGGGTAAAGATGGCATGGACCAAACCGAGTAAGGCTGGTGAGAGTTCTGCGACGGAAAGTTCTGAAACGACTCAGGCCCAAAAGCAGGAAATTCTTCAGGAGCTTATCACTCTCAAGGGCCAGCTGATGGCTCAGCAGGATGAACTGACGCGTGTTGGTGCGCAGATGAGGGACCTGAAGGCCATGGTCCTGTCCCAGCAGCAAGGCCTCTTGCATTTAGCGGAAGAGTTGGACGAGGCCGTAATGAAAGCTGTGCCATCAACCGGAGCCCACCTCGGAAAACCTGGAGCTCTGCGGCGGAACTAGTCACACGTGAGGATGCCTGTTCCGGCAGCCTCCGACCCTTCCCCACTTCCTCCTGAAATTTGATATCATAAACAGTGATGGCCAGATCTGGTCAGGCCCGGGCTGAGTCTGAACGTATGGGCGAACACCATGGAGTCACGCGAAGGAATGGGGCAGCAACGAAGCGGAAAAACGATTCTATTTATCTGTACGGGAAACATCTTTCGAAGCGTGGCGGCTGAGTTCGCGCTGAAGGCGGCGCTGGGGTCCGCCTCCGGGTATGTCGTTGGGTCAGCAGGCATCCAAGCTGCCCCAGAAACAATACATCCGTTGATTCGGGACTACCTCCGGATGAAGGGAGCGGATCCCTCGAGGCATGTACAGCGGAGACTCACAAGAGAACTGCTCGACTCCGCAGCCTTACCGCTTGCGATGGGTTTAAACCACAGGGACTTTATCCGCAACCACTTTGAGCGAGACGTCCTCCTGTTCAACGAGGCGTGCTACGAGAAACCGGAGCCCGTGCTCGACGTTCATGAGGCCATCCCTGATTGGGAAACAAACAGGGAGGCTGGCATGGTCTACGCGCGCTCCGTGATCGACCACATCTGGAATGCCATCCCTGCGCTTTTGGAAAGGATGCCCAAGCTGGTATCACCCTAAATGTTTCCGTCCCTTTGTTCGCGAGAACGCCTATCGCTTCTATCCGCTCGGCCAGGAGAAAGGCTGGAAATGGCCACGCGCTGTAAGGTTCAGGAGGCAGCCGCGACATGTTCTGTGTAGAAACCGTGAAGGGAAAGCACGGGGTTATACAGAGGGCTGGGAGGAGGGAATGCACAATGGGAAGCTCACGACTATTGTTGAGTATCGCGATTGCGTCGGTTGTACTCTTGGTTAACCTGGGAGGACTCAAGGAAGGCGAAAGCGCAGAAGGCGGCGAACGTGCGAAAGCCACGTTTGCTGGGGGTTGTTTCTGGTGCATGGAGGAGGCCTACGAAAAAGTGCAGGGGGTGGAGTCGGTAACGTCAGGCTACATCGGCGGTCGCGTTGCCAATCCGACTTACGACCAGGTCTCGGCAGGCGGGACAGGCCACGCTGAAGCAGTAGAAGTGGTCTACGATTCAAACAAGGTCACGTATCAACAATTGCTGGATGTCTTCTGGCGTAACGTTGACCCAACCACGGCGGATAGGCAGTTCTGTGATCACGGCGATCAGTATCGCACCGGGATTTTTTACCACGATGAATCGCAACAGCAACTGGCAGAGGAATCCAGGCGGATGATCGAAAAGGTCAAGACCTTCAACGAACCGCTGGTGACGGAGATCGTTCCAGCCTCGAAATTCTACCCAGCGGAAACTTACCACCAAGATTTCTACAAAAAGAATCCCGTCCGCTACAAGTTTTATAAATGGAACTGTGGTCGGTCCCAGCGTCTGGCAGAATTATGGGGAACATCCTGAGGCGGCCCTTCATTGCAGATCGGGGTCATCTGTGAGAGATGGGAGATTGTTACCCCTTGCGTGCTGTTCGCCGTGTTGGCTGGGCTTGTAGCGGGTCATCCGGCCAGCGATGTTTGGGATAGCGCCCCCGTAACTCTTTCTTGACCTCATGGTACGCAGACGCCCAGAAGCTGGCAAGGTTCTGTGTCACCTGAACGGGGCGGCCGGCTGGAGACAACAAGTGCAGCATGACCGGCACCTTTCCGCCAGCCAGGAGGGGGGTCTCCCGGCAGCCGAACATTTCCTGCAACCGCACCGCCAGCACCGGAAGGTCAGGGGTCTCATAGTTCACGCGAAGACGGGACCCACTGGGAACCGTAACAGAGGGCGGGGCCAGAAGATCCAATCGCCTGCGCTGATCCCAAGTAAGCAACCCGTGCAGCGGACTAGCGAGATCGATTCGCTGAACCTGATCGAGACGCGTCAGCCCATCCACGAAGGGTTGAAGCCAATGCTCGAGTGTACTCATGAGGGCCCGATCAGACACATCCGGCCAGGTTGACTGCTGTCCCTCTACACGTCTCAGGAAGTCGACCCGTGCCCGCCACTGACGTAATTCCTTGGTCCAAGGCAGGCACCCCATTCCGGTTTGACGAATCCCCTGAAGCAACACGGACGAGACCAGTGCGCGATCAGGACTAGGAACAGAGCGATCCTCGAGTGCCAGTTCGCCCAGCTTCCGTTGCCGCCTGGAGCGGACCGCTTGAGCCTCCTCATCCCATGAAACGGTCTCCACCTCCAGAATCTGATCGCCGAGGAACAGCTCCAAGTCTTCCCGCCTAGTGGCCGCGGCCAAGAAAATACGAGCCCGGGGTGCCCCGCCGTCGAGCTCGGCCATCACAAGATACTCCTCCCTGGAAAGCGCGTCGGGCTCCAGAAAGTAGGCGCCTCGGCCGTTAGCCAATTGGTAGCGGCCCTCACCGCCTGGTTGGCGTTTGCCGATGCGGTCCGGATACGCGAAGGCCAGCAGGAGGCCTAATTGGTCGAGGGCGTCCTGATGAGGTTGCGCAGCCTGGGGGACAGGAAGGGTGAGTCTCTCTCTCCACTGCTGGGCGGCTCGTCGTGCGCGTTGACACGCCGCACGATCAACCGTTGCGCCCCCCGCGTGGTCCCGCTGTCCATGCAGCACATCCAGCCGAAGCTGGAGATCCGCATCATGCCATCCAGGCGGACCTCTCAAAATGTCCCGTTCGCTCAACAAGGCTGCCACCTCACAGGCCAGATCGCCCACTCCGTGCCGAATTGACGTAAGGATCATATGGGAAAGACGGGGATGCAAAGGAAGCTCGGCCATCGTTTTCCCGTGCTCGGTAATCCCTCCACGACTATCCAAAGCACCGAGGCGCGTTAGCAGATCCTTGGCTTGAGCGACGGCTCCAGCCGGCGGAGGGTCCAACCAGGACAACTCGAAAGGATCGGTCGCACCCCATACCGCCAGTTCCAGGAGCAGCGGAGAGAGGTCCGCATCCAGAATTTCAGGGGGGCGGCGTGGGGCTAGAGCATGCTGGTCCGCGGCGGTCCACAAGCGGTAGCAGACACCCGGTTCCAGTCGTCCGGCACGACCTCGGCGCTGCTCTGCGGAATCCTGAGTCACCCTGATCGTAGCCAAGCGGGTCAGTCCGCTGCGCGGGTCGAAGCGGGGCAGCCGCATCATTCCCCCATCGATCACCACCCGCACGCCCTCGATGGTCAGACTCGTTTCCGCGATGGAGGTCGAGAGTACCACCTTCCGCTGGCCCGGTGGTGGCGGAGCAATCGCGAGATTCTGGGCCTCTTGCGGGATGTCACCGTGGAGGGGAGCCAGGAGAACGTTCGGGGCGATAGTGGCCTCGCGCAGGCGTCGCTCGACTCGCCGGATCTCAGCCATCCCTGGGAGAAAGACCAACACACTGCCTGTCTCCTCGGCGAGCGCACGTACGATGGTGTGGACAACAAGCTGGTCTAGCGCCGGACCGCTCCGTCGGTCGGAAGAAGACTGACGATCCAGATAATGAGTCTGGACGTGAAAGAGCCGTCCTCCGCTGGAGAGGATCGGTGCCTGGCCTAACACATCCGCGACCGCTGCGCAGTCAAGCGTGGCCGACATGACAAGGATGCGGAGGTCTGGTCTGAACAGGCGCTGTGCTTCTAGGCACAAGGCCAGGCCAAGATCCGCCTGAAGACTGCGCTCATGGAATTCATCAAAGAGAACCAGGCCATACTGGGACAAAGACGGATCATGCTGCAACACACGGGTGAGGATGCCTTCCGTGACAACTTCGATCCGTGTCCGAGGGCCTATGATGCTGTCGAGGCGGACTCGATACCCCACGGTCTCGCCAAGTGGCTCGTCCAGGAGGTTGGCCATTCGATAGGCGGCAGCCCGCGCCGCGAGGCGCCGCGGCTCTAACATAATCAGACGCCTGCCTGCGAGCCAAGTCTCATCGACCAGGGCCAGAGGGACGCGCGTCGTCTTGCCTGCACCAGGTGGGGCAGTCAGGAGGGCGTTTTGCCCATGCGCCAGGGCGCGGCGAACATCGGACAATACGGTTTCGATGGGAAGTTTGAGCATGAACATTCACTCAGAAAAACGCTCTGCGCAAGAGTTCGATCTCCTTCTTTTATACAACCAGACGTGTCTTCTGCAAATAGGGCTGCGCGGACCCCTCCACGGCGGGATTTGCATGTGGTATATGTAGCTGGAATATGGGGCTGGGTGTTCAGCCGAACTGAAGGGACGAGTGAGGGCATGACCGAGCTCACATGGACATGGGAAAAACCGACCAACCCGGGCTGGTACTGGTACCGTGGGCCGGTCGAGGAATCGGATCCCCTGATTGTGTTAGTCGACGAGGCCGGCTACTTTCAATGGCCTGACGGCGGATTTCAAGAAGTCGTCTTCACTAAAGGGGAATGGGCTGGCCCAATCGAGCTGCCGGAGGAGCCGTGAGGGAAGGAAGGACCGGGAGGTAGAAAGAGGTGGGCGAACACGGTCGAACGATGCTCTATGTCACCGACCCCATGTGCTCCTGGTGTTGGGGGTTTTCGCCGGTGATGGAAGAAATCCGTCGGTCCTATCGGGATCGGGTCAGAATTGAGGTGTGGGTCGGTGGATTGAGGCCAGGAAACACCGAACGGTTTGATGAGCATAAGCGCGAATATATTCTGGGACACTGGAAGGCAGTTTACCAAAGGACGGGCCAACCGTTTAATTTTTCCTTTCAAATGGGCCAGGATTTCACCTATGACACGGAGCCTCCTTCCCGTGCTGTGCTGTCGGTAAGGCAGGTGCAGCCCCAAGAGGAATTTCCCTTTCTTCAGGACATTCATCGGGCCTTTTACCTGTACAATCTGGATGTGACGAAGGAGAAGTTGTTGACGGATCTGGCCGGTTCCCGTGGAATCGACACGGTGAAGTTCCGGGAGGCCTTTCAGGACATCGAAATGAAACGAAGGGTCTGGAAAGAATTTGAAGAGTGCCGGGCGCTGGGGGTCACTGGGTTTCCAACGCTCCTTGGGTCTCAGGGGGTGGGGTACAGGGTGTTGACCCAGGGCTACCAGTCTTTTCAGGCCCTCACACCCATAATCGAGTCCTGGTTGAAGCAAGAAATCGATTGAATTTCAGTGACGGGTATCTACCCCGCTCCAGATCTGAATCCTCATCAATTCCACAAGGCGGGAATGCCCAAGAAACAAGATCACTAGCACTTTCAGGGCCCTGCCTTGGCGTAAAGGAAATGGGCCACTCTCTCCGAACTGGCCCCAGAACCATAGGGCGAGGCCCCAGCCTGGGTCCGTCCATCCGGAAGCATTCCTCCTCAGTTCGTTGACCAGCCGAGGTACACCGTGGCCACGCACTGGAGAGGCACAGTCCTGCGCACCCTCAACAGGAGACTCGCAATGGCCACCGATCATTCCTGCCTTTCGAACAGGGGCGATGATATTGCAATGCTCTGTGCATTGTGTGAGCATGGATAAGTTCACGAACCCGCCCGGTCTCCATATCAAGATCAAGTCCATCAGCCGGAGGTGCAACCAATGAAAAACAGCATCGTGTTCCTCAAACAGGTGTGCTCATTTCTAGTCCTCGTATCGAGCTTGGCGTTCACTCAAGCCTGCGCCGAATACCAGGTGCGAATCCCTGACTCCCACCCGGATGATATTAATTACAAAGGCGGCACGATGACCGCATGGGTTTGGGGAAAATGGAGTGACCCCGAAGTCATGGCCGCCGAATGTCAGACAGAAGGGATTAACGATGTCGTCATCAAACGGAATTATCTCCACGATCTTGCCAGCGTGTTCACATTTGGGATCTTTATGCCCATTGAGGTCAAGTTCCGTTGTGAGTCGGCAGATGTTGTTGAAGGCGTGATCGACTAGGCCAGGTCCTGACCGAATATTCTGACGCATAAAGGGAGGAGCGCGATGCCGAAGAGATCTCATTTTGTGAGCCAAGATGCCTGGGAAGGCCGGCATCGATCGTACAAACAGAAGATCGAAGGCTACTACAAATTCAATGTCCATCAACCGCCCTTGAACAAGCGTTTAGAGGAATACAATCGCGTAACCAAGGAGCTTCAGAACATGATCGGACAGGCCGTTCAGTCCGGAACGACTTTGCGCGCAATGGGGAGTTCGTGGTCGCTAAGCAAGGTGGGGATGACGAATCACAGATTGATCAACACAAAGAACTTGAGCCTCGCGTTTGTCATTGGCCCGAAGCATCTGTCTCAAGCATACCCAGGTGATCCTGCAAAAATAAGGTTTTTGGAGACCGGCACCGAGATTGTCACGATCAATCGGTATCTTTTCCAGCGAAAGTTATCCCTAAAAGCCTCGGGATCCAATGATGGTCAGACGTTAGCTGGAGTGATATCGACCAATACGCACGGGTCTGCCTTTAAGTTTGGATCGACCCAAGACTTCGTGGTCGGCCTCCATCTCATTACTGGACCCAACAAGCAGGTATATTTGCAACGCGCCTCTTATCCAGTCGTGAAGGCGAGTTTCGCGAAGAAGCTGGGCGCTGAGCTAAAGAATGACGACACATTGTTCAATGCCGCATTGGTGAGTTTCGGTTCCTTCGGCATCATCCATGGAATGATGATTGAGGCACGGAACCTCTTCCTCTTGCACGCGTCCCGGAAGTTTATGCCGTTTGACTCGGCTTTGGAGAAGGCAATCTCTACCTTGGATTTTTCCGGCTACAAATCGTATTTCAAGGAGTTGGGAAAGGAAGCCTCCAAGCGAAATAGCTTTGCAGTGAATTGCGAACCGAAGAAGCTGTATCACTTCCAAGTGACCGTGAACCCGAACGAGGCTGAGCAAGGAAAACGACCGAAAGAAGCCGCAGTCTTCTTTATGTTCGAAAGTAAATACAGAAACGACTATGAGCCAACTCCCTGGGACCAAGGTGCGGCAGGTCCGGGGGCGTCCGGTCTGGAGCTTATGGGCGAGCTGTTTGAATTAACCCCCGGCCCTCTAAAAAAGTTTGTGAAGAAAACAATTAACAAGCAAGTCAGAGACCTCTTTCAATATGAAATCACAGGGACCTTTTTGGATCTCTTCCGGG
This sequence comes from Nitrospiraceae bacterium, assembly GCA_041616875.1. Taxonomy (GTDB): domain Bacteria; phylum Nitrospirota; class Nitrospiria; order Nitrospirales; family Nitrospiraceae; genus JBFJQA01. Next base: position 3,196 of record JBFJQA010000004.1, on the reverse strand, counting down.
GTGAGAAAACTCGAGGCAAAGTCTTTGCCTCCGGCATCGGTCTGGAATTGTCGAGAGCGCTCGAGGCCCTCGACATTGCCTTGGAAGCCTATCAGCACTTTGGTACAATCATGCCGGTTCTTCTGACCATGCGTTTTGTGAAAGGGACAGAAGCTCTCCTGGGGTTTACGAAATTCGAACCCACCTGCGTGCTCGAAATTGACGGGATCAACACCCCGAAAATGCGAAAATATGCAAATAAGGTATGGGGCAAGATAGAGCAGGCAGGTATTCCCTTCACGATGCACTGGGGTAAATTTAATTCTCACCTGAACCCAACCCGAGTAAAGAACATGTATGGGGTGAATGCACAAAAGTGGATCGAGAGTCGAGAGAAATTAGTCAGCTCAAAGGTGAGGCAGGTGTTTACCAATGATTTTCTGAAAAGGGTTGGCCTCGCGACCTAGATGCAGCAAGGATGTTTCGCGGGGCTAAAGAGAGTTTCAGTAAGTGGCCCCTGAACGGTGCGGAAGGAAGGCGCCGGATGGTGCCAGCGGGTCAATCATGAGGTGAAGATGGTGCATCAGAAAAAGAAGGGGACGCCAAAAAGCCGACTGCAATACTGTGTGATGCACAGCCCCGTCGGGAAGGTACTACTCGCAGGGAGTCGAGAGGGGCTGCGCTTGGTGTCCTTCCAAGATGGGGCACACCCGATCGCTCCTCATCCAAGCTGGAGATATGATGAAAAGCCCTTCCGCACGGCCATTCGCCAATTCGCAGAATATTTCGCAGGAAGACGGAAAACCTTTTCGATCAAATTGCATCCAGAGGGAACGCCGTTCCAGCACCGAGTGTGGCAAAGGCTCCGGACCATTCCCTATGGAAAAACGGCCTCGTACGGTCAGGTCGCAAGAGGTATAGGGAAGCCCCACGCCTCACGGGCAGTGGGCGCAGCCAATGGCCAGAACCCGCTCTCCATTGTGATCCCATGCCATCGGGTCATCGGAAGCACCGGCCGGTTAGTGGGATACGGTGGCGGCCTGGGAATCAAGGAAACCTTGCTATCCCTCGAGCGACGATACGACTCCGAACAACATCAGGAACATTCCTCAATGCACCATCCTTAACGTCTTGTGCGTGTTTTGTATCGATCGCCCTACCCCTGCCTAAGGCCCTCCATCCAGGCGAGCGAGACCTGCCTCTTTCGCAGCCTTCACCGCTGCAACTCCCTCTTGCCCCCTGAACCTTAAAGCAAACGCTCTCTAATGTTCGACAACCTCCCGGCCTTTCAGAGGCTGCACTGGCCTCGCGTTCGACCCGATGATTTCAACGAAGCGACGCACATCTTCCTCGGCAACCTGAACCGGTTCTTCTAACACGACCCAGCGCACTCCCTCGGTACAAGGCGGCGTCGTGAGGGAGCCAGAATAAGCAAAGTAATGAGGATGCGGGGGGAGGATAGCCGCCAGGTTCAGTTCGAGAGGCAGCGAGACCTCTCGTCCCACCTGTTCCGGCAACCACTGCCACAACGTTTTCAGCACCGGGGTCTCGGATCCATTCTCCAGCAGCACAGCGATGACCAGGATACGTCCTTGCAGGTCCTGATGGACCAGGTGCATTTCCATGGGAAACGCTTTTCCGTGGATGTGATGCTCACTCGGCGCATGGAAGTGAAACTGCCGTAGCTGGTACACATCCTCACCGAGACCGACTGCGCACCCGGAGGCATGAGAGACTTGAACGGTGTGCCCATTGTTGACTTCAAAAAGGCGGCTCGTCGCATAGCGAAACTCGATTGTCTCACTCCCCAGCATAGGGTGCGACATCTCGATATTGATTGGGGACTGGCGCGCCCCTGATTCACAGGCCTGATAAGCCTGGGTCAACATCGCCCAATGATCCGGGCCCGCGATCCCCATGTAGCTCCAGTGTGCCTGAATCGGGACATCATGGCCTTCGCCGTGCATGATCACTTCGTTTGCAGGATACGATGCACCGCACGCCTGCAGACTGAGAGCCAGCACCGCCATCCACGGGTAACGAGGGAGAGCGCGAGCCCTTTCTTGGTTGTTTCCTTGGGTCGCGCCGTTAGCCATACCGGTCATTTTTCCAGGGGAATGCGGAATTGGAGTAGCCCCGAATTTCCCAGAACCCCTTCTGGTCCTGGTCAGAGAACATGATGGCCTTGACCCACTTCGCACCCTTCCAGGCATAACGTTTGGGGATGATCATGCGGACCGGCCCGCCGTGGTCCTTCGTGAGGGGCCGCCCGTTCCAGGTGGAGGCAAGCAATACATCGTCGTCATCGCACGCCTCTAGCGGAAGGTTGGTCGTGTAGTCGTCGTAAGCGGTGAACAGCACAAACTTCGCTGAGGAGAGCGGCTTCACGACCTCAATCAGTCGTTTGAAGCTTACCCCCTCCCATTCATTATCGAACGTGCTCCAGGAGGTAACACAGTGAAAATCTGCCCTGGATTTGAAGGTCGCTTCAGCGAGAAAGTCATCCCATGTCCAGACAATCGCGTTGCTGACACCTCCTCCGACGGTCAATGTCCATTCGTTGAGTGGGATTTCAGGCTTATGGCCTATATCAAGCACCGGCCAATTGTTCACTTCATGCTGTCCAGGTGGCAGGCGCGGGTCCAGGCTTTCTTCGAAGACCTCCCTCTCCTCACCACCGCGCTGGAATTTCGCGCGGTTTTCTTTGGCTTTGATCCTGCGTTCATTGATAGCCATGGGTCGCCTTTCTTCTCATGCACGTATGGCGTCGTCGGACTTACCTGGCTGAACTTACAGACGTGGCGCCTCTTTTTTCTACCCTGTTCAATTCTTGTCATCCCTGAAATTATTGTTGCGATGGGTCCCGTCACAGAAGGGAAGGTTCGTGGAGCCTCCGCACCGACAGAGGGCGTAATGCTCTTGCGACGCTCCTTCCCCCCAGATCACGTCCTTGAGCTCACACCGTCCGACGACACAGTACGGTCCATTTTTTGACACAGTGATTGCAGGCGGACGATCTTCATCCCGATGCTCCACTCCTCCGATGGTGTAACTCAGAGCCCCGGATGGACATTTCTTGATGACGTCGATGATGGACTGCAGAGAGGCTCCCTCAGGATTCACCCAGGGTTCCCTGTCCGCATTGAAGACGGACTCGAGTTCATCGGCACAAACGCTTGCGTGGGAGCAGATGCCCCGGTTGTCATGAATGGTGATC
>JBFJQA010000003.1:0-42659 GCA_041616875.1 Nitrospiraceae bacterium | reverse complement strand
GGAGATCCTTCGACGCTACGGATCAATAGAAGCGATCGTACTGACGGCCTCCTGCCACGAGCGCTCGGCCTGGCGGTATCGGAAAGCCTTGAAGGTACCGGTCCATGCCCCGCAAGGCGGGGTCGATTTTGAGGAGACACCCGATCGCTGGTACACAACCGGGGAGCGACTGCCCGGAGATCTCGTAGCCGTGCACGCGCCTGGCCCCACGGAGGCCCACTACGCCTTCTACTTGGAGCGCGACCAGGGGGTCGTGTTCTGCGCGGACCTCCTCACCAACGCTGGAGGGGAAGGCTTAGCCTTTGTTCCCGATGTCTATCAGGACGAACCTGGCAGGACTCGCGACAGCGTTCGGCGTCTGTTAGACTTGAATTTTGACATTCTCTGCTCGAACCATGGAGATCCTATCTTGCATGGCAGCAAGAAGGCCATCAGGCAGATCCTTGCGAAGGATCAGGCACGATCGGGGTCCTGACTTCCCCGCCATTTGAAAACAGGTCGTTAAACCCAGCCTGGCTGACGCCTACCCGATCCGCTGATCGGAAAACCTCCCGGAATATACGAACGACTTCGTGAAACACTTCCAGGCTTGTCCATGTTGCGTAGCCAGACGTCTCCAAGAGCTCAGGCAGCCTGGTCTTTTTCGTCCGCTTGCCGTCAGGGCTCCCGTCCCCCAGTAAATAATGGTCCAAGATGACCCGATCGCAGGAAGCGGCAAGTTCCTCAGCGAACCTCCTTGGAGCATCCAACGGCAGCAAGGGGCTGACCGTACACACAGCAGGGAGGCCTGCCGCGCGCACTCTTCTCAGTGCCGCGATTCGGGCTGTGGGAGTATAGGCGTGTCGGGGAAATTGACCCGGGAGGGTCGACTTGTCGGTTTCTACCGTGATGTTGATTTGCACCGGGCAGCGTGGGTGTAGCCGCGCCAGCACATCAAGGTCATCCACGACATGGGGAGTGTGGGATTGAATCACCAGGAGATCAGGCGGGCGGTGTAACATTTCCTCAAGCAACCGCCTGGTCCGTCTTGCCGTTCGCTCTTGGGGTGGATACGGCTCGGTCACGCTCGACATAAAAATTCTGATGGGCTTGGGCTCTCCCCGCGCAGGCTGCTTCAGCCGATCATACTGTGAACGATACGCCTCCAGATAGCCGTCCTTCACATCTAAGAAACTCCCCCAGGCCCGTCCTCTAGTGTGATATGGATTCCATTGGGCATAGCAATACATTCCGCACAGAGAATTGCCCAGCGGGCAGCCTCGGTAGAGGTTGATGGTATGGGTGAACCCTCCCCCGAGAAATCCGCCTGTGGGATTTAGGATATTCTGCGATGAGATGTGCTCGATCTTCATGGGCGTCGCTCAAGAGTGTAAATGATGTGAGCGCTCGCGGCAAAAGGCGCTCGGCTGCCAAAAGCTCTCTTGCATTTTGCCAGGTCCAAGATTGAAAAGGGAGGGCCATGGCATTGGCTGCTAGCATGTCGCGTGTTCATAGGCACGACCCTAATACCAGATCTCCATACGAAGACCTCTTCGATCTCGCGGCGGATCTGACGGAACGCAACTGGCCTTCTTACGCGCAATGCGGAAGGCCGTGTAAGCCAGAACGCCTGCGTCAAACAGATCATCGGGCGCGACTTGGGCTCGGGGGAACGGAGGCCAATGCATCTCCAGATCGTAGACTATTCTCCGCACCCAGGCATGGGGGAGTGTTTTCAACGCGCAGAGACGCTCGTGTCGCCCTTGCATGGTTTTCTTGTTGAATCGCATGGGCTCGCCCGCCATGCGGCAGAAGGCGAGTTCAGGATGGGCCTCGTAGACCCTATTCTGGAGCCTCAACGTCATGATGCGATCGACTTCTCGAACTTTCGGTAAGATGCCGAAGGCCTGGCGACTCAGTCCTTCCCCACGAACCTCAGCATAGTGTTTGGCAGTCAATATACGACGGCTCGGAGGACTGAACACGCTACTGGCGCGATGGCTAAGCAGGCGCCGCGCCTCTTGATCGCAGGTTCGTCCGCCTGGTTGCGCCTCATCTAGCAGGCCAATCGGAATATCCACTGCGAGGATACCATGCGTCGATGAGCAGGCGAGCACGTCTCTAAATCGTTCGCAAAGCATCACTCTCGGCCTCGAGACACTCCTACCTCGAATATCGAGTAGGACCACGACCCATCCAGCTCGGCAACCATCGACTCCAGCTACTCGAGTCACATGTCGTTCCACGTCTGAGGAAGGGTGAGAGACACCCTCTTCCTTTTGAGAAAAGAGCTGCACTCAAAGACACATGATCGATCATACGCCGAATCGTATTGCTTGCGGTAGTCTCCTCGTTGCGATACAACCGGTTCAGACGAGAGAAGGCTCTCACTGTTTATGGTTTCCTTTCTAAGTGGCGTGCTCTCCCCCTTCGAGAGGGCCATGTTGAGGTCTCCAGCAGGAACCGTCTCCTGGACGCCGACATGACCGCAAGGACCGGGCACGAAGGTTATATGGACTGGGCGGTCTACACTGTATTGTTCGCTGCCGGAGGGGTCGCCGGGGTGTTGAATGTCCTCGCCGGAGGCGGCTCCTTCCTCACACTCCCCTTGCTTATATTCTTGGGATTACCAGCTTCAGTTGCAAACGGCACGAATCGGGTTGCGATCCTTCTACAAAACATTGGCGCGGTCTGGGGATTTCATCGGTACGAGGTACTCGATTGGCGAGCGCTTCTGTGGGCGGCGATCCCGGCCACCGTTGGCAGTGTGTTTGGCACGTGGGCAGCCTTGATCATCAGCGATGAGGCGTTTAAGAAGATCCTGGCGGGTTTAATGGTGATCGTGACGCTCTGGACGCTTTGGGATCCGACTCGCAAGGCGGCTCAGCAGAAGAAAGGCCGACCCCAAGACCAGTTCTTCCTGCTAGGACTCGGGTTCTTTGCGGTGGGGCTCTATGGGGGATTCGTACAGGCGGGAGTCGGATTTTTCATTTTGGCGGTCACGTCGATGGCAGGCTTGGATCTCGTCCGCGGGAATGCCGTCAAGGTGCTCACCGTGTTAGTGTTCACCACCGTTTCGCTTGGCCTCTTTGCCTCGCAGGGAAAAGTGCATTGGCCAATGGGACTGGCGCTCGCTGCCGGCAATGTCCTGGGCGGGTTGCTTGGGGTCCGGCTCACCGTTCTGAAAGGTCACGCATGGGTCAAAGGGGTGGTGACGGCTGCAGTCGTCATTTTTGCCGTAAGGCTCTGGCTTGATGGATAGAAGCATGTCAAGCCGAGGAAGGTCACCCGATCGGTATGTCCCGCAGAGGCTGGAGTATCTATAGCGATACACCTTGGTGACCGAACAGATTCGCAAAAACTCTGTTCATCCTATCACTGAGCCGAAACTGAACGCAGAGTAGGGACGATCCTCCCCTTGACGTTCAAGTATTCTGCTCCCGCTCACGTGTTTCCCTCCCCCTCCCTATCTTCGGAAATATCAATACCGTTGCCGTGTTTCGTTCCAGTAGCTGGCACTCCTCCCATCGTGCTGGGGTAGGGGAAGGTCTGACCACTCAGAAAGGCTAGCTTCCACGGGTGTCCCCTGTTCCAAAGGTTTGAGATTTGCACAGTGGTGCACCGATGTGTGTTCCTTCACGCCCAAAGGGATCATAGAGTGACGACACTCGCTAAAACGAAGGAGGTCCAAGCGTACGACGCGTTGGTCTCTTCACAGGTTCTCTCTCACGACGATCTGGAATTAGTCATGGAGGAGGCCTTACGGGGTCCTGCAGATGTGCCGTCCTTGTTGATGGACAAATACAAGATTCCCAAAGAGTCGCTTTTGACGTGTTTGGGTGAATATTACGGCTGTCCCACCCTCGAATACGACGAGTGCGTGTCGATGAATCCCGCCTTGTTGAAGCATCTCAGCATGGACTATCTGAAACTCCACTATTGGCTGCCGCTTCATCAAGACAAGACCTGCCTCGATGTGTTGACCGATGACCCGCACGACTTGGAGAAATGTCGCGACATCAAGAGGGCGTTCCCCGGCTGTACCCTTCGGTTTTTGGTGGGCCTACGCCGTGACATTTCACTGTTCCTTCTGAGGGCAATGGGACAGAGGAAGACCCATTCCATCTCAGATATCTTGGGAGAAATCGAACGGGAGACCTCCCCCGATCAACTGGAGGATACCGTTGGGGGAGCACTCCACGGGCATGATAGCGCCATCGTTCGCCTGGTCAATCAGATTATTACCGATGCGTATCGGCAGGGATCTTCAGACATCCACATTGAGCCCTCTCTCAACAAGCAGGATACCATTGTCCGATTTCGAGTCGACGGGACTTGCCTTCCGTACATGAAGATCCCCGCAACCTGCAGACGAGCCATTGTCTCGCGGCTCAAAATCATGGCCGACCTGGATATTGCCGAACGACGCAAACCTCAGGACGGCAAAATCAAGTTTGTCCTGGCAGACCAGAGGGACATCGAACTTCGCGTGGCTACCATTCCCACAGCGGGCGCACATGAAGACGTGGTTCTCCGCATTCTGACGGCTAGAGAACCTCTACCGCTGGTGGCGATGGACTTATCCGCGCGCAGCCTTGGTGAATTAAGACGGATCGCCGAGAAGCCTTACGGCATCATCCTGTCGGTTGGTCCGACCGGGTCTGGGAAGACGACGGCCCTCCATGCGCTTCTGAACTCCATCAATACCCCTGAGCGGAAGATCTGGACGGCGGAAGATCCGATTGAAATCACACAAGAAGGCCTCCGGCAGGTTCAGGTCCATCCCAAGATTGGCTTCACCTTTGCCGTCGCCCTGCGCGCCTTCTTGAGAGCCGACCCGGACGTGATCATGATCGGCGAAATGCGCGACAAGGAAACTGCTGATATTGCCCTGGAAGCGTCTCTGACGGGCCACCTGGTGCTTAGCACCCTGCACACGAACAGCTCAGTCGAGACGATCACGCGACTGCTAGACATGGGGTGTGAGGCTTTCAACTTTGCCGATGCCATGTTGGGCATCCTCGCCAAGCGTTTGTGCAAACGCATCTGTGACGGATGTCGAGAGGAGTACCGTCCGAGCATGACGGAATTTGACGAGTTGGTTCAAGGGTATGGCAGGGAGTCGTGGGAGGGGCTTGGGGTTCGTTACGACCGAGAATTCAGGTTATTCCGCGGTCGAGGTTGTGCCGCATGTAACCGGACGGGATTCAAAGGACGGATAGCCTTGCACGAGTTGTTGCTGGGAACGGAGGAGATCAGGAGCTTGATTCAATCCAAAGCGACCACGAACTCCATGTTACGGGTCGCCTTGCAAGAAGGCATGACCACGTTGGTCCAAGACGGAATTCAGAAGGTCTTGCAGGGACAGACAACCTATCAACAGGTACAACGGGTCGCTATCAAGTAGCGAGCCCGATTGTGTCGCAGATCAGGGCGGGTTCTTCGGGGAAGAGAAAGAGGAAGGTGGAGAGCGCTTGATGACCTTTATCGTCGTCTGCTGAACCCTGGCCTTCACGCCAGACCCCAGGCACCGTCGATTCGCCGAATTCGATCCAGGATTTCTTGAATCCATAGGAATTGGAGCGTGCACCATTGTGCGCCGTCACCTTCAGCTTCATGTCAGCGAGAACTTGAGCCCGGCCCCTGCCACACACAAACCAGCCATATTGACCAAATAATACTGAGGGATAGCCGGAGGTTCCAGCGCTATTCGGCGAACTCAGCCCACAGCACGGTATGGTCGGAGGCCTCTTTTCGCCGCCGTGGCCCGAGATCGACGTCCACTTGCTTGCACTTGGCCGCCAGAGACGGGGTGGCAAGAATATGATCAATTCGCCACCCTTTGTTGGCAGCTAACGAACTTGGTTGGCGATAGTCCCAGAAGGTATATTGTCGGCGGTCGGGGTAGAGTTTACAGAAGACGTCTTCAAACCCCCAACTGACTGTTTGCGCATAGGCCTTCCGCGCTGCCTCATGATAGCAGACATGCTGAAGGTGCTTCTCCGGGCTATGGACATCGATGGCCCGTGGGGCGACGTTCATGTCTCCGCACCAAATCGCGAGCTGATTAGAGGAGATATGGTTTTGAAAATATTGGCGCAGGCGCTTGAACCATCTCAGTTTATAAAGGTACTTCGGAGAGTCAATTTGATACCCCTGAGGCACATAGGTATTGATAACGTGAACTCCCTGAATGACGACGTGCAGCAATCGCACATCTTCTGAGTCTTTTCCCTTCTTGAATCCATGAAAAACTGCCTCCGGGTTCCTTCGGCTGATCACAGCGACGCCGTTATACCCCTTCATCCCACGAAACGTCAGATGGTACCCGGTGGCCGTCAAGGGAAGTATGGGAAATTCAGAATCCTGGACTTTGGTCTCTTGAAGGCACAGCACATCTGGGTCGTTGTGTTCGATCCACTCCAGCACGATGGGTAAGCGCTTCCGGATCGAGTTGACATTAAAGGTCGCAATCTTCATACACTCCTGGATTCAAGTCTCCATACCATCGGTGCTCCATGAGAGCGTGCCCTCACAGAGGCAGACCCACCGTTGATTGGGCGACGGCCCACCCATTCGGAACATCCCGCGGGAGTGCAGCCCTCTGGGCACCAATCCCTTTTTGCAGCGTCCGGGACCACCATGATCGTCGAAGCTCTGAGTCTCAGCACCGGCGCATGATGGCATGAGTCGGAGTAGGCTTCAACAGACAGAGCCAAGGATACCCGAGAGGGAGATGGCAAGGCAAAGACTCAGTGCGAGTCTAAGAGGATCGGACCACGTTTGGTTTCGGTTCGGCGAGAAGGGCCTTTTCGATGGTGCGGGAAAACTCAACCAGGTCGTAGGGTTTCTGCACGAATCCTTGAACACCCTCGTCAAGGAGGTCCTGGGTGGCGTGATTCTGGTCATAGCCGGTCGACAGGATTGCTTTCACATGGGGGTTCATCGCGCGAAGGGCACGGAAGCAGTCACGGCCATTCATCTTTGGCATGACCATATCCAAGACCACCAGGCCGATCTCCCGGCCATGCTCCCTATAGTATTCGACCGCCGCAAGCCCATCTGACGCCATGGCAACTTCGTAGCCAAGATGTCGCAACAGCCGGGCCGCGATGTTGCGGACAAGCTCCTCATCTTCAACCAGCAAAATTTTTCCACTGCCCCCGACTGGCCTCTCTTGTTCTTTGTCTTCCTTTTCCATCTGCGGCTGTGAAGCCAAGGGCAGATACAGCGTGAAGGTCGTTCCCCGGGACGGCACGCTCTCTACGTCGATGACACCCCCGTGATTCTTGACGATCCCATACACCATGGCGAGGCCCATTCCAGTCCCCTTGCCCGGTCCCTTGGTCGTAAAAAACGGCTCGAATATCCGCCTCTGGATCGCTGCTGTGATTCCGCATCCGGTATCACACACGCTCAACCGCACAAACTGCTCGGCAGTCACGCCCGGATAACGAAGTCGGAGAGTTTTGTCAGCCGGGGTGATGTCGACCTTAAATGTAATGTCGCCACCCTCCGGCATGGCGTCACGGGCATTCACTGACAGATTGAGTATGACCTGATGAAGCTGTCCTGGGTCTCCCAAGACCAAAGCGGGCGTCGAACACAACTCCTCTTTGAATTGAATTTTCTTGTCGATGGTGCGACTCAAGAGGGCGACGACATCGCGGACGGACTCCCGTATATCTACCAAGGCGTGTTGATGTTTCCCACGACGGGCGAACCCGAGGAGTTGATCCGTCAGGGCCTTCGCTCGCTGCACGACCGATTCGATGGTGGTAATATCCTGGTACAGTTCATCGCCGGGCTTCGCGCGATTCTTCAACAGGGCTGAATGTCCCATGATGACGGTCAAGAGATTGTTAAAGTCGTGAGCGACCCCGCCGGCCAAGGTGCCGATCGCTTCCATCTTCTGAGCTTCCTGCAGTTGTGCTTCCAATTTGCCTTTCTCTTCCTCCGCATGTCTCCGTTCCGTGATGTCACGAGCCACCGTCATCACCGCCGGCTGCCCGTTGAACACAATCTGGCGTTCACTCACCTCGACCTCGATCCGGCGACCGCCTCGCGTGTGATATGTAATCTCGTGACAAGGCGTCTCGGTATCCCTCTGTGACGCGGTAGTGGTCAGAGCGCCGGCAGCTTCGGGAGCGAGAATGGTGGAGAGAGGTTTGCCAACCAACTGATCGGGCACCCATTCCAGACGCTCCGCGCCGACCTTATTGATATGCTGAATGACGCCGGCTTCGTCGCAGACCAGGATAATTTCTACGATCCCTTCAACCAGGGACCGAAACCGGGCCTCCGAATCTCGTAAGCTGATCGTCCGCTGCTCCAGCAACTCCTCTACCCGTAGCAATGCCCGCTCGCGTCGAGCCTTATCCGCGAGCGTAATAAGGTACTCAGGGTCATATGGCTTACGTACATATCCATCCGCGCCCTGGCGCATCAACTCCACGGCCTTGGACGGGATGGAATCGCTCGTCACAATCAATGCCACGGTGGAGGACCCGGGGACTTTCGCAGCTCGGAGCAATCGATCACCACCCAGATCCAAGAGATCGTAATCGAGAACGACTATTTCGGGTGAATCTTCACAAACATGCCGAAGTCCTTCCTCAGCGCTTGCGACGCTGAGTACCTTGCACCCATGCGCCGTGAACGCGGCCACCAGGGCGCCGTTGGAGTCCGAGGCGTCTCCCACAATGAGCACGCGCAAGGTAGCCTTTGGCGTTCTGCCCTCGAGCAACTTGCGCACGCAACCTCGGAGGGTGGGAGCGTCGTGTGGCAGGGGAAGAAACGCATTGGCCCCAAGGTCCACCGTCACTCGCTCGGCGTCCGCCCCGGAGAAGGTTGCCGAAATGACTAAAATGGGCGTGTGGTTGAAGGCCGCATAGTCCGGGGAGCGGAGCAGGCGGCAAAACCGCCATCCGTCAATGCCCGGCATATGAAGATCGGTGATGATGACGTCAAGGTGGCTTTCGCGACTCAGCAGACGTAGGGCTTCCTCGGCTCCCGTGCAACGGAGCACACGCATGCCCTCCCGCTCAAGGAGTGAGGCAGTCAGGTGGAGCTGGAGCGGGTCGTCGTTGACGACAAGTATGGTCGGGGCGGACTGGGAATTCATCGTTTTCCGAAGCCACTCGCTCGGACGGGGACACACGCCTCGTGGAAATAAAGATTCTGCCGCGAGCGGATATCCTTTTTTCGGCAATCTTGGGTCAAATCTTGAGCCGGATTCCGGGCAACCCAAGAAGTGGTGAAAAGGGCGTGGCTTGTAAGCGACCGTGCCTGGTGCTAGAAAAGCGGGGCGAGGAGCGGCAAGCCCTGAGAGGGGGGACACACATGTATCCGTGCATCAGGAGAATACGGGAATGCGCAAAGGCCTAGTGGTCCTTGCGACATGGATCTGTCTGTTCGGGTGCGACTCCACCACCCAAGAGGTCAGAATCGCGGCCCAGGAGTATCGATTTGTGCCAGCGGTGTTCCGCCTGGTAGAAGGACATCCGGTACGAGTCACCCTCGTGAACGAGGGCCGAGAACCCCATGAGTTCGCCGGTCGAGTGTTCACCGACCCGCGCGTTCAAATCAGTGCCATTGAGCACCCCCAGGGCCTGTCGCCCGAAAAAGTCCTACGTATTGAACCCGGACACACCGCTCGGCTCACCGTACAGGCTCCAGCCGGCATCTATCATTTCCACTGCCGGATGCGCGGTCACGGGGGCATGAAGGGGATGATTATCGTGGAGTAGCGGAATCGCCGGCCTTCAACCCTTGTACAGCCGCCCGCCCGACAATACGCCCAGTTGCCCAGGCCCATTGAAAATTGAACCCTCCGATACGCCCATCACAATCGAGCATCTCACCAACCAAGTAAAGGCCTTGACGCCTTCGCGATTCCATCGTACGGAAATTGATCTCCTCGAGAGGGACCCCGCCGGCGGTGACCTCGGCATAGTTCCATCCCCGGTCACCCTCGACAGGTAGGCGTAAGCCCGTGAGACCGTGGACAAGTGTCCGACGCTGCTCTCGACTCACCTCCGCTGCTTCCTTGTGTGGGTCCAGGCCGAAATGACGAGACAGGGCCGAACCAAGGCGATCGGGAACCCACCGACCGAGCAGGCGGGCTATGGTGAGACCGGGCCGAGCTGCCACGTCCCCGAGGAATCGCGCCTCAACCTGCTCGAACGTGGAGCCTGGCCAGAAATTGCAGCGCAATTCCATTGCGGCTCCTGATCCCGTTGCCGTCGTCCACATCCGACTGGAATCGAGAACGACCGGACCGCTGATTCCAAAATGCGTCCAGAGCAAACTCCCCGACCGGCGATCCCGTAATCTCCCGTTCATCCAGATTGTTAACTCGACCTGTTGGGACAAACCCGAGAGCTCTGCATGGAAAAAGTGGGGTTCCAGGACCAGCGGCACCAGAGCTGGATAGGTGGGCGTCACCTGGTGCCCCAATCGTCGAACAATCTCCCACCCGTATCCGTCGCTGCCGGTCCGCGGTAGAGAGCGTCCGCCCGTGGCCAAGATGACCCGGCGAGCCCGGAGGGCACCTCGTTGATGGTGGAGAATGAACCATCCGACCGCATTCGGTCCTCGTGAATCTCTCTCGGACGGAACCACCTCTCCGACCCGATGCCCAGTGAGTATCTCGACCCCTAGGTCACGGGTGCGACTCAGCAGGGCCTGGAGTACCGTTCGAGCCTTATCGCTCACGGGAAAGAGTTTGCCGCTCTCCTCTTGCTTAAGTTCTACGCCCATTGATCCGAACCAATCGATGGTTGCCTGGACAGGGAAGGCCGCAAGGATGTTTCGGACGAGGCGCTGAGAGCCGTGAAAGTCTTGCTGGTGAACCTCATGATGAGTGACATTGCACCGTCCGCCTCCCGAGATCAAGATCTTGGCCCCGATCTGCTTGGCACTTTCCACTAGAACGATTCTCACGTCCCCCAAAGCCCCAGCTGCCTCGGCGGCAAAAATGCTGGCCGCCAGACCTGCTGCCCCTGCGCCCACGATGGCAATGTCGCAGGAATCTATGCAATCGGAGGGCATGGATTAACTGGCTAAGAGTTCGGTGAGCGCTCGCGCCAGAGATTCATAATGAGCAGAATGATTGTAGAGGTGAGCAGAGATCCTGAGCAGACGTCGCGGCGGTTTTGGCCAGGGGCTCACCGGCACTTCAATTCGATGTGCCGCATACAAGGCCTCCTGCAGCGGATCGTGTGTCCAGGGTTCGTCGCTGACGCCTACCTGGACCGCCGGCAGTGGAATTCCCGCCAGAGAGCCGATCATCGAATTGGGACAAGGGAGCGGTACCTCTAGCGCATGGCAGAGTACTTGCCTGCCTTCGAGGGCTAAGGCTCTGTTCCGCTCTCTCACAGCAGGCCAACCCCCAGGGAGGATTGATCCCAGAAATCGGATTGCTTCGGGGACCGCAAGCCACGCCGAGGGATCCTGCGTCCCGGTCCAATCGAATTCCAAATGGAATCGTGACCGGTCTTTCCGAGAGGAGTTTGCCCCGTGACTGATCGCCAAGGGGCGGACCCTGGATTGACGATCCTTGCGGACGTACAAAAAGGCCGCGCCCTTCGGCGCGCACAGCCACTTATGGCAATTTCCAACATAATAGGCAGCGCCCAAGTCTCTGAGATTCACGGGCAACATGCCCGGCGCGTGAGCGCCGTCCACAAGCGCGTCGACACGACGGGCCTCAAGCTCATGGAGCAGCTCCTGGACTGGAAAGATCAGCCCCGTGGAACTGGTGACATGGTCGATGAGCGCCAATCGGGTTTTGGGTGTGACAGAATCAAGAACTGCGTCCAGGACTTGTCCCGGGGACCGCAGGGGAAAAGGAATGTCTGCGGTGACGACTTTCGCGCCTGTTTGAACGGCCACGAACTCAAGTGCGTTACGGCATGCATCGTAGGCATGATTGGTGGTGAGCAGCTCGTCCCCTGGTCGGAATGGAAGGGAGCGTAGGACGGCGTTCACGCCGGTCGTGGTGTTGGGCACAAAGGCCATCTGGCTCGGGTCTCCGCCAATGAATGCAGCAAGGACGTTTCGAGCCTCATCCAAGAGTGACTCCAGATCGCGTTTGAAAAACTGGACTGGATCCCGCTCCATTCGATCACGCCACGCGCGTTGCGTCTCCAGTACAACTCGCGGACATGCGCCGAAGGAACCATGATTGAGCAAGATGACAGAAGGGTCGAGGGGCCAGTGCGGGGAAAAATCCGTCAAGAGTTCAGGGGAGGCCTTGCGATCGTTCATGTCCACAGGGAAAAGCAGCTACAGCGTGTCGGGGGACGGAAGCACGCCCAATGGTTCTTGAGGCGGGCAAGAATCCACCGGTATCGTGGATTCCCAAGGTATTGAGCACGATTATACCTCTGTAGGTCCTCGTCTTACCACCAAGTATCGGCCCACAGGCTCCTACCGCCGAACCTACGGCGCCATGCGCCAGGGAGTACCATGGTGCTCGCCTTCGAGAGAAACGAATAGAGTAGACGTTGCGGCCATCACGCTCCGTCGCCTCGCGAAACGCTCCTCATCACGAATCGTCACGCGTTACATCTGGCCTTTTCTACAGTAGATTGCCTCCCCCATAGATTAGACACTTCTAATCTTTCCTTAATAGTCCCCTCATCTTGACGTGCTACCTTCGCAACCGAGGCCGGACATTGAAAACCATCACCCTACTCTCAAAGGGGAGGTGAGCTTATGGCATGCCATCGTTGTGAAGGGTTTATGGTGCCAGAATGGTGCTCAGAATTATTTATCGAGGCGTACGTGATGCGCTGTGTGAATTGCGGCGCGATCGTGGACCCAACCATTGAACGCAATCAGGGCCTCTCAACGCCCGAGAAGTGCCCGGCAATGGCTGCCTCATGATGCCCCGCTGACCCGCCCGGCGGCAGAACACATGCCGCCGGGCACGGGAGCCGGACATCCGCCCACAGCGAGGTCGGGTTAACAAGGTTCCCGCTGCCACGAGTGCAAGACTTTCTTTTGGTCAAACTCCAGCGTATAGCGGACACAGTGGAGTTTCTCCCTTTTGGCGGGATCGTCCCCCCCCTTCCCAATCATTGCTGCAGCGTCCTTGGTCGCTTGTGACATGCTTCGCCCCACCCCGCCCATCGGATTCATCTCGCTGTCGGAAAGCACGAATCGGTAGCCCCAGGTGGCAGTTCCTTCGAGTAAGGAATCCTTTCGACTATGGGGAGGACCGAACTTCTCGGCCACGTCTGACTGCGTGATCTCTCCCACTCCGTCATCCAGATATGAATCACGCCAATGCGAGCAGCCCACAAGTAGGAAGGCCAACAGCACAACAAGACACCGGCCGCACCACACACGGCCTGATCCTACCTTAGTCATTGTTTCCCCCATCTTTCCCTTCACCGGAGGTGCGTCCCGCGGACCGTTGCCTGGACTTAATGGACCGTGCACGCTGAATCGTACAATAAAATGCATAGCCTTGGGCCAGGAGGCCCGTCACGATCAGGGCGAGGGCCGTTCGGGGCCAAACGGCGTCTGGATGGGCCAGCCCTTCCATTCCGAGGACAAATCCCGAAGCGATGCACAGGATACCGATCGACCGCGCAATCCATGCGCGCGGAGGGCCAGGCAGGGACACGCCTTGTGGATCTTGCTGATTTGTCATTGCTCACAGTTCCGTGCGGGTTCGTTCCACGACTCAACAGCCGGTCTTCCGCTTCGATTCAGGGGTCACGGGTCATAAGGATGTAACCCGCCGGATCACTTTGAGACGAGCTTCCATCTTGCCGGCCTCGTCGAGGCGTTGAGTCTTACGGAGCAAGATAGCATACGCCTCCAGGGTGCTCGCTACTTCTGGGTGGTTTGACCCAAGAGCCTTCTCCCTAATCGCCAGCGCACGTTGATAGAACCGCTCGGCTTGCTCATACTGTTCCTGCGCCGAGTAGAGCTGGGCGAGATTATAGAGACTCAGGGCGACCTCAGGGTGCTCCCGGCCAAAATTCCTTTCCTTAATTGCCAAAGCCCGCTGTAAGTAAGGCTCCGCCTCGGAATACTGCCCGTGCAGGCGGTGCAGCACACCCAGATTGTTGAGAATCGCCGCCACATCGGGATCGTTCGGCCCCTTGGCATTCTGCATGACTTCCAAGGCCCGCACATACAACGGCTCCGCCTCGACAAAGTTTCTCTGCGCCTGATAGGCCTGGGCCAGCGAGGTCAAGGTGAACGCGACGCGTGGATCCGCCTTCCCAAAGGGTTCGGCCTTCACCAAAGCCGCCGAAAAGATGCGTTCCGCACGAGCGTAATTTGCCTGTTGCATCGCCTCCTGGCCAGCC
The DNA here is from genome assembly GCA_041616875.1 of Nitrospiraceae bacterium. Lineage (GTDB taxonomy): Bacteria > Nitrospirota > Nitrospiria > Nitrospirales > Nitrospiraceae > JBFJQA01. Next base: position 28,350 of record JBFJQA010000003.1, on the reverse strand, counting down.
ACCATGGCCGATTCCCAACTTTCCTGACCGCAGGCGGACAGATGTACTACCGCCACACACCACAGGAATGCCCAGACCACAAAAGACCCCGGCCCCCTCGAAGAACGGCTTCCGGGGAGGAAGTGTGAGAGAAAGGATTGGTAGGTCAACACTCTGATGCTCAACCAAGCTTGGCAGCAAGTTCTTCCGCCGGATAGGTCAGTATCTCCGCCAGTGTCGGATGGTAATGGGGCATCCGAACCAGGTCATTGACCGTGCCGTGATAATACATGATGGCGATCAATTCGTGAATGAGCTCGCCGGCCTCGGGACCTACGATGTGGGCTCCTATCAATTCCCCACTCTTCGGACGGCACAGCAACTTCACATGACCATGGGTCTCCCCTAACACTAGGGATTTCCCGTGATCGTTAAAGGGGTAGCTAGCCGATAAGTAGGGAATCCCCTGGGCTCGGCAGGCCTTTTCGCTGAGGCCCAACGAGGCCACTTGCGGGTCTGTAAAGGTGACTTCAGCGAGGAGCCGATTGTCCCACTGTTGGGGGTGCTCTGGATGCATAAGGTTATGCGCGGCGACCTCCCCTTGTTGGATCGCAATGTGCACAATGTCATGCAAACCCGTGACATCACCCACGGCGAAGATATGCGGTTGGCTCGTCCGCATTTCACTATTCACTAGAATACGGCCGTCTTTCGTTTCAACGCCGGCAGCCTCTAGATGAAGGCGGTCGATGTTGGGACTACGCCCGAGTGCCTGAAGGATCATTTCCGCAGACGCTGTCCGCGCCACTCCCTCATGCGTGAAACGGGCCGTCTTGAGGCCGCCGGAGCTCGTAAACCGCCCCAATTCTGTTCCACAGAAGACCTTCATCCCATCATCACGCAGCGCACTTTCCAGCGCCCCGGCCACATCCTCGTCCTGAGAAGACAGGACGTGCCGGCTCCGCTGAATCACCGTGACCTGAGTCCCGATGCGGGAGTAGAACTGGCCGAGTTCTAGGGCCACCGGCCCCCCCCCGAGAACCAACAGGGACTCGGGTCTGGTTCGAAGCTCCAGCAGCTCGTCACTGGTGAGATAGCCCACGTCCTCAAGCCCAGGAATCGCGACGTGTGAGGGCACGGAACCGGTGGCGATCACACAGGCCTTGGTGGTGAGCACTGTGTCCCCAACCTGCACTTCGTGGGCTGAGCGAAAGGTGGCTGCCTCCTCATAGAGGGTGAAGCGATGATCTCGTAGGGAGGTAATCCGGTCATTCGCGAACTCCCTGATTAATCGAGCCTTGCGGTCAATAATGGCGTTGAGATCAGCCCGCGCCGTCACCGGCGCAAGACCAAATTCTTCCGCCCGCTTCATCAGGGCCATGATGGCAGAGGAGCGGAGGATCGCCTTGGAGGGCATGCATCCGCGGAGAATGCACAATCCCCCTAAAGGACCATGATCCACAATTCCCACATTCAGGCCACCGTCTCGAGCCGTGCGAGCCGCCGCATACCCCGCCGATCCCCCGCCGATCACCAGCACATCGTGTGTCACTGTCGTTCCCTTGACCATTCTCGAGCCTACTTCTACCTTGTGACTCTGCCCGCGTATCTTTAATCTTAGGCTGGTTTCCGTTGAAAGTGGTGAAAGGATACACCATGATCAAAGTAGGCCGCTACCGTCATGACGAAGGGAAAGAAAACGAGATGCTCGGGTGCGCGAAGCACTCGGAGACTGAGGGAGAGTTTGTTGTCTCTCGGGCACTCCAGGGCAACTATGGACTCTGGATTCGCCCGAAGCCGATGTTCTTAGAAAAAATCGAGATCAACGGAGAGAAGGTTCCGAGTCAGGACCCTAGCCCATTCCTCTCCTCGCAGGCGCAGAGCTTTTGAGGCTTCATCCTCTGTCACTCGCTCAGACATGTCCAATGCGAGAAGGTGGCCGCCTGGCCGCGCTGTGCCTTGTCCGCATCCATGACGTTCCACACGAATGCGTGTTCCACCAGGAACCGGCGACCCTTGGTTGAAATTCGCACGCCACCGTAGTTATCGATATAGCCCTTGGCCGTCGCCTGGGCAAGCATGCGCGCTCGTTCCTCCTGGCTTACCGGCTCCGCGGTCAACCGTGAGGGCATGGTGGTGAGCTGCTCCCATGTCGTTTCCCACAGGTCCAACGCGAACCGATTCCCGTAATTCAACATAGGATCTTGCTCTATCCCGTGGGAGACTACCACGAAGGGTGCCTCGAAGAGCGTCTTGGCTTGCTCCACTGAATCCCCCCTCCGCTCGATCAACTCTTGTCCCGTCCACAGCCGATAGCTATCCAAGAGTAATTGACACCACGAAACGACCTCCGGCGCTTTCCAGGGCTCTTCGATCACCTTCCTGCTGTTCCCTTTGCCTCACATTTTCCCGGTGCGCAAAGCAATGGGCACAGAGACTGTGGCCATCGCCTCCACACCGTCCCCATTCCCATCACCTATACACTCCTCCATGCTCTTCCGTCACGCCCCAGCAACTCGTCCGCCTCTTGTGGTCCCCACGAGCCCGCCTGGTAGTTGGGAAAACTCGCCGGCGGGAGAGAATTCCAGACATCCAGCATCGGCTGGACAACACTCCAGCCCAGTTCTACGCTGTCGGCCCGCTGGAAGAGTGTGGCGTCGCCGGCCATCGCGTCATAGAGAAGCGTTTCGTAGCCGGTACTTGGCGCGTCACCGAAATAATCCGCATATTGGAAATCCATATCGACCGTGCCGACTTGGACGCGAGGACCGGGAACCTTCGCGTCGAACCGTAACGAGATCCCTTCATCGGGCTGGATACGGATGACCAGGAGATTCGGTGCCAACTGTTCAATCGGGGTTTTTCGAAACAGCATCAATGGCGCACTTCTGAATTGAATGACCACCTCCGTGACCCGCCTCGCCATCCGTTTCCCGGTACGGAGATAGAACGGCACATCCGCCCATCGCCAACTGTCGATGAATAACTTCGTGGCCACGTAGGTCTTGGTATTGGAGGTGGGGGACACGTGTGGTTCTGCGCGATATCCTGGAACGGGCCTCCCATTGATCGCTCCTTCCCCATACTGCCCCGCGACCGTGGACCGGAGCACTTCAAAGGGGTGTAGCGGGAGAATCGCTCGCAGCACCTTGGCCTTCTCATCCCGCACGGCATTCGCATCGAAGGAGTTGGGCGGTTCCATCGTGACCAAGGAAAGGAGTTGGAGCAGGTGATTGGGTACCATGTCACGGAGCGCCCCGGCTTGCTCGTAGTAACGTCCTCGATGTTCCACCCCGAGACTTTCGGCGACCGTGATCTGCACATGATCGATGAACCGTCGATTCCACAGGGGTTCGAAAATCCCATTGGCGAACCGAAAGACCAAGATGTTTTGGACCGTCTCCTTTCCGAGATAGTGATCAATCCGATAAATTTGATGTTCGGCTAGGATGTCGCAAATTTCCCGATTGAGCGCCCGAGCCGACGTCAGGTCGTGGCCGAAGGGCTTCTCGATAATGATCCGGCGAAAAAAGCCCTCACGCTCGGCGGCCAGTCCCCCCGCCACCAACCTTTGGGGGATCTCCGCAAAAAAGATCGGCGCGGTCGCCAAGTAGAAGAGGTAGTTACCCTGGGTGCCATGGATGGCATCGACCTCTGCAAGCTGCTGTTCAAGGCGCAGATAGGCTTTCGGATCCCGAAAATCTCCCGCCACGTAATAGAGCCGCTGGGCGAGGTCATCCCACACCGACACATCGAACTGACCTGTCGCAAATTCGCGAATGGCCTCGCCCAGATTGTTTCGGAAGTCCTCCGTCTTCAGGTCGGAAATATCTAGGCCGACAACGGCGAACTGTTTGGGGAGGTGCCTATTCGCCGCGAGGTTATAAATGGCCGGGATCAACTTGCGCTTAACCAGGTCGCCATCGGCGCCGAACACAACGAGGACACAGGGGTCGGCCAGCGGCTCCGTGGGTGAGCTCGGTATGGGGGACGGCTGATTCGGTTTAGCCACAGTCGGCGTTGCTCCTTTCTAAAAACGAGGCTGTCACGAGATCATCTTCATTGCGGTGTATCGACCACTTTACTCCAAACGCACTCCGTACTCCACTGAGACATTCTTTTGCGACTTGTCCTCGCGAAATACGCGCAGGGTTTAGCGACTTGCCCGGCAGGGCTCGGAGCTGCTGACGGTCACTCCCTCGACGCCGATCCAGGATAGCATCCGCGTCATGCTCCATGAAATGTCAGCGCTCTTCCAATCTTGGAGGAAGATCATCGTCTCCTTGAAATCGTCACGGCTTCCGATATGCTCCGCGCCCTCGTCAACCATGCCCCGCTCGAGCTCTGGACATAGACGTCTGACGCCTTCCTACTACCGTTAGCCTGTCGGCAGAACCTCGCAGGACGGACTTGCAAACAGGGCACCATCTTTGCGATGCTACTCGCCGAGTCTTCTGTTCACGGAGCAAAACCATGGCGGCCAAGACACTGTTTGAAAAAATTTGGGATGCCCATGTCGTGCGCGAAGAGGCGGATGGGACGACGCTGCTCTATATCGACCGCCACCTGGTCCACGAAGTCACCTCCCCTCAGGCCTTTGAGGGTTTGAAGCTGGCCGGCCGCCGGCCTCGTCGCCCTGGAGCGGCGCTCGCCGTTCCCGATCATAATGTGCCTACCACCGACCGGCGGCTTGGCATCTCCGACCCCACCAGCGCCAAACAGGTTGCGACGCTGGAAGAGAACGCCTCGACCTGTGGGATCACGCTGTTTGGGATGAGTGATATCCGGCAAGGAATCGTTCACGTCATTGGCCCTGAGCAGGGATTCACCCTGCCGGGAATGACCATCGTCTGCGGGGATTCTCATACGTCCACTCATGGGGCGTTCGGGGCGTTGGCCTTTGGAATCGGCACGAGCGAAGTTGAGCACGTCCTGGCAACCCAATGTCTGGTTCAAAAGCGGCCGAAGACCATGGAGGTCCGTGTCGAAGGGACTCTTTCCCGACACTGCTCCGCCAAAGACATTATCCTGGCCATCATTGGAAAGATCGGCACGGCCGGCGGAACAGGGTATGTGATGGAATACACAGGTTCCGCAATCCGCGCGCTGACCATGGAGGGGCGGATGTCCCTGTGCAACATGTCGATCGAGGCCGGCGCTCGCGCTGGGATGATTGCCCCTGACGCTCAGACCACTGCCTATCTGCTCGGAAGGCCCATGGCCCCGAAAGGAGACCTGTTCGAGCGCGCGACCAAGGCCTGGCGTGAATTACGAACGGACCCCGGTGCGTCCGTCGCCCAAGTCATTGAGCTGAGCGCCGATCGCATCGCTCCGCAGGTCACGTGGGGCACCAATCCGAGCATGGTCACTGGCGTGGACGGCACGGTGCCCGACCCGCGGAAAATGCTTGATGAGAAGGAACGCAAGGCTGTGGAACGAGCTCTCGACTACATGGCCCTCGCGCCAGGTTTCCCGGTCACCCAGATTAAACTGGACAGGGTATTCATCGGCTCTTGCACGAACTCCCGCATCGAGGATTTGCGTGTAGCGGCCCAGTACGCTAAGGGGAAGAAGGTCGCGAAAGGCCTGCACGCGATGGTGGTGCCCGGTTCAGGTCTGGTGAAGCAACAGGCTGAACAGGAAGGGCTGGATCAAGTCTTTCGGGACGCGGGCTTCGAGTGGCGGGAGCCTGGTTGCAGCATGTGCTTGGCCATGAATGACGATGTACTGCAGCCTGGAGAGCGGTGCGCCTCCACCAGCAATCGGAACTTCGAAGGTCGACAAGGGAAAGGCGGACGAACACACTTGGTTTCCCCCGCCATGGCGGTGGCGGCTGCCGTTGAAGGACACTTCGTTGATATAAGGCATTGGAAGTAGGCTATAACGAGCGTGATGAGTGATCAGTAATGAGTGACGAGGGTCGAGATCAGTATTGAACTCCTAATATGTCCTCCTCATCACTCATTACCCATCACGGTCTTCTCGCCTAACGCCCAGAGGAGTTCATGGAACCCTTCACAACGATGACCGGCCTCGTGGCCCCACTTGACCGGACGAATGTGGATACTGATCAAATCATTCCTAAACAGTTCCTCAAGACCATTCATCGCACAGGACTTCGGGAGGGGCTGTTTTTTGATTGGCGTAAACGACCGGACGGATCGCCGGACCCCGAATTTTTCTTAAACTGGCCCCGCTACCAGGGAGCCAGCATTCTCCTGACTCGTGACAATTTCGGATCTGGGTCTTCGAGAGAGCATGCCCCTTGGGCGCTCCTTGACGAGGGATTCCGGTGCCTCATTGCCCCGAGTTTCGCCGACATCTTCTATAACAATTGCTTTCAGAACGGGATTCTCCCGGTCGTACTCAAGCCTGACGAGGTGGATACCCTCTTTCAAGAGGTGTCTGCTACCGAAGGCTACCGCCTCACCGTTGATCTGGAGGCCCAGACCGTCACGACTCCAGGTGGAACAACGTACCGCTTCGACATTGAGCCGTTCCGCAAGAATAGTCTCCTGAAAGGCCTGGATGCCATCGGGCTCACGCTCCAGCATGAGGCTGCCATTACCGCCTATGAGCAGAGACGCAAGACCGAGGCCCCCTGGCTGTTTCCCGACGGTTGATTTCTTTCGGCTGGCAGGCCTTGCCCCCTGCGATCTCATCCTGACGGCAACCGGAAGGGGAGGCCCCCACATGAACCGCTTGTGTGTTCTTATCATGTTGCTCATCGCGCTCTCGGCCGGATGCACTGATACCGGGGCGCAGTCTCTTTATGAGACTGCCCAATTGGAGGAGCGTCAAAATAACCCAGCCCACGCTCAACAGCTCTATCAGCAAATCATCGAAGAGTATCCCTCCAGTGATTATGCAGGCAAAGCCAGAGAGCGTTTACTCCACCTTCAGCACCGCCCATGAGCCCCAACGTCGTAGCCTGTATCGTGTTGATGAGAACAGATCTTTTCTTCCTCGTGCCAACAGGGCCAGACAGTTGTCCCAGGTGACATGACTCTTCTCGGTACTCTAGTTCACCTTCTCGCAAGAATATTCACATCGGTCGGGTATCTATTCCATCGGGTGGGTAATCTTTTTCATACACTTCTTCCAGTCATGTTCTCTCCCCGACAATTGACTGACTTACTCAATAAGTACTACGTCCATTCCTATTATTCACCGAACAATATAGAGGCTCAAACATTGGACCCACGGGCTTTCGAGCTCGATGCCTGGGAAGCTGATGTATGCAATCGATACGGTATCGACTCGGGCAGGATCTTGGTCTTGGGGTGCGGGTGGGGGCGCGAAGCCATCGCAATCGCGCGGAGGAAAGTAGGTGTCGTTGGCGTCGACCTGAACCATGACGTCCTGAAAGTGGCGCGCCGGATAGCCAAAACTCATGGATACCTGGCCGATTTTCATCAGGCCAGTTTTCTTTCTTTACCCTACACGCCCGCGAGCTTCAACTTCGCCATTTTTTCTGGCACGATGTACAGTGCGATTCCTACCCGCCGGGGTCGCCAGGTTTTGCTGAACGACCTTGGCAGACTGGTCAAGCCTGACGGCCCTATTATCCTAAGTTATCAAATTCAGCATCAGTCGGCATCTCGATTGGACAGACTCTCCGCCAGGCTCAACGCATGGCTGCTGCAATTACCAGGGGCCAACCACCAGTATCAGCTCGGTGATGTCTGTCTCGGCAGCCATTTCTTTCATCTGTTTCAGGACGAAACCGAACTCCAAAGGGAGTTGGAAGGCGCAGGGGCTACGATTCGCGAACTCAACTGGATGGGGCAGTATGCGGTCGTCACCTACCTGCCTCGTATGCAGCAGACCCAGGCCGCAAGCCTCGGACAGCGTAAGACCCCGGACCCTTAAAATATGTTGGCAGGACAGGCACCCTTTTGCTATCCTGCCCGTGATGTTCGCTTTTGCTCATGAGTCTTATGGATAACATTTACGTCAGAAGCCGGGATTATGTTCAGCGGGAAGTGGCGGATGAGTTCATTCTCATCCCTCTCCGACGCAAATTGACGGATGCGAACAGCCTCTATGTGCTGAACGAGACCGGTGCCTTCGTCTGGCGTCACCTCGATGGTCATCGGCCCCTTCAGGACATCGCGAGCGCTCTTCTCAATGAATACGACGTTTCCAACGAACAGCTTGAACGGGACCTACGCTCGCTCGTCAACGATCTTCTCGCCATTCAAGCTATACAGGAAGTAAGTCGGGTACCCGATGCCGACGCCTTATCTGAGGGATAAACTTCCCGAACGATTTCCCTTATCCTGCCAGTGGGAGATTACCTGCCGCTGCAACCTGCACTGTGTGATGTGTTATACGGACTGCTTGAATCGTCCGGACAGAATTAAGGAAGAACTCTCAACCGGCGAAATTCTTCGCATCATGGATGAGTTGGCCGAAGCTGGGTGTCTGGAATTATGCTTGACCGGCGGAGAACCGTTTGCGAGACCCGATTTCTTTCGGATTTACGAGCATGCGAAAGCCAAGGGCTTTCTTGTTACGATCTTCACTAATGGAACCCTCATCACCAGGAATGTGGCAGACCGCCTGGCCGATCTTCCCCCCTTTCGAATCGAGGTCAGCCTTCACGGGATCAGCGAGCCCACCTTCGAGACGGTCACCCAGGGACCAGGGTCGTACGATCGCTGCATGTTGGCAATCCGCTTGCTCGTTGAACGGAAGCTTGCTCTTGTCTTGAAAACAACCGCCATGTCCATAAATAAAGACGAAATCATGAAGATCAAACGTTTTGTGCATTCTCTTGGTCCGGTTGGCTACAAGCTGGGCGAGGAGCTGCGTCCAGCCCTTGACGGAGACGATGCCCCACAGCAGCTAAGCCTGACCGAGGCGGAACTGGTGGAGCTGAACCGCCAAGACCCCGAAGTATGGTATGAAGCCTGCCATAATGCCGACCGACCTAGACCCCCTTGCGTGAGCGGCCAGCGTTCCTTTCATATTGACGCCTATGGTCAGCTCCAACTGTGCTCGGGCAACCGGGAACAGAGCTATGATCTTCGAAATGGCTCCTTCAGTGAAGGCTTCTATCGGCACCTGCCAACCTTCCCCTGTCCATGGAAGTCCGGAACACCAGCGGCCTTCATTCCGCTGAGCGCACACCATGCCTGAGCCCAAGGCCATTCCTACCCTTCAGTATAAAGACTTTAGCCTCACGGTCCATAACAAGGCCATGGAAACGAATCGAGTCGTGAAGGCGCAGATGGAGCTGACCTATCGCTGCAATCTGCATTGCATCCATTGCTACACGGACCCTTATAACAAACAGGAGTTTTTTTCACGCGAACTGACCTTCAATGAAATAACCAGAATCCTGGATGAGATGGCCGATTTGGGAATCTTGTGGTTGAATTTTACTGGCGGGGAAATCTTCAGTCGGCCAGGATTTTTCGACATTTATGACTACGCCGCACGCAAAGGGTTCCTCTTGCAGCTGTACACCAACGGCACCATCTTCACCGAAGCGATCGTTCAGAGGCTGAAGGAATCACCACCCTTCTCCATCGACGTCTCGTGTCATTCGGTCACTGAAGAGGCCTTCGACCGGTTCACGCAGGTCCCTGGCTCCTTTCGGAAGTTTACCAGAGGTATGGACCTCCTCAGAGACAGCGGCCTTCCGTTTTGCTTTAAGACCAAGGCCATGAGCTGGAACAAAGACGAGATTCCTCAGATTAAGGATTTCGTCGAGTCATTCGGCCAATCATTTGGCTTCACCACCTCGCTCGCTCCCCGGTTGAATGGTGACCTGTCCTCACTTGCCTATCGGCTTGCACCGGAAGAGATCCGGACACTTGAAGAATCGCACTACAATGGAACCCATGAAGACGAGTCCTGTGAAGAGATGTCCTGGGACACCCCTGAGGCACCACGAGGCCTGTACCGCTGTGGATGTGGCACGAATACCATTCATATCAGTGCCTGGGGAGAACTCGGAACCTGTACCATGCAATACGAGCGGCGAGCCTCCTTGCGTGAATATGCCCTCAAGGACGCCATCGCCAAGGTGTTTCAAGACGTACGCGCCATGTCCTACACGACCGAATCTCCCTGCTCTGCGTGTGCCGTGTACGCTTTTTGTGAAAAAAAGCCGACAGAAGCTCGCTGGGAGTGTGGCGACGCCGAAGCCCCGATCCCTTACCATTGTGAGGTGGCACTCACACGTGCCCAGCGAGTATCCCCGCATCCCCTCATCCACCCCCTACGGACGCATTCACAATGGAAAGGCGCAACCGATGAATGAGAAAAAAGCCTACACCCCCCCGCAGGTTCTTCGGGTCGAACTCAACCATGAGCAGGCGATCTTAAGTGCCTGCAGCCTGATGACGACAGCAGTGTCGAACGGCATGATGTTGTGGTGCAGATCGAACTGTAAGAGTCACAACAATGTCATGACAGCGGATAGCGGCGCCCGACCTTCCTGACGGAGGATCTGCGTGACCGACAAGAATCCTTACTCCAAGCCCCAACCCATTCGAGCCGAACTCAACCACGAACAGACTATTCTGTCTGCGTGTAGCCTGATGACGATGAGTGCGAGTACCGGGACCGTCATGGGCTACTTCGCGCGGATCTTCGGTTTTGGCGCCTGCAAGTAACCAAATGGGAGATTCCGGCCCAAGGCTTTCCTGACACCTGCTTGACCCTATGAAGATTAATCTCGAGATCGGTGGGTGCCATATTCAGCTTGATGAGGGCCTAGACCATAAACTCGGTACCTGGCCCCTCAAGCCTTTTGGTTCGTTTCTCACCGGCAAAGACTCTTCGCCCGATCTCCTGGTTGAGGTCAAGGTCACCGAGACCCTTCCCTCACTTCCCCACGGAAGCCTCCGCTTCGATGCCTGCCACGGGTTGTGGAAATTGTACGAAGCGGGATCCGGGTTTGTCCTCATTTCCGCAGATACGGAAAGCCTCAGACCCCGCTGCGAAGCAACTGTCACAGCGGATTTTTCTCGGGTCAGGGTCTGGACCTCTAAGCACAACACCCTCGCCGGAACCAAATGGACTCCCATGCACGTCATCAATCCAATTGTCGAGGTCTGCCTGCTCACGAAACTGGCTCGCGAAGGAGGGATCTTGCTTCATGCGATGGGTGCTCTCGTTGGCAAGGATGGCTGGGTCTTTACCGGAGCTTCCGGAGCGGGAAAGTCCACCTTGTCTGGGATGTTCTCTTCCCGAGGCGCTGCCATTTTGAGCGATGAACGAATCATCATCAAGGGGGTTCAGGACACATTCTTGCTGTACGGCACGCCGTGGGTCGGGATGGGCCAATACGGTCAGAATCTTAGCGGAGTACTGACGGCCCTCTTCTGTATCAGCCATGGAAGAGACCAACATGTCGTAGAAGGCGTGACTCGTCGCTCGCTGATTCACTTTCTGCTGGAGCAATGCTTCTTGCCATATTGGGACCGGCAGGCAATGGACCGGACTCTCTCGACGATCACGGACGTAGCAGACAGAATACCCTGCAACGCTCTTGCCTTTCTCAAGAATCCCAACATTGTGGACTTCTTAGCTGCGCGGGATCCTCGGCCTTTGGTGACAGCGCCATGAAAAACGTGGCGAAGGACTTTTTCTTCGCGTCGCTGGGAGGTAAGGCCGACCAGTCACGGCACCCTGTGCGGATGACCTTCGAGCTGACCTATGGGTGCAATCTGCGATGTCTGCACTGTTATAACCCGACGCATCAGGCACTCCCGCAGGAACTCAGCACAACAGAGGTCAATCACATCCTGGATCAGGTCGCGGACATCGGCACTCTTCATCTCACCTTTACGGGCGGAGAGCCCTTTGTCCGCCCTGATTTCCCTGACATTCTCTGGCATGCAAGAAACCTGGGGTTCGTCCTGTCCGTGATGTCCAACTCGACGCGTATCAAGAAACCCCACGCGGATACCCTCAGGGACGTCGGGGTCGAGAATGTCAGCATTTCCATCTACGGAGCATCCCAGACCATTTATGAACGCGTCACGCAGATTCCAGGTTCTTTTGAAGGTTTTATTCGTGGCCTGAAGGCTCTTGCAAGGAGGCAGGTTCCTGTGACTGTCCGCATGCCTGTACTCAGGGAGAACGCGGCAGAAGTGCACGAGGCTCGAGCCTTGGTAGAAGGATTCGGTTTCAAGTTCCAGTATTGCCTTGATATCATGCCCAAGAACACCGGAGATCTGAGTCCATTGGCCCATCGGCTCAGTCCCGCAGAAAAGGTCAGAATCTACCAGTCCATGATGGGATATGAGGGAGTGTCGATGGCAGATACCTCATGCCACGCGGAGAGGGAGTTTATGTCTTGTTTCTGTGGGCGCAGCCAGTTCGCCATCACCCCCTATGGTGAGATGAACCTCTGCATCGGCTTCCCCATTCCAAAATACGATCTGCGAAAGGGGACGGTGAAGGAGGGGTGGGAGGTCCTGAAGAAAACCGTCGACGAGGCCAAACCGAATGAGCGATATGAATGCTCCGACTGCGACGTACAACCTTATTGCCAACAAGGCCGGAATGATGCGTGGTTGGAGACGGGTAATATGAGCGTGTGTCTCCCGCATTTCAAAGAACTTGCCTCTCTTGAACAGACTGCCCATGAGTACCTCGACCCTCGACGGCCTGTGTGAGGCCTACGCGCGCGTCAGCGCGCTCAACTCTAAGGCCTTGAATCAGTTTCTTTTGGTGGCCGAACAGATCCGCCATCGCCACATTGACTTCATGCTGCTCAAGGGGGGGGATCTTCTCACTCGACTCTATGCGGTCAGGGGGCTGAGGCCGATGGCAGACGTGGACCTTTTGGTCCACGAAGGCGACCTCCTTCTTATCGATGAAACCCTTCGGTCGATGGGATATAGGCAGGCCATCGATGGGAACCCCGCCTACACCGCTCCTGACCAGTCAGTGACCCTGGATCTGATTTCCTCCATATGGTACCTGGATAGCGAATCCCACATGGCGGCCTTATGGCAACGGGCGGTGCCACGTGTTATTGAAGGCCGATCCGTCAAAGCGATGAGCAGCGACGACCTTCTAATCTATCTCACTGCCTATACAGTGCTCCATCGTGGCCACTTAGGCCCTCGTTTTGCACAAGACCTTTCTCTCTTGGTCAAGAAAGAAGCGCTGGACTGGAACTTCATCCTCGAGGAGGCCGCTCGTCACAACTTGCGAGTCCCCCTCTATCACGGTCTTTCATTTGCCAGGTCCTTCGAACGTGACCTTCAATTCCCCGAGGATGTCATGACCGCGCTCAAGCCTTCAGGTCTGAGAGAGAGAATGTTGGCCTTTGTCCTGCGCAAGTTGGTCACCACAGAGTTCACCGAAGGGTTAGGCCATTGTCTTCTCTGCCTCACGAGACCGGGCAGGAAGAAGATCCGCTGGATTGCGGAGTCCTTTTTTCCTCCCAGACCTTTCCTCGGCTACAGGTATGGTCATCGAGGCCTTAGCCATCCACTTCGGACAAGATTCATTAGAATGTTCTCTCTGTTGGGCCAAGCGTGTCGCTTGTTTCCCGGCGTCCTCGTAAAGTTGGTCAAACCCTCGCCCCTGCGCTGATGCGAGCCATCAATTCAGGCCAGGGCCACACCACCCTAGCACTGACAGACTTGGTTCCGGCAGAAACTTTTGCCGGGATGGAACAGGCACTGTCTCTTCGTGTGATGAGCTGGAGCATGTACCCGGCAATCCGGAAGGGGGACCTTCTGGAATTAGCGTCACCGGAGGAGATCCAAGTTGGCGACATCGTCGTATTTCGCCATATCGGAGCCCTGGTCTGCCATCGTATCGCGCGCGTGGAGCCGGGGAATGTTGTATACACGCGAGGGGACTATTCCAAAGGCGATGGGGAGCAGATTCGCGGGACCGATATCCTTGGGAAGGTGATCGCGATTGTCAGAGGCCGGTGCCGCCTCAGCCCACCAGACCCACGCGAGTCGTCGGGTGTGGTCCCAATTTGTATGCGTGTGGATCAGTGGAAAGAAAGGGCAAGAGAGCGAGGACTCTCCGTGGCGACCCGATGCCTTACTGCGATAACCAGGAACAAACGGCTTCGCGACCTTCTTTGGTCGGGGATTTCCCCCATGGTACGGTTTTCGGTCGCCTACCCAGCTCCGGTTCGCGCTGTGCGAGCGTACCAGGTCGTTGAGATGGGGGGGCTTCCGATCGCGAGCACTTCGTTTTACGCCCTGCCGTCTGCCTGCCGGCATGAAGAAGATCTTTTTCTGGTCGCTCGCCTTGATCGGTTTGCCCTTGGCAGCCTAAACCTTGCGAGCGGGGAGATTCAGGTAGGCCGTGTCGCGTCTTCCCTGTACTTGGAGGAACAGCTTCGGGCGATTGGCCGGCAGCTCCGGGACTGGCAGCAGTCAGGTTGAATGCTTCCGATCTGGTCTCGCTAGCGATGTTCGATCAACACCCACTGTCCAATATCCGAGTCTTCGAGAACTTGAAAATCCTCTCCATCGGAGTAGAGCCAGCATCCCGGCCATTCCGTCCGACGAACTTTTGCGTCCTGCGGCGTTCGCCCCTTGTTGTCTTTGATACCAAAGACCGGTGTGGCGAGCTCCTGCCACAGCTTGGAACAGGCAACCTGTCGCTCCCAAAAACCGAGGTTCTCTAGTTCCTCTCGTTCCATGCTCGATTCCTTTCCTCCCTCATCAGAGGTCTCGTCGGTCCTATCTCTTATAAACGCGGGCCTTGAGGGTACCGAAAGAGATACCTCGCTATCAAGAACCCTCGGTGACTTTCTGTCAGAGGTGATAAAAACACACCCCTGTCTCCAGGCTTTCCACCCTCACCGCATGAACGGCACATATTCTGACAAAGACCCGATCTCTTGCGGAGGAACTCTCTAGCTCTGACGGATTACGAATCGGAGAGTGGTAGGGCCCGGAAGGCACTCTGAAACGTTGGAGGTCGGAAATATCTCGAAAAGCTCAGGTTCCCGTCAGGGTGTCACCTGAACCATAAATTCGCATTGCTCTTCAAGGCAGACGGGACCCTCTTGACTGAAAATCACGACTTGCCACGTTCCTGGCTTGAGGTTCTCCTTATACGCCCAGGTGCGCCAGGTCATACTCTCGACGGTCAGCGGAACGGTCCTCTTCACGACAAACATCTTATCTTGCTCGTAGGCCCACTTCACCATGATGGGAATCTTGAGCCCTGAATTCTGCCCATCGAGGCAGAGTTCACCACAATGAACCTGAAACCAAAACCATAACCGAGCTCGATCCGGTTGTTCCCCCAGTGTAAAGGAGGTCAGGCGTGTGCGGGGCTCACGGTTGACAATCTCATCAGTAAAGGTCGCGTCAAGGAGCTTCATGGGAGATTCAGCTCCCGTGAAGGGAACACCCCAGCCCCAACCTAGGCCGGCGATGATACACGTCAGAATCCAGCGCGCAGCACGCATAGCATACTCCCTTCAGCCGCGATTCATTCTAGCAGAAGGTTCTGGCATGGCAAACTCTTTATGGCCCATCCCTTGACGAGGGGGGACGCTTGCCTTCACCTACCGACGGAATGGAGGGAATGTGTATTGAAGAGGGCAGGAAAGATTAGTACGCCCGGACGACAGAGCTCTTAAGAACGACGTGAGACTGGTACTGCGGGCTTCCCACTAGCTTTGCCAGCCGTGACCAGCATGCCACTTGTTTCTGCAACCCGGACAGAACCCTGAGGCCGTTTCTCGGCTTGTCTGGGCCTTGAGATAATCTTCTATCTTATGCCACATGCCTTTTTCATCCCGAATCTTTTTGCAGGACGGACAGAGGTGTAGCAGTGTCTTTAGATCCTCAACATACTCCTCAACTCGCTTGACTGCCAGAGACACTGAGGCTGTCATCCAGAGGGCCAGCACAACCAGGGAGTTCGCACCCAAGATTGTCCAAGAAATCTCCAACGGGTTTGGGTATTTCAAGAGCAGATTATACGCTATGAGCGCAGTGAAGGCCGCCGCAGCTAGGAACGGAAGGGATCGCTTGCCGGATGCGAGGGAGAGCATCACGAGACAGACATAGACCACCCCTTTCACGGCCCCGGTGGGCAGAACGAAGTCAAACACCATGACCCCGATCAGGAGCCCAATGGACAACCCGGCCAAGAATGGCTCAACCTTGCCAGACGGGGCTTTCACAAGCGGTATCTCCTCCCTCTGTCATTTTCTTAAAGCCCTAAGGCTGCCACGGCGCTCTGGGAGAACACGATTCCAGCCCGAAAAGGCCGACGGGCCTTACGGCAATCTTGCCAAAGGCCAGCAAATTTTGGGCCTAACGGTCTTTAAGTATCCCCTTTAGGAAAGGTGCCGAAGAAGGCTGGATTTAGCAAACAAAATCTGCCAGCCAGCACTTTCAGCCAGAGCCTGGTCCAGGGGTTCATTCCCACATTTTGTACAGACTTGTCCAGCTTTCACGCCCCTCGTAACGATGTTTCCACCCTGCGTTGAGGTCACTAAAAAGTTCAGCTTGGTTAACCGGGCGAGCATCATCTGGTCCATTTTACAAAGTCTACCACCGCCTCGGCTTCAATAGGAAACAGCCGCGGAGGGATTAACCCCGTGTAGGTCACCGTAAAGGTTTTCGGGGTGAGCGGCTGAAGGTTCTCCAGACATCCGACCTGCTGCACATCGAGAAAGATTCTATTGATGTCTCTGAATCGCACGTTGATACAGACCTTTTGTGCCATCCACTCACCATCCACGTTTTCCACCTCCATAGTCGCTTGGTAATGCGCAACCCCGAGGAGGCTGTTGAAATTCGGTATCGCTGCAATGTTTCGAATGATAATAGCCGAATCGGGAGGTGGATCGATTCGGCGTCCCCCACCAGCCCTGGGTCTGGGCGTGGGATTCTGAGAGGGTGCGAGAAGGGACTCCGTGGACTCCCCCTCGAGCGGGAGGGATGGGGGAGAAGGGATGCGCTGAAGTGGCTCGAGATCCTCCTTAGGCCGGCACTCATTGCCCAAATCACGATCGGAATAGAGCACCGAGCCATCCGCCTGTGGACAGATCCACAATTCTGAGTGGACCAGATTCGCCCAGGCCATCGCCAAGAGGCAGGCCAACATCACAACCACGGCCGTGTGATACATTCCCGCTCTCATAGTTCAATCCTCATCATGCTTGTGCACATGCGAATTCGCGAGCCCACAGAGCAGGACCTGTCAGATTTGATATCCCTCGAGAAAGAATGCTTTGTCGATTATTATCGGGGGCATCGGTTCACGACGTCCCAGTTCAAGGCCTATTTGCTCGACAACCGGGCAATCTTTCTTGTGGTGATTCACGGTCCGGCCTTGATTGGATATATCGTGGGACGTGTGAATCTGGGCCGACCACGACAATCCGCCAGGATTGAAAGTATTGCGGTTTCCCGCTCCGGCCGAACAAGAGGGATCGGGGGAATCCTGATCCGACGATTCATAAGAGAGGCTCGGCGGCGTGGTTGTGAGAACGTTACGCTCGAAGTGGCCGTCGCGAACGAGGAGGCGGTTCGCTTGTTCACGCGACACAAGTTCAAACCGTGGCGGCGTCTTCCCGCGTATTACAGTCCACGGCATGACGGCATTCAGATGAACTATACCATGCTGACCGACAGGAGCCCGAAGAGAAGCCCAACCCGGGTGTCTCGAGGCGCTCAATGAGTTGAGACGAAGGTCTAGAGGTACTTTATGTTCTTAAGGACGAGGTTCGACGACCACGGTTGTTTAACCTTACCTGATGGCAGATAATAACCGGCAGGACAAATTGTCCGGGGTACCTCCTTGCCTGACGATTGAAGTAAGGAGGCAGCGTCACATAACGAGCGACCGGTGACAGGGTATATGACGTCGGCACATATCGGCCTCGCCTCTTCATCCGCCTTCTGTACGTTCTTTCCCCGCAGATACTCACAGCCGATCCTTAAGGTCGGAAGGAGTCCGGGCTCATCGGGTCGGATGGGCTGCCTCTTTGCAGCGGGGGATATGAATGACCAACAGGGTCAGCGCGCATGAAAAGTTGTTGTCGATCGGCAACACGAACCACTGCAGCGTTGTGCGCCGGAGCACTCCTGTTTTTTCTCTCTCCTGAATCGGCCAACTCTCAAAAGCTTCAAAGGCTGGCCGACGACCTGAACATCCTGAGAGGAAAAATCGACGGGAGTGGGGTTACACTGGAAACCGTCAACACCACCGATTTCTTAGCGAATGTGGCCGGGGGGAGGAGCCGTGAGAGTGCGATTGTCGGCGACCTCGATCTTCTCCTCACGTTGGACGCGGAAAAGCTTGTGGGCTGGGAGGAAGCCGACTTCTTTGTGTACGGCCTCGGCCTCTATGGAAAAGACCCGAGCGAATTCATATTGGATGCCCAAGGGGTCAGCAATATTGCCGGTCCCAACACCTGGAAAGTCTTTGAAGGCTGGTATCAGCAGAACTTCCTCGATGAGCAATTTTCGTTATTGGTCGGCCTGTACGATGTGACATCGGAATTCGATGTTGTTCGAGCGCCGTCCGAACTGTTCGTGAACAGTTCCTTCGGTACGAATCCCACATTTGGGCTCAGCGGCATAAATGGCCCCTCAACCTTCCCAACGACCTCCTTGGGAATACGCGGGCAGGCTAAGCTGACGGAGGGCCTGACCCTCAGAGCCGTCGTTACTGACGGGGTCCCCGGGGACCTCAACGATAGTAGCGGCACCAAAATTCTTTTACGTAGCGAGGACGGGGTCCTGGTTACGACAGAACTTGCCTACTATATCGGAAAACCAGAGCTCGTCGAGGAAGACCGAAAAACCGTAATTGCCGAAAAGCGGCGCCGATTAGTGTTCCGTCGCCTCGGGAGAGCGGCAGAGCTGGAATACGACGCAAAGTTTGCCTTAGGCGTGTGGTACTACTCGACCGAGTTTCCGGACCTGAGTGAGCAAGATGCCGCTGGGAATCCGGCAGTACGAGATGGAACCTACGGAATCTACGGGTTGGGAGAAACGTTCGTCTACTATGAAGCTGGAGACGTGGACCAGGGGCTCTCACTCTTTGCCCAAGTCGGATACGCCGACCCCCAGGTGAATCGCTTCGAGTTCTATGTCGGCGGTGGTGGTGTGTATACTGGCCTGATCCCAGGTCGGGACCTGGACCAAACGGGATTTGCCTTTGGCATTGCCCGAAATGGACGGAACTATGAGGCCGGGCTACGGAACGCAGGGCAAGATGTGAGGGACCAAGAGGTTGTGTTGGAATTCACTCACGCCGCGTATCTCACCAAAGCCATCGTCATACAGCCCGACCTGCAGTACATCATTCATCCGGGGACAGATCCCACAATTGACAACGCCCTGGTCCTCGGCCTGCGGCTCGAACTTGCCCTGAATTGGTTTAAGTGAGTCGGCCGGAGTGCACGGAGCTTGCGGCAAGCCAGCCGCGCAAGCTTTTCTCCTGTTCCTTCCATTCTTCTCTGAGGGATATGCGCTCTGGCCTTTTCCCTGGCGGATTGGTCCAGCATTATTCACGTGGCTAACTATCAAAATCGGACGCCGAACGCCAGCGCCGGCATGATATTGGTGTCATTTCCAAAGCCGACATCGAGGTCGGTGAAGTTCAGCAGAAAGGTAGCGCCTAGACTTAGAGAATCGGTGGTCCAGTAATACAGGCTTGCTCCGATGGGAATCAAAAATGAAGTGTCGTCACGATCCTGACTGGCGTGGATAAATCCAATACCCCCTTCAAAGGCCGCTTTCAGTCGCTCGCTTGTCCCGGGAAGATCAAACCAATACTTGCCCTGTCCGGAAACACCGGTCTGTGTCAGATCACCACTGAACCCCAATTGCACCAAGGGACCGAGTGAGATTTGCTCATTGAGAAATCGATCAAAATTGAGATTAAACGCAAACACTGTCCCATCGGTGGTGTTGGAGATAAAGCCCAGCGAGCCGCCACCGATCCACTTGCCTGAAACCGGCTCGACCGCCTCACTTCTCCCTTCCATGCCAAAAAGCAAAACTGCCAAGGCGAGGATGGCTACGAACATTGTTGGCCTTCCCTTGATATCCATCAAACGAACTCCTTTCTTGAGACGTACCCCCTGCGTTCCAGTGACGTTCCGAAGGCAGGAGATTTTTCCAAACCGACAGTGGGGCCCATGGTAAGCGAATCCCTTTATCAAAAGCAATCTGGCGAGGGACGAAACTGGACTCACGCACTTCCCTAAACGCTTCGATCGTTCAATTTATGAAATGACAGTTCAGACACTTCTCTTGTTGGACGATCTCCCCGCATTCACACTTCCTGGATCGTCATGGTAGAGTGCGTGTTCACGTGTTGCGAGAGCCAAAGGGTGAAAGTACACCAACTCCATCGGTGGGATGTTACACCTCAGGAAGCCATTGCCATCCAGAAGCGGCTTCGTAGCAAAGTCATTCCTCGAGGTAGGGTGCGACGGCCACGACTGATTGCTGGAGCCGATGCAGCGTTCGATAAAGATTCAGAATCTGTTTTTGCCGTTGCTGTGGTGCTGTCCTTCCCCGCTTTGGAGATCTTGGAGTGCGTCAGCCATATCGATCACCTGACATTCCCTTACGTTCCCGGGCTCCTATCCTTCAGAGAAGCACCGACGATTCTCAGAGCATTTGGCAAACTCAGGCGAACTCCTGATGTCATTTTTGTCGACGGGCAGGGCCTCGCCCACCCGCGCGCCTTCGGAATCGCTTGTCATATCGGTGTGTGTCTCGATCATCCTGTCATCGGATGTGCCAAGTCGGTGCTCATCGGTAGCTATGAAGAACCAAAGCCGCCGCGTGGGTCAGAATCTTCCCTCTACGGCAGGGAAGGTCGGGTGATCGGAGCGGCCGTACGGACAAGAGATCGGATTCGGCCTGTGTTCGTGTCGGTTGGACACAGAATTAGCTTGAAAGAAGCAATCAGATTAACCCTGGCTTGTGGAAAAGGTTACCGAATCCCAGAACCCACACGTCTCGCGGATCACCTCGCCGCGGAAGCCAAGCGCGAGCGAAGATAGACGACTTCGCTTTACTCTCTTCGTCCAAGACAAGTTGACCTTCACGAGATCGAGGCAACTACGGGATAGGCCTGAATGGTGCTGAAGGCTGGTGGCGTAGATCTTTCCTTCGACCCGCCGGTCGCCCATTTCGGGTTGGGAGAGTACTCCACCATGAACCGGATCGAGGTTCACTGGTCGACGGGTGAAAGAACTGAGCTTCGAGGGAATTTCGATGCCGAAGCCCGTTACCGAATCACACGCGCGAACCCTCGCAGGAAGGCATAATTTCGCTATTCTCGCTTTTGAAGCTGAGCGCCATTCAATCGATGAAGCCCTTCTCGTCGATTGGGCCGTAGCACCCACCTCACGTCTAGAAGATTTCTTCAAAAAACAGTTGCATGTGCTTCCAGGATCGGGCATCGGCCCGCTTGTCGTACTTCAGGGCGTCCATTCCATATTGCCCCGCATCGGGGTTGGTAAATCCGTGACGAGCGCCTGCGTAGACGATCATTTGCCAGTCCAAATTGTTCTCATCCACTACTTTCTGGAATTGACCAATATGTGACCTCGTAAGAAACGGATCCGCATTGCCGTGTGCGATCAATATCTTGGCCTGGGTCCGTCCGGCCTGCTCCTTCGTGGGGATAGGTAGCGACCCGTGAAAACTGACGACGCCCCTGAGGTCAGCACCACTGAATGCCAGTTGCATCACGGTCGCCCCACCAAAGCAGTAGCCGATGGCAGCCAAGCGAGTTCCGTTAACCAACTCATGGCCTCGCAGGATCTGTAACCCTTCATTGGCGCGGGCCTGCCACATGTCCTTACTCTTCTGAATGTCTGCTGCCCACTTTCCAGCTTGGTCCGGGTGCTTGGTCACTTTCCCCTTTCCGTACATATCCAGAGCAAAGGCCACGTATCCCAATTTCGCCAATTCCTCCGCACGCCATCGAGCGTATTCATTGAGCCCCCACCACTCGTGGACCACCAGTACCCCTGGACGCTTGCCCTGAACGCCGTCATCCCAGGCGAGATGACCCTGGAGTGTTACGGTGCCGTGTTTATATGAAATAGTCTTCGTTTGTATTTCCGCATTCACGACACCAGCATAAAGAAACACAGCGAATACCGTCATAAGGAATGTCGTCATCGGCAGCCCCCCTCCTCTTGCGTGAATATCACCATGTTGAAATAAGATGTAAAAAAATGTCCTCGGTTTCTTAAACACACCCGGTCGCATTCGCTGAACATGCACTCGGCTCTGCGTGTGACAATGAAGAACCAGATATGCCCGAACGGGGATAGCGCCTAGAGAGACTTGGAAGGACTAATGATTCGATCGAGGTCGTGCAACCCAGTCCTTGCCCGCTCTGCATAGGAGTGATAGGGTTTGCCATTGTAGGTTTCAATGACACGCTGATAGGTTCCACGGGCTTCCTCGTACTGCTGTTTCACGACGAAATAGCGAGCCAGAGCCAGCCAGTTATCCGCGGCCGTCTCATGTGCCGTTTTGACCAGACTCCACTCTTGCGCTTTCTGATTCATATCCATCTGACCGGCTCGCTGCAGGAGCCCTTGCTCCATATCGCGAGCGAGCGCCTCGATCTGCTCGTTTTCCAACACCGCAGAGGCCACCTTGTCGGATTCCAGGTTTCGGTAGAACGCATCCACATGGTCCTTGATGACCTCTGCCCGCTGCTCGTACCGATCCTGCGCGCATCCAGAACTGAACAGAGCGAGAAGAGCCACACCGGCTAGAAATCTTGCGTCGCGGCAACGGGCGATCATCGCGGCATTATAGCACGGTGGCCTCCTCGACAGGAAAGACGTCTGGGCACTGGCCTCATAACCTGGTATGGTTGGGACGTCCGGAGCAGGAGGATGCACTACGATGTCTCTCTCTCGTGTTTCCCTCAGTCTCACCATTCTTCTCATCACCGCCCTCACCCTGACCGTCAGTCAGGCGGACGTCTCCCACGCCATAGAAGAAGCCGATCCTCCGCCAGAATTAGCTGCCCATCTCGCCGGTATTGCCAAGCACGCGAGGTCTTCTCCCATGATTAGCATTCCCGCCGGGTGGTTTTTGATGGGCACCAACCGGATCGACGATAATCCGTATGGCCTCGAAACCCAGTACGATGATACGGAGTTCCCGCAGCGACGCATGTGGCTAGACGCCTACGAGATCGATCGCTATGAAGTAAGCCTGGGTGAATTCCTCGCCCACCTCCAGAATCGTCATCGCGAGGCCTCGGGCAAGTTACAGCGATTGATCTGGCATCTCATCAGCGTTCATTTCGTTCCGGAGGAAGTCATGGCACCCTGGCCAGCGCTCTACGTCACATGGGAGGAATCCGTCGCCTTCTGTCAGGCTCGGCGCAAACGGCTACCCACCGAGGCGCAATGGGAAAAGGCAGCTCGAGGGGAGAACGGGAACCTATTTCCATGGGGACAGGACGCGCCAGTGCCCGACCTTGCCGTGTTCGGCGCGTATCACGTGCACCAAATCCCGCTGGTCGCCGCCGTGGACAGCCACGAGGAGGGCCGGAGTCCCTATGGGCTTCATCATATGGCTGGAAACGTCGCTGAATGGGTGCAGGACTGGTTCGGCTTCGATTACTATGCCATATCGCCACAACGAAACCCGCCCGGGCCAAAAGAAGGCCGATATAAAGCCGCCCGCGGTGGATCCTGGAAAAGCCAACCCCCCATGCTACGCACCGCAACTCGCGGCGGTGCCTTTCCCACCCAGCGCGAAGCCACGATCGGCTTCCGTTGCGCCAGGTCTCAATCATAGCCGCCTCAACTGGGATTAGGTCATCGGAAGAGTCCTGGGTATGACAAGGACGGAGAGCCAGGGCTCGACCCGGCATGCCCTTCCCTCTGACTCCCCTCCTTTGGGCTACGCTCTCTGGGGAATGCGCCTCCGAGCCCTGTGCTCTATACTTATCCGTAGACTCCGGTTGGTCTTGTGAGAACCGACTGGCGGTGGAGGCTTAGCATCAATTCAGCCGATGGGGCATTTGTCATATGAGTATCGGGTTAAGACCTGCAAAAACGAATGCGCGCAAGGCCAAGCGAGTCCCGCTCACCTGTCGCCTGTTCTTTTTTGGGGAGAACGACTTTGAAGGGGAAGCCAGACTGGTCGATTTGTCCACTTCAGGGTGTCGAGCGGAATCCCAAGTGCCAGTACAAGTGGGCATGGAATTCCGATTGTCACTTTTTCTGCCAGACTATCAATGGCCACTCCGAGTCGAACGGGCCGTGGTACGCTGGGTCGATGGAGTGACCATCGCTCTCGAATTCCTCACCCTACGCCCCGCCCAGCGCGATCGACTGATTACGCTCACCATCATGTCGAAGAGTACCACGCTCTAGCCGGGCTCTCCCTCTGCAAACGAACCATTGAGGCTGCTTGGGCCTAGAAAACCACTTCCTCAGTCGTCTTGGCGTGATCGCGCTCGATCCCTTCCCTTTTTCCCATGTTCGCCCGCAACCTCATCTGCTCTGTCCAGGCCCCGTTTCTTGGCCTTCCTCTCAGCTTTCTCTTGCCCCTTTTTGGCCTTTTTCGCTTCTTTCCTGGACTTTTTCTCGGCTTTGTCTTGTTTCTTCTTGGCTTTTCTCTCCTCTTTCCTCGCCCTCTTCTCAGCCTTCTTTTTTTGCTTCTTAGATTTGTCTTCCACCGTTTCTTTTTTCTCTTTCGCCTGGCCTTCAGCTTGCTCCCTGGCCTTTTCTTGCTCCTCCTTGGCCTTCTCCATCTCATCGGTAGCGACATCGCCAGGGGAGGGTACCGCCACTTGAGCTAGGGTCACGGTCGAAAACATGAGAGCCACAATGAGAGCACACAGACTTCCTACAAAACCGCGCATGAGGACCTCCCTTCTCTCGTGATCAACAATCGTTCAATCCGTCGTCGTTAGTCCAATTCGATTGTGTTGTCCTGCTGGGCCATAACCGGATCAAGGACTAAGCAAATAGTGGACCTGCCTCATTGACACCCTAAGTCTCCATGATTTCATGTGGTTGCTACGGAGAGCCGATCTTCACATCTGTATGGAATGCAGGAGGGATGAGACACCTTTTAGCAAAGTGTCTCGCAAAACTGTCTCAATGGCCCACCTGATGGAATAGCCGAACGGCCAGACATTCAAGACTGCGCCCCTCAACCTTCGCTCTCGCCTTTTGCCTTGAAAACCATACGGTTGTACACATCCTGGACAGCCTGGGGTTTTCAGCTACGCTTGAGAAACCAGGCATCGCCGGCAGGGCTTTTGTCGGCGCCCGAGCACAGCCTGGGGCGCCGACCACGGACGGTCCGTGGACGTGTTCGCATGAGTCACCGCATAACAAGGGCTTCAAGGAGGCCGTGAGACATGGGATGTCATCATCGAGCAGTCAGCCGGCCACTTTTCTTAGCCATGGTAAGCCTCCTCGTCACGTTGATCGGATGTGGTGCAGGGTATCACGTCTCGACGGTCAACGGTGTCAAGACAGTCTCTCGCACTGACGAGCAGGGGAACCGGACCTTGGTATACGAAGTCGATAAGGATGGGAACACCACCGTCTACGACGAGCAGGACCCCATGTACCAAAAGCATCGGGCCAGGCAACACATGACTGAGCAGACCAGACAGGCTGCGGCGAACCGTTCCGAGCGGATCACGCAGGCCCCGAAGCGAAATACGAACGATCCCATCTATGTAGCTCTTTCCCCTCCCACCCTCGACAAAAAACTCAAGCAGGCGGAACATACCGAGGGGGCCATTTCCCAGCAGATGCGCAAGGAGTTCGAATCAGACCGAGTCATCAGGTTGGTGAGTGCGCAGGACAACAAGCGGAACGAACTCGCGCAGATCCGAAAAGCTCTGGCAGGGATGAAACCGTTCAGGAAACCGATGGCCGACGTTGATGTTGCTCCCCGTGCCTACATGAAAGAAGTCTACGGGATCAATAGAACAACCGGCAAAGCAGCCAAAATGATTGCGGTGGTCTTTGAGGCCACCATCACCTCAAACTACCTCCCCGCTGAATACAAGGTGACCGAGTCTGGCAATGTCTTACGCAATGTCGAGGTCACAAAGCGATTTGTCGACCAAATCAAACGGGTCATCAAAGAGAAGATTGGCCCCACGATTCCTGCAGATCGGTCCGCCTACTAAGCGAGAGGCGCTCATCCCCTCCTCCGCCTAAGAGCGCCGTTCATCCCTACGCCCCAAGGTGTCGCATAGTCCGCTCAACATCACGGCATGCTCACAGGGCATGAGTAGCCTGACACGGTTTTGCGCCTCACTCGGCACGTGACACTGACTGACCAGCCAAGCGACCCCCTAACAATAGCAAAGCATTTCTTAATGTCATGACGATACCCCTTCCCTGAGTGCCTCCCGCTCTGGCGGGGAGACCATCGAGTCTTGCCGCTCCGGCCGATGAGGCCAATCGGGCCTCCGGACCGCAGGTAGCACCACCATCATCAGTCCTGTATAGTGGAGGCGACGCAGAACCTCAGAATGCGTTGATTACCCCGAGCCAGCCAAAGACCGTTTTTCTTTCCTCTTATGGTGGGAACGACGCACGACTCGCGGCTCAGACACCTTGCAATCATCTCCCTTTTGGCTCTGATGATCGGGGGTGCAGGCTTGTGGGCCGTCTTCACCTTTCTGGGCCCGACTCCGCCTCGTAAGGTAATCATGACTGCCGGACCTCAGGGCAGTGCCTACCATGAGTTCGGAAAGCGCTACCAGCACATCCTGGCGCGCAAAGGTGTGAAGCTTCAGTTACTCCCATCGAACGGGGCCATGGAAAACCTAGACCGGCTCCGCGATCCCCAGTCTGGGGTCAGTGTGGGTTTCGTGCAGGGGGGCACCACCAGGGAAGAGGACTCGCCCCACCTCAGGTCACTGGGCACCCTCTTCTATGAACCGCTGTGGATTTTTTATCGAGGCCTCCAGCCGTTCGCGCCCACAAAAGGGATCAGGGTCCCGCGGATGTCGATCGGGCCGCATGGGAGCGGTACGCGGGCGCTCGCGTTGAGGTTACTGGCTATGAACGAGATCACGGAGGACAAGGCCCAGCTGCTCGCGCTTCCCCTGCAGGAGGCCGGGGAAGCCCTTCTGCGAGGCCAAATCGATGCCGCATTGATGGCGACCTCATGGGATTCACCGATCGTGCGAACGTTGGCGAGCTCCGAAGAGATTGAGCTATTCTCTGCTCCGCGCGCGGATTCGTACGTGGCGCTCCTCCCCTTCTTGGATCGGTTGGTGGTGCCCGAGGGTGTCGGGAACCTGGCAAAGAATCGCCCGCCCTCGGACGTCGTGCTGGTGGCGCCGAAGGCAAGCCTCGTGATCCACGAGGAACTGCATCCCGCAATTCAATATTTGCTCCTGGACGCCGCATCTCAAATCCATTCGGGACCGGGAATTTTTCAGCGGCCTGGGCAATTCCCCGCCCCTGAAACCATCGATCTCCCCCTGAGCCAGGACGCTCGCCACTATTACAAATCGGGGCTGCCCTTCCTGCACCGTTATCTCCCTTTTTGGATGGCCGTGCTGGCGGCGCGGACGCTGGTGGTGCTGATTCCGGTTCTCGCTCTCGTCTATCCGCTGCTGCGTTCCGCGCCCTTGCTATATGAATGGCGAATACGTCGGCTCATCTACAGACTCTACGGGGAGCTCAAGTTCCTTGAAACGGAACTTGATGGCCGGGACCGCAGCCAATCGGTCAATGATCTGATTGCTCAACTCGATGATCTGGAACAGCGTGCCCACCGGCTCAGGATCCCGGCATTCTATTCGCACATGCCCTACACCCTTCGGGTCCATATGAAGCTCGTGCGCGATCGTCTGGAACAGTGGCGGCACGACCTGGGACAACCGACATCCGGGTGACGCGTTGACGTCCCCCAATCGGCAAGCGATGGGCCGACAAGGTCAGGCTGGCGATCGCACGTTCCTATGACTTCCTCATGTCGGATGAAACGACTGGGGTGAGAGTGAAGGCTCGGGCTTCACACCAAGACTGAGGCTATGTCAACGAGGTTCCGGGCCGAGGGTCAGATGCGTTTCCTGGTCCTGCGCATCGTACCCTTGACCATCTTAAATTCGAACAGCCGGCATTCCAGTGCCCCGTTAAACAGGGGGATCCGGCGGGACTCGGCCAGGCGGATCTGCCCCGGGAGGCCAAGATCTGCCGTCAAAATATAGACTCGCCAACCAGCAAATTGCTGCTTCAGGACCGAACCCATCTGCACATAGAACTCACCCAGGTCGCCCATGCGGACTCCGTAGGGCGGATTCGTGATGAGAATTCCTTCTGAGGCTGGAGGGGTGAGTTGGACAAAATCCATCTCGCTCAGACGCACCAGGTCCGCCAGCCCCGCCGCACTGAGGTTCTCCCGAGCATGG
>JBFJQA010000002.1:0-44910 GCA_041616875.1 Nitrospiraceae bacterium | reverse complement strand
CACCACCAGAGAGGGTTGTGGCAGGCCGATCCAGGGTGAGGTAATCCAGCCCAACATTGATGAGGAAACCCAACCGTTCACGAATCTCTTTCAAGATGCGCTGAGCAATGAATGCTTCGCGTTCAGTAAGCGCAAGAGAGTGAAAATGATCCGACGCTTGGCGGACAGACAAGCGGGTCACATCTGCAATAGATTTGTCTCCAACCTTGATCGAGAGACTCTCCGCCTTGAGCCGAGTTCCCCTACAGAGAGGGCAGAGAGCCAGTTGCGTAAAATCCTGGTCCTCAATGCAAGCCGAGGTCACCGCGTATCCAATCCCATCACAAGCTGGGCACGCTCCATGCGGGCTATTAAAGGAAAACACCCGAGGCGTGACCTCCGAGTAACTGATCCCACAATCGATGCAGGCCAGCTTGTCACTGTAAAGGAGCGTCTTGCCGGCGTCTGTCAGGACTCCCACTAAGCCTCCAGTCAATTTCAGCGAGGCCTCCACAGAATCCGCCAGACGCCGCCTGAGCGCGTCGCCGGGCTTTATGACCAGGCGATCGACGACCACCTCAATGGTGTGCTTCTTCTGCTTATTAAGCGAATGATCTTCTCCCAGATCCAAAATCTTCCCATCAATGCGAACCCGGACATACCCGGCTCGCCGCATATCGAGCAGTTCTTTCCGATACTCTCCCTTTCTTCCCCTGACGATGGGAGCGAGCACCTGAAACTTGGTCCCCAGCGGCAGAGCTTGGATCGCATCTACCATCTGTTGAACGGTTTGAGCGGTGATTTCTTTACCGCACTTGAAGCAAAAAGGTCGTCCCACGCGGGCAAAGAGGAGTCGGAGATAGTCGTAAATCTCGGTGACGGTACCGACGGTGGACCGAGGATTGTGGCTGGTACTTTTTTGCTCGATCGAGATCGCGGGAGACAGTCCCTCAATGGAATCCACGTCAGGCTTACCCATTTGCTCCAGGAACTGACGTGCGTAGGCTGAGAGAGACTCGACGTAACGTCGTTGACCTTCCGCATAAATGGTGTCGAAGGCCAGGGAGGATTTACCGGAACCGCTCAAGCCGGTGATCACCACCAACTGGTCTCGCGGAATCTGGAGATCCAGATTCTTGAGATTATGTTCCCGTGCCCCTCGAATAACAATCGACCGGCTCATACGAGGCGGAATTATACCATAGGAGACTGAGAGGGGAGGTGTGTGTAAGGAGCAAGATGCACACGCGGCTCTCGCCCGAAAAGCGTGACGTCATGCGCACGTTCAGGGTCATCTCGACAGGAAAAGCCAAGCTTGACAAAGACTTCCAGCGGGTGCTAGGTCCTTGTCGATGTTGCAACTGGATGAGAAGCCACTGCAGTCCCACGAGCAATCCCAGCCCACGGGGCACACGGTCTCCGAATGGTCCGGACAGGCAAGGGAACATGCGGTCCAGCGGATGTTTACCGCCATCGCCAGATTTTATGATCTCAATAATTCCATCCTCAGCTTTGGACTCCACTACCGCTGGAAACGACAGGCCGTGTCATTCATTCCCGCCCGGCGTGGAGGACGCGCAATTGATATCGGGGCAGGGACGGGAGATCTTGCGCTTCTCCTTGAAGGAAGGATGGGACCTGACGGACACATTGCCGCAACTGATCTCAATGCTGCCATGCTTCTCGAAGGGTTCAAGAAGATCCGACGCCGACGGCTTCAGCGCCGCATCACATGCTTTCAGTCCAACGCCGAGCATCTCGCATTTCGAGATGGATCCTTTGATGCAGCCACCACGGGTTTCTGCATGCGGAACGTGGGCAATTTGAAAGAGGCCCTTTCTGAAATTCGCCGCGTACTCAAGCCTGAAGGCACACTCGTGTGCCTCGAGTTTTCTCGTCCAGTCCGAGGTTGGCTTCTGAGGCTCTACGATTGGTACTCCTTCACCCTGCTCCCTTGGATAGGCACCAAGGTCGCGGGTGACCAGACCGGCGTCTACCAATACCTCCCAGCCTCGATCCGGACTTTCCCAGATCAGGAACGACTGGCTGGCCTCCTGCGAGAGGCAGGGTTTCGCCATGTGCAATATCACAATGTGACCGGTGGGATCGTGGCAATTCACGTCGCATCCAAGTAAACCGGAGTCGTAAGGTCTATGAGGTTGGAAGGTCATCACGTCGGGTCGGCTAAGACTTTCGACTTTCAGACTTTCTGACTTCAGGACGGTCTGGCATGAATTCAATCCTGTACGTGTTTCTTCCCTGCAAAAAGGTCTACCCCATCGGCGTGACCTACCTGGCGGATTTTATCCACCGCCGAAGGCCCGATCTGCGGCAACACATTCTGGATCTGTCCCTCTATCCCATGGCGCAACGCGCCCAAGCGCTCAGCAAGGCGGCTCATTCTTTTCAACCTGATCTGGTCTGCTTCTCGTGGAGGGATATTCAAATTTTTTCCCCGCATGAGGGAGACGCATCCCTTGAACATGCCTTCAACTTTTACTTCGCGAGCAACCCGCTGAAACGAGTTGCGGCATCCTTCCAGGGGCTCAAGCAGTTGTATCGCTATTACCAGGACATCCGGAACAATCTGTCCTTCCCGTGGCTCGTTCGGAGAGAACTACCCAAAGCGCGGATCATGATCGGCGGTGGCGCGTTTACCGCCTTTGCCGATCAGTTGATTGAAAAGTTACCGGACGGCACCATCGGCATTCTCGGGGAGGGCGAGGACGCCATATTAAAGGTCGTCGAAGGCCAGCCTCTCAACGGTGAGCGCTATATCATCCGGGAAGGCGGCCAGGTGGCCAAGGGGGAACAGCGGACGCCGGTCTTGTTAGACACGCAGACCGTCGATCTGCCCTACTTGACTTCAATCTTCCCGCAATATGGCGAGTACATCGGCGAGTCCATCGGAGTTCAAAGTAAACGGGGCTGCCCCTATGACTGTGCCTTCTGCCTCTACCCCTATATAGAAGGGAAACGTGTGAGGTATCGTCCTCCGGACATGGTGGTCCGGGATATCACCCAGCACTATCATCAGTGGGGAGCGCGCCGATTTTGGTTCACCGACGCACAGTTCATCACCGGCAAGGAGGCCTATCCCCAATGTACGGAGATTCTGGAGCGCATCCTTAAGGAGGGACTCGATATCGAATGGTCTGGCTACATCCGGACTAGCCTGATTACCCCCGATCTTGCCAAACTCATGGTTCGGTCCGGCGTGGGGGACCTAGAAGTGGCCATCACCTCCGGATCGCAAGAAGTCCTCAACAACCTCCACATGGGATTCAAGCTTGAGCGTCTGTATGATGGCTGTCGTTACTTGGCTGAGGCTGGGTTCCGTGGAAAGGTCATTCTCAATTACTCGCTGAATTCTCCCAAGGAGACCGAAGAGACCCTGCTCCAAAGCGTGGAATCCTATAAGCAGGTGGCGGGAATTCTCGGCGAGGAGCGGGTGTTCCCGTTGATGTTTTTCCTTGGCATCCAGCCCAATACCGATCTGGAACACCGCCTGCTGGAGGAAGGGTATCTCTCGGCTGGCTATAACCCACTCATGCTGAGCCCAAACAGCATCCGCAAGCTTCTCTATAACCCGGCTCCTTTGAACAAGATTATTGCAAAAGCCTGCTTGGCCGCCTGGCACAACAAGCACGGCAGCCGAGATCCGCGGCAATGGTCGGGGTCGTTGTCTCAAGACGGCCAACCTGTCGATAGCCGACAATCTGAGGCCTATGCCGACAAGAATCTTATTAGAGGAATCGAAGGCAATTCGGGCCGTGAGGCCCTTCTCACCCTGGAAGAGATCCTTCGGTCCCGCAAAACGGCCCAATCTGCCAACACCTCCCCGGGGGGCTCAGCTGTCAACACGGCCAGGTAGCCTTTCCAGGCCGCCGGGCGCTGTTTTGTTGTTCTGAAGGGGCGCCTGGACCAACGGAAAGGCCCTGAGCGCCGCGGCTATGCAACGCATCAGGGCAGGCCCGAGGTGGGCACCCGTCGTATCCCCAGCCCCGATATCATCTTGCAATCCCCTTTCAGCCGGTGCTATCATCTCCGCTCATTTTGTGTCAGCCTCGTGGTAACGTTGTAATTTTCTTGCTCTTCTGGCCGATTCTGCCGACAGGCGAGGCTCAGGCTGCGACTCCTCTAAGGAGGCATGATGTACAAGACGATCTACATCCCGGTGGATAACTCAGACCATTCCAATATGGCGGTTGACCTGGGAGTCAGGCTCGCGAAAACCTTTGGATCCAAGATCGTGGGAAGCCATGTGTATGCTGCCAAGATGCACGACAAGCGATTTAAGCAAATGGAAGCGGGGCTTCCCGAAGAATATCACGACGAGAAGGAATTGGACCGACAGCGCCAGATCCATGATTCCCTTATTACCCGCGGGCTTCAGATCATCACCGATTCCTACCTCGATTATGTCGACAAGAGGTGCACGGAAGCGAACCTTCCCCTCGAACGAAAATCGTTAGAAGGCCGAAACTGGAAGGTCTTGGCCGAGGATATCAACACCAGCGGGTATGACCTCGTCATCATGGGAGCCCTCGGTGTCGGCGCCGTCAAGGACAGCGTGATTGGCAGCAACACGGAGCGGGTCATCCGTCGCGTGCGAAACTCGGATATGTTCATCGTCAAGGACACCCGCCCGATGAACGGGGGGAGCATTGTGGTCGCCGTGGATGGAAGCCCCTACTCGTTCGGTGGGCTCATGACGGGACTGGCCCTCGGTAAGGCGCTGAATAAGCCGGTCGAAGCCATTTCGGCGTTTGATCCTTATTTCCATTACGCCGCCTTTCACAGCATTTCTGGCGTCCTGAACGAGGAAGCCGGAAAAGTATTCCGGTTTAAGGAACAGGAAAAGCTGCACGAAGACGTCATCGATAGCGGCCTGGCGAAGATTTATCAGTCCCATTTGGATATCTCCCGAGAGCTGGCCCAGGCTGAACACACCGATAACAACACGACCCTCCTCGACGGCAAGGCCTTTGAAAAAGTCATCCAGTATGTCCGAAAGGAGCAGCCCTGGCTCCTCATCGTCGGTCGCATCGGCGTTCATAGCGATGACGACATGGATATTGGGAGCAATGCTGAGAACCTTCTTCGCAGCGCCCCGTGCAACATGCTCATTTCCAACAAGAAATTTGTCCCGCCGATTGACACCCAGGCGGAATATACGATCGCCTGGACCGAAGAAGCCTTGCAACGGATGGAGAAGGTGCCGATCTTCGCGCGTGGCGTCGCCAAGACCGCCATCCATCGCTACGCTATTGAAAAGGGCCACACCATCATCAGCAACTCCGTGGTCGATTTGGCTATCGGGCATATCCTGCCCAAAGGCGCAATGGAGGCCATGAAGGCATTGGGGGGAAACCTGGATGCCGCTGGAATCGATCGGAACACCATGCAGGCGGATGAAGCGGTCGCGAAGGACCTCATGGGTTCTACCCTCAGTGGGATGATGACGGAGATCGTTCAGGAAAAACCTACGTTGAGCCCAGGCACCCAGGCCTATTTAGACCGCATGAACCAAGCCTATTTCGTCTGTGACGGGTGCGGGTATATCGGCAAGGGTGAGACACCGGTGAAGTGCCCGGTCTGTGGAGCAGAAGGGAATCAGTTCAAGCAGGTAGACAAGAGTATCTTTGAAGCAGCCGCGAAGGCCGAAGGTGGATTGTCAACGGACGTGGCCTACGATGATGTCCCCATGCAATGGACCAAGGAGGCCAAAGAAGCGATCCGCGCGGTGCCGGCCGGATTTCAACGGAGGCGGGCCAAGGCCAAAATCGAAAAATCTGCTCGAAAGCTGGGAATGACGACAATCACGCTCGAATACTCTGGCCCGATGATTAAGGAAGCAGCGTCTGAGGAATACAGTCCGATTTTTGGCAACAAGGGATCGGGGACTTCAGCTGAGGCCAAGGCGATGCTGGATAGCCTGGGAAAACAGGACGCGCCAGCGAATGGCTCTGACGCGGAAGGGCCGGTACCACAGGCCTCGGACTACATGTGGACGCCGGACGCCCAAGCTCGCCTCGAACGAGCCCCGGTGGGTTTCATGCGCGATTGTACTCGCGCCTTGATACTCAAACATGCCGAAAAGGTCGGGGCGAGAACCATCACTCTGGAGGTGGCCAATCAGGGCATCGAGGAAGCCAAAGGGTTTATGGAAGAGGCTTTGAAGACCGGCAACCTGAAACAGATCATCGCCCAGTTGACGGGCGCAGGTGCCAAGCCCGGACCCGGCCACAATGGGTAAATCCCTCCCGATTTTCAATGGCCCGCAACTCTCGGGCATGCTTGGATCGTTTCAGAAGCAAGTAACGCGGTTCATTTCTCCGCCCGGTCCCGAACAGACCCCGTCTCTTCCTCAAGATGGTCGGACCGTCGACGATTTCAAACCCTTCTTGGTCGCCCTTAATCTCACCAAGCGTTGCAACCTGAAATGCGCCCATTGCTATCTCGATGCGACCACCAAAGCCGGTGGCGGGTCCGATGAGTTAACCACCGAGGAGTGCTACCAGCT
Organism: Nitrospiraceae bacterium; assembly: GCA_041616875.1. GTDB lineage: Bacteria > Nitrospirota > Nitrospiria > Nitrospirales > Nitrospiraceae > JBFJQA01. The sequence continues at coordinate 38,405 of JBFJQA010000002.1, read as the reverse complement.
CATCGGTCAAATTGCCGAGGTCAACCGAGGCTGCCTGCTGGTCATCACTGGTGGGGAACCGCTGGTTCGCCCGGATATTCTCGACATCGCCCGACACGCAGTTTCTCTCGGCTTCATGGTGGTGTTCGGCACGAATGGGATGTTGATCAATGATCGGACCGCTCGGGAATTAGTCGACATCGGCGTCATGGGCGTGGGAATCAGCATCGACTCGCTGGATCCACAGAAGCACAATTCGTTTCGTGGACTTCAAGGAGCTTGGGAGGGGGCCATCGCGGGCATTGAAGCCTGCAAACGGAACGGCTTACAGTTCCAAATCCATTTCAGCGCCCAGCCCATGAACTATACCGAACTCCCCGCGGTCGTGGAGTGGGCCCACGCCATGGGCGCGAAGGTGCTCAATGTTTTTTTCATGGTCTGCACCGGCCGGGGAGAGGAACTGTCTGATATCACCCCAGCCCAGTATGAGGAAGTTCTGGGGTATTTGATCGACTGTCAGGACAAATACAAGAATATGCTGGTCCGGGCCCGCTGCGCGCCGCATTTTAAGCGGTTGGCTTTTGAAAAGGACCCCGACTCTCCGCTCACCAAGGCTCAGGGTTATATGGGAGGTGGTTGCCTCGCGGGCACCAATTATGCCAGGGTCACCCCGAACGGCGAACTGACTCCCTGCCCGTACATGCCGCTGTCCGCCGGAAACATTCGCGAAAAAAGCTTCGGCGAGTTGTGGGAAAACTCTGAAATCTTCGACTCCTTCAGATATCCTCACCTCAAAGGGAAATGTGGTGACTGCGAGTATAGTGAGATCTGCGGTGGTTGCCGTGCACGACCTTATGTTGACCATGGAGATTGGTTAGATGAGGATCAATGGTGCCTCTATACTCCCAAGGGGGGCGACAAGGTGAAGGTCGCCTTCAACACGCCGGAAGAAACACAGGCAGTGTGGGATCAAGCCGCTCAGGCCCGCCTGAGCCGAATTCCTTATTTCCTCCGAGCCATGGTCAAGAAAGGAGTGGAACGCCACGCCCGGGAGCAGGATATCTCCGTGATTACCGTAGAGCTCATGGAAGAGCTGAGGAAAAAGCGGTTCGGTAACGACACCCCTGTCTTCAAGTTTTAGCGTGATGGGTGACCTTTCCTTCGAGACGAGTAGTCAGGAATTCCCTTGTTACCCATCATGGATTCCCGCTCACACATGTCACTAACTCTTGACCCTTCGCCTTTCACCTGTCACGCCTCGCGAGGTATTAGTTGAGCGGTTGGCAATCATTCCTCATTGACCTCAATCAGATCATACCCATCATCAATCATTGGTTCCATCTTGTGTCAGCAGTATTGTGGATTGGCGGGCTGGCCTTTGTCGTCATGGCCGTGACTCCTGGATTGCAGAAAAGCGTTCCGAAGGAATACGTCAAACCCCTCACGGATGTGTTCTATCGATATTATAAGAAGGTAGTCGGAATTCTGGTCGTTGTTATTCTCTTCACAGGGGGCATCAATATTCACTACGTGAATCAGATGATGTTTTCCCAAACCGGGCTCGGGATTCCCAATAATTCGAAGTACCTCATGATCTTGTTTATCAAGTTGTCCCTTGTGCTGGGCGTCATGACGCTCTATCTATATACCGTCATCTTTAAAACGGAGAGTACGGGGGATGAGACTGAGGAAGAAAAGGAGGAGCAGCGGCGTGAACCCATTCCCTACCAACGTGCGGCCTTGTGGATGGGGATTTTCATTATCCTCTGCGCGTCAGCCTTAAAGCATCTTCATTTTTGATCTCCAGCCTCTTGCCTTTTGCCTTTCAATCCAACATGCCACCTGAGCGGCCATAGAACCTCTACCCACGTGTCCTCGATAGTATTTCCTGGACGGGTCGTGAACTGAGTCGGGTGCCCTGGCCCACCGACTCCGCTCTGCCTTAGGTCCCCATCGAAACGGCGCCTTGCGTATCCTGTGCGATACCGCATTATCCTTTTGGATACGCGGCTTAGCCAGCCGAACGAACCTCCCTTTCTCGGGCGCCAAGTCTTGCCTGTCTCCTCCTTGTAAGTCAGGGGGTTTATTTCCTCCGTCGCCGTCCCTATCTTGGCGTCGGGGTGGTTCCCCGATTGCAATGTCCCGATGAGGCGGCAGGATGCCTGGCCGATCTGGTTGACATTGAGTTGTGGATATGGGAAACACACGCCCCCGAATGCATGTGGCGTCACCGACACCGTATAGGGCCAACAAGCCTGTAGAGTGGCTATGACGGAACTTCTTTCCAAAGACCATCCGATCCTTGAGAAAGGCCTCATGGAGTATCCACCCTATGGAACCGATGTGGATGGACGGCGCATTCGTGATGTCAGTGGCATCACGATTCGTGCCAACGTTGAGTACCTTGAAGAGGTCCTTGACCATACCCAGGGAACTGGGGCAGGGAGGCGCGCCGTCGAACAGCTGTGCAACTTGCTCAACGAACGCATCCAAGACTCTGCTTATCATGTGAGTCCAACATTTTTGAGAAACATCTGGAACAGTTACTCCTACGAGTTCGCCTGCTTCCTCGGTGAGTTTTGTCAAATTCTCACAGGGGATACAGAATTTCAGGGCAAAGTGGGTCGTGAAAAATTCATCTCACCCACCATTCAGACTTTGGGACGTCCCTTCACGGTCTCCCAAATCTATAAAATGTTTCCCCATTTTGGCGAGAAATTCGCCAAGGATTCTCTTCAGTTCGGAGTGGTACAAGTCACCGAGAGCTCGGCCATCCTTCGTATGAGCTTCAGCGACAGGCTCTATCGGCAATTCGGCCCTTGGCGTAAACGTTGCGCTGAGCTGATTTGCCAGGCCTCCCAAGCCGGACTCGCCGCCGTCCCACAGCGAGTTCATCATCTGCAGCCAGCGACCGTCACCGATCGGGCCTGTATCGCCCATGGTGCCGACCACTGCGAATGGGAATTTACGTGGACTCCGCATGCACTCGATCACTTTCCGTGGCAGGTTGCTATCCTGGCTACGGGGTTAGGGATCGCCGCCTTTTTCTACCTGTATGCGGGTCCCCCTTCTGCTCCCTTTCTCTTCGCTTCAGGCATTGCGGTCGGCCTGACTACCCTCACGTGGCTCGCCCCCAACTTTTACCGGCTGAGAAGAGCGATGACCACTCGAGCGGAGGTCATTCAAGAGCAACTCCGATTCGTGGAGGCTCGTCACGAAGAATTGCGCGAAGCCTCTCTTGAACAAGAACACACCTCGGTCGCGCTCAGACACAAATTCAAGCAACTGACTATCCTCCACCGGGCAGGGCTTCTTCTTGGCTCTACGTTCGACCGCGAGCATCTTATCAACCAGGTCCTCCACGCACTCCTGCAGGACCTGCACTATGATCGAGCGATGATTTCCTTTTTCGATCAGAAGGAGCAGGTCGTGTTAGATTCCCGCCTGTGCGGAGTCTCGCCTGAAATCGCAGAGCATGCTCGTACGATGAAGATCCCGATTCTGGATCCCGAGAGTGTCGAAGGGACCGTCCTGCTTCAAGGCAAGTCCGTCTTGGTGGGAGACATCTTCGAAGCCTGGGACCGCCTTCATCCGTTCAATCAGGAATTGGCCCGCATAACGAGAGCCAAGTCGCTCATCGCGGTCCCTTTGAAGGCCAAGGGCCGTATCCTTGGTTCACTCACCGTAGACCGCACCCGAGAACAGTCGTTGACCCAGGATGATCTGGACGTGATGACCACCTTGGCCAACCAGTTCGCACTGTCCTTGGACAATGCCAGAGCCTATCACCAAATCGAGGAGTTAAACGTCGGGCTAGAAGGCGAGGTTCTCAAGCAGACATCGGCCTTAAAAAAGGCGAACAGGGACCTTGAGGCCGCCAACACCAAACTCCAGGAAATGGATCAACGCAAGTCTTCTTTCGTCTCGATAGTCTCCCACGAACTTCGCACTCCAATGACCTCCATCAAGGGCTACGTTGAAAACATGCTTGATGGACTCACGGGACCGCTGACTGCCAGGCAAGACCACTATTTGAATCGCGTCCGGCACAATGCGGAACGCCTGACCCGGATTATTAACCAACTGCTCGACCTTTCACGGATTGAAGCAGGCCAGATAGAAATTCAGCCCGCCGTTCTCTCTCCCTCGGACCTGGCAAAGGACGTTGTAGAAGAACTTCAATCGTTGGCCCGAGAAAAACACATCGCACTGATCTCCGAACATGAGAGCAGCATTCCCGCCATTCAGGCCGATCGGGATAAACTCCACCAGGTCTTGGTCAATCTTACCCAAAATGCGATCAAATTCACCCCAAAAGGAGGGACGATCCGTATCACCTCAGAGGCCAGGGAAGATGGATTCCTCCAGCTCTCCGTAGTGGACACGGGCTGTGGCATTCCTGACCTGGAACGAGAAAAAATCTTCTTGAATTTTTACCGAGGCACCTCTGTCCGCCCGGAAGCGCGGGGCGCTGGGCTCGGCTTGGCGATCACCAAGAACCTCGTCGAACTCCAGGGAGGTCACATTTGGGTGGAGAGTACGCCCGGAGAGGGAAGCCGCTTTTGCTTTACGCTTCCCGTTTCGGGTGAAACTGGTGGATCCAATTGAGGTCCGAGACGAACAAAGGGAACTTTTGAGGCTTTTGGACCTGCTAACGCCCCCCTTTCAAGAGCGTCCTGATCCCGAAGTAGGCAAAGGCGTCTTTCAGGTTTGAATAGAGGCGTTTCAAGGGGTGCATCTCCTGATTCGTCAGATACTCCAGTGTAAGGACCACCCGATACTCGCCCTCACCAAGCGGCGTCACAGCATGCCACAATTTATCGCCGTTGAAGACAACCAGGTCGCCGGGTTCTGTCAGGAGTCGCAATTCCTTGGTGTCCCGGTGGGGGTCATCCTTATATAATTGGCACACGAGCTCACATTGCGGTGATTGATCAATGAGTCCCATGAGGACGGTATACCTCGCGCCCCTATAATAGGAGGTATCGTAATGGAACCCGATGTAATCCCCAGGCTCGGTGTAGTAATAGAGAGCACAGGAATGCGGATCGGTCTCGGGACAGAGCTTGAGCGGGGCGTCAGATAATCGGCTAAGAAAATTCAGGAGGTGACCGGATTGATAGAGCTCGAGAAACTCGGGAGCCTGCTTCTTGATCGTAAAGTAGCTGACGCTCCCGCCCTTCTTGCGCCCGGGAACAAAGTTACGGTTGAGTCCCGGCCTGAGCCTCTCAACCTGATGCACAAAGGCCTGTTGCACAATGTCTCGAGGCAAAAAGCCTTTTATCACGACGAATTCATTTTGTTCCCAATACTCCTTTTTCACATCCTCAAAGCTCAAGCGAGTAAGGGCTTGCTCGATTGATTCGGCCAGGTTAAGTCTGCAAGTTGCCTCCATAAATGTCATGTCTCCATTAAACAGGAATCCGCGCCCTCGAAACTCCAGAGCAATCCGCTGACTCACCTCATGACAAATACTTGCTCGTCTGGCTCAAACGGACCACCACCTCGCCTACTGGCCTCCTAATGTTGACGCTTCGACCACTTCCACGCCGGCAGGGACTTGAAACTCAAACAGCTGATCTCTCAGCCGGGTATTAGCCTTGAGGTTCTGGAACTCAAAGCTCGAGACATTCCCCGTGACCTCATGTATGGAGACCGTTTTAAGAAAGTAAGTTTTTGGCTGCACCTCCAATACGACCTTGACCATAGTCTGACCCGACATCGCTTCATCCACTTTCGGGATTAGGGTGACGAGAGGTATTCCGCCTGCACCCCGAAGGGACCCGGGCGTGGGCACCAACGTGAATTCTTCATCAAGGTTGGCGACTCCTTGAAGCAAACGCAGCGGCGCCCGGGACGCCGTCAGGCTTGTCAATTTTCCAACCAGGACCTGCTGGTGCTCAGGCACATAGATCTTGACATCATCCTTATCGACATAGATCTCCTCAACGTTGGGATCTCGATAATCCCAACGGAGCCGGCCAGGCTTCTTGATATACATACGGCCGGAAGAAGTGAGGGGTGCGCTAAACCCTTCGATTGTCGTCTTCTGTATGAAATCCGCTTGGAGATCGCGTGTCTTCTGGTACCGAGCTTGAATGTTCTTCACAACCCGACGAACTTCCTTCAACTCGGTGTCGGCGCTGACTGGTCCAGCGGGAATACCGTTACAGACACTCCATGCACATACGAGCGCGGCAAATTGAACAATGCGGTACCTGCGTCTCACTGTTTTCCTTCCTGACCGCCAACCTCCGCTTAGCGTAATAGCGGCGTACATATCCACATGTGAGTGCGATATTGGCTCGCCTGTTCCCCTGCAGGGCCCTCCGTCATTCCTCTGCGGTCCCCACCGCCCCTCGTCGAACGATCACTTCGCGTCGGCCATCGCGCCCCGGCGCTCCAACCATTCCCTCTTGTTCCATGCGCTCGATCATTCTCGCGGCTCGGGGATATCCAACTCGAAGACGTCGCTGAATCAAGGAAGCAGACGCCTGCCCGCTGGTCAGCACGAGGTCCTTTGCCTGTTCATAGACTTCATCGCGCTCCTCCTCCTCTCGAGCCTCTTCTTGCCGATGAAACTGTCCATCATCGCCATAGGATGGGGCAGCCTGGCGTTTGACGAATTCCACCACCGCACGGACATCGTCATCGCTCACGAAGGATCCATGGAGACGTCTCAGTCTCCCCGTTCCAGATGCCAGGTAGAGCATATCACCTCGCCCAAGGAGAGCCTCCGCACCGTTCGCGTCCAAAATAGTGCGAGAATCAGTTTTCGAGGAGACCTGGAACGCAATTCGTGCCGGGAAATTCGCCTTGATCAAACCAGTCAGCACATCCACGGAGGGGCGTTGGGTCGCCAGCACTAAATGGATTCCAGAGGCCCGGGCCATTTGCGCTAATCGGGCAATCTTGTCTTCCACATCCTTTGGAGCCACCATCATCAGATCGGCTAATTCATCGATCATGACAACAATGTACGGCAAGGGGGCAGGGGGGGTCTTGGGTGGCTGGGACGGTGCGGCAGCCTCAGGTTCAGAGTTCGTATCTTCTCCACCCGACAATCGAGCCTCCTCAGACAAGAACTCAATGGGCAATTCTGGCTGCTCAAGTTGCTCCTGGGGAGCAATCTCCTGTGCCACGCCCTGCTCCTTCCCCACCCACCGGTTATAGGCTTCGATGTTACGTACTCCGGCCTCGGCCAGCAGCTTGTACCGCCGTTCCATTTCCTGGACCACCCAACCAAGGCCGCGCGCCGCAGATCTTGGGTTTGTGATCACAGGACGGAGAAGGTGGGGGACACCGTCATACAATTGAAACTCCAGCATCTTTGGATCAATGAGGAGCAGTTTGACTTCATCAGGACGGGCCGCCATGAGAATGCTCACTAACATGGTGTTTAAACTAACACTCTTTCCGGCCCCCGTGGCACCCGCAACCAATAAATGGGGCATCGTCTTGAGATCAGCCGTTACTGGCTTTCCGAAAATATCCTTTCCGAGGGCCAGGGTCAGCTTAGAACGAGATTTGGCGAAGGCCTCGCTTGTCAATACTTCCTTCAGCAACACCGTCTCCCTGTAGGGGTTAGGCACTTCAATACCGACCACAGATTTTCCAGGAATGGGTGCCACAATCCGAAGGCTAATCGCTTTGAGGGCGAGTGCGAGGTCATTATCAAGGTTGACGATGCGCGCGACCTTTACCCCGGGGGCCGGTTCGAACTCATACATGGTCACAACCGGGCCCGGATGAACCTCCGTAACCTTGCCCTCGATCCCAAAACTTTGTAGTGCACGAATTAACACCGCTGATTGTGCTTTGAGGTCCGTGTCTGTCATTCGGCCGGCTGGCCCCTGAGAATCGCTCAACAACTCCGTAGGATCCGGCAGCCTATACCCGCTCGTAATTTTCTGTTCAAAGAAAAGTGGCTCCTCCTCTTCGGCCGCTTGAGCTTCCGATGGCGGTACAATTTCAGAAGGCGTACGTTCAGAAGCAGGTTCTGCTATCAGTGAGTCTTTTTCTCTTGCCTCAGCAGGCGTGGAACGCGTGATTTTGAGAGACTTGGTTTTTCGTATTTTCTCCTTCGGCTGTTCGTTCCGCTCAAAGAGTCTTGAGACACTTTCTGTCAATGAAGCCAGGCTTTGGACAGCCGACTCCCACCACACCGGGACTCTTCTGAGTACACCGACAAGAGACACATTGGCTGCCAGCAGGAGGCAGATGAGCAGGCCTGCGGTGAGAATGATATGTGCGCCGGTGCTCGCGAAGTAACTGCGAAGGCCCCCCGCGAGCAGTTCCCCGATTTTTCCACCAGCCTGGCCACGGAATACCAAACCGCTTGACCACGTGGGCACCCCGGTCGCTTCGAGATGTAGCAATCCACTGAAGAACACGAGGGAGACTAAAGAGCCGGCGGCACTGCGGAGGGTCATGGCGAACGAGCCCTCCCTGAAGCTCCGAATCCCGACGAGGGCCAAGAATACGGGGAGAAGGTAAGCCCCACCTCCGATTGATCTGAAGAACGCGCCGGCCAACGTGGCTCCAGCGGCCCCGATCATGTTGTGTGTCGGGGGTGGGTGCTGAAGGGTTCGTGGAGAAAAGAGGGTGGCGTCGCGCGGAGAAAACGAGACAAGACTGAGGAGTGCCAATAAACTCAGGGCGACCAATAGGACGCCGATCACTTCATGCTGAAGATGTGAATACTGGCCGGATGCGGGACGTGAAACGCCGCGCTTTGCAGGGGTCGAAACACCCATGAAGGCCGATCATAGCATAGGGGGAAAGCCACTTCAATCTAAGCTGCGCTCAAGTCCTTGAAATGCTTAGCGAAGGACGCTGTATGGCTCCGAGCATGACAAGGGCGTCCGCAAGGGCTCCAAATTCATGCACGGTCAACGTCTCAGCACGTCGCGTTGAGTCAAGCTGAGCCAATGCAAGAGCCTCGCTGAGCTCCTTGGGTGGGAGGCCGGCATCACGGAGCGAATTACCCACGGTCTTGCGTCGGTGAGAAAAGGCCGCGCGCACGGTTTCGACGAAACTGTCCTGGTCGGCCACCGAGAGATGGGCGCGCCCCTGCGGCCTGACTGCCAATTTGATGACACTCGAACCCACCGCGGGTCTTGGCCGAAAGCAGTTGGCAGCGACTTTGAATTCACGCGCGGGATCGGTCAGTTGCTGAATGAGGACCGACAGCACTCCATAGTCAGGGGTCGCCGGTTTAGCCACCAGGCGGTTCGCCACTTCCGTTTGGAGCATCAGGACCATCCGGCTGATCCGCGACCGAGACTCAAGAAGCTTAAACAGAAGCGGTGTGGAGAGATAATAGGGCAAATTGGCCACCACGACCGTTCCCTGTGGAAGGGTGTGATACGGATACTCGAGCGCGTCGCCCGTCTTGATGTCCAAGTTGGGGCAGTCTGCCAAGGTCTCCTTAAGATGGGTTGCCAGTCGATAATCGATCTCAATTGCCGTCACCCTACGAACGGCTCCGCAGAGCGGCCGAGTCAGAGCTCCTCGGCCCGGTCCAATTTCCAACACGGGCTCTTCCGGCCTAAGCATCGCGCAGGCTACGATTTTTCGGACAATATTGGGATCGATAAGGAAATGTTGCCCGAGGTGTTTCCGTGCCTGGGGTCCTGAGGAGGCGCTCCTCATTCGTCAACAGCGGTTGAAACTCGTCCAAAAAACCATTTTCACGAGCCGGCCCCTTTTGGTTGAAGCTCCTTGCGCATGGCATGCAAGCATTCGCGGTACGATTCCACCTCATCACTCAATTCTTCCAATAGATCGTTGGTAAAGGATGGACCAGGATTCATATCCGACAACCGGCTCCCATAATTCGGCCCGAGGTGCTGTCCGATGAGCGCAGCCGCTCTGGCCTTCCATTTCGTGACCCGCTCCTTGCCGGCCACCGTGTTCAAGTCCTGACTGGCCTGGGCCAAAATTGCGTCCAATTCCTTGATTTGCTGCTCCAGAATATCCAGAGCTGGTTTAGCTCCATCAGACATACAGAGGCTCCTTTCTCTTCACCGTACCTATGGGTCTACTCGTTTCCTCATGAGACTCTTCGCCGAGGTCTGTGTTGCCGGGATTCTTTACCAGCTAATTGGGCGGCCAGTTTTACGGCTTCGATTAGACTACCCGGATCAGCAAGGCCCTTCCCGGCAATATCAAAGGCAGTGCCATGATCGACGGAGGTCCGAACGATCGGCAACCCTACCGTGAGATTGACGCACTTCCCAAAGGCCACAAGTTTGAGGGGGATCAGGCCCTGATCATGAAACATGGCTACGACACCATCAAAATGCCCTGCGACCGCCTTGCCGAAAAGGGTATCGGCTGGCAAGGGATCGCTGGCCTGAATGCCGGAGGCGCGGGCACGCCGCGCTGCGGGAAGAATGAGCGTCCGCTCTTCCTCGCCGAACAGACCGCCCTCACCAGCATGGGGATTTAATGCCGCCACGCCAATCCTGGGCTTGGCAATACCGAAATACTCCTGAAGCGCCAGCTGGGCTAGCCGAATCGCCGTCACGATGTTTGCCACGGAGAGCGCCCGTGGCAACTCACGAAGCGCCACGTGGGTGGTGACGAACATGATCCTGAGCGGTCCTCCAACAATCATCATCCCCACATCCTTAGATTGCGTAAGGTCGGCCAGCATTTCCGTGTGCCCAGGGTAGGCATAGCCAGCCAAATTGAGGGCCGCCTTATTGATTGGGGCCGTCACAATAGCCTCGATGCAACCGGCCTGGGCCAGCTGAACGGCTCTCATGATGCACTTTGCCGAAACCGCGCCAGCTGTCTTGCTGACCGTCCCCATACGAATACGACCAAGTGGATGATCCAACGGATCCAGGACTGCGACCTCTCCATGTCTGCCGAATCGCGCCTGATCGGGCCCTTCGACCGATACGACGCGGAGTGGGAGACGAAGCCCCGCTATCGTCTTTTTCATGATCAGCGGTGATCCGACAACGAGCGGGTAACAAATTCTACGGAGGCCTCGGTTGGCCAGCCCTTTGGCGATCACTTCCGGGCCAATCCCAGCAGGATCGCCCATGGTCAGGCCGAGAATCGGCAGGCGCCTTGTTCGCATCGTTGTGTACGCGCCCCCCTATTTTTTTCTCCGTGGCCGTTGCCTTTGCGCTTTGAATGCAAGGAGCGCTTCGTTCATGACGTCCTGGACCGGCCGGTCCATCTCGTCGGCGATCCGCTTGCAATCACGGTACTCCGGCGCCACCTTCTCGAACCCCTCTTCGACGCGAGCAACCTTGACCCGGACCGCTGCCCCAGCCAGACGCACCGTTTCAATCCGCCTGGGCAACACGCGCCGCTCGACTTGCTGCATTCGGACCCCCAACGCTGTCGTGTCCTTCAGGATGATCTGCGCAACGGTCTCCGCCTTCTCAGGGGGGGTTAGGGCAGTGAGCACGATGCCCGGACGTCCCCGTTTCATGATAACTGGGGACAGGGTCACATCCAACGCACCGCCGGCAAACAAGCGTTCTATGACCGTCTCGTAGGCCTGAGGGTGAAGATCGTCCAAATTGGTCTCGATTTGGGTAATGACCTCCTCGGCGCCTCGCCCAGCCGCATCACCCTTTCCGATGAATACGCGTAAGGCGTTCGGCCACCCCTCGGGATCAGCCGAACCGGCACCATATCCAACCGATTCGGGCCGGATCATAGGCAGTGGGCCAAAGTACCCAACCAGAATCCTTAGGAGGGCCATACCTGTCGGAGTCGTGAGTTCCCGGTTTGGTCCGGCCGTGTACACTGGGACGCCCTTTGCCAAGAGCGCGACCGCTGGGCCCGGAACAGGCAAATGGCCATGGGATGACTGCAGCCACCCCGACCCTACATTGACCGGGGAAGCGGCGACCTGCTGTATCCCCAAGAGATGACAGCCCACCAAGCAGCCCATTACGTCCACCAGCGAATCAACGACACCCACCTCGTGAAACTGAACGTCCCTCGCCGGTACTCGATGGGCTATGCCTTCCGCCCAGGCAAGCCGATCAAACACGGCTTGCCCCATGTCTCTTACAGAACTCGGCAGCCGGCTGGAACTGATAATCCGTCGAATGCGATGCAAACTAAGAGGAGAACGAAAACCGTCCTTGATCACCACGTTGACCTTGGTGGCGAGAATGCCACCACGCCTTACCTTCTTGGCCTCAAGGCGATAGCCATTGAGCCCCAACCCTTTGAGGCCATGGGTCAGCGCTTTAATCGGCAAACCGGCATCCACCAGCGCACCGAGTATCATGTCGCCGCTGACACCCGAGAAACAGTCAAAATACAGACGGGTTTCCACCTTCCGCGCTCACCTCAAACATTCCCCATTTCTGGAGGCGGCTCATCTTACCGAAAGCCTTGTCGAAACAGCAACGTCGCATGAAGAAAGCGATCGCGTTGATCCATGGCGAGACAGCTTCCACACGCCCAGCAGGAATTCTGACATCAGGTCCACAGTCGGTCGTCTTGCGCCACGGGTCTTAAGGTCACGCTCACCGCCTGGGTAAACTTTCCACCTCCTCAAGCCGAAAACGTCCCTCTCGTGGCACTTCCAAAGCAAGAAGGCTATAGCCTCAGGCATCAAGACTTCGGGATTTTCCAGGGGATGGCAACCGGGATTAGGTTCTGGCACTACCTGAGTCAACCCCCGATCCTCGGTTTGCAATCCTATCCTACCGTGTACGATGCCTACGCGGCCATTCCAGAAATCTGTGCCAACCCTCTTGGTCAGCCCATCGGCCCGGACGATTTCATCATCGAACCGCATGAGTTCGCCCGATCGGTGTTTCTGACGTGTCGCATCTGTGCCGTTCATTCGATAGTCGGAGAAGAGGCCACCACCATGGCCCAAGGCCAAACCCTGGCGAAAGTAGTAGAACCCGAGCTACTGGCAGCGCGACCCTTCATCCTGAATTTTGTCCAAACGAATCTTATCGCTGACGCTTTCCTTGACCGATTTGTACGGGAATTCAGCCTGAAGCCCGATGTCACCGCAGAAACACTCAGGCAACTGATGACCATCGCTCACTTGACACTATCCCTCCACGAGGGGCTGAGCGTGCTGGCCGCCCAGGCATGTACCCCCTCCTCTTCCAAGTCCCTACCCCGCTTATTTGGTTTCACTTCCCGGAGTAACCGAACAGGGGACCTTTGCGAGCAATACCATTACCCACAAAAGAACACCGCCTGATGATTCCTCAATTGTCTTGATCGGCCTCCTTGGCTCCCAGGATTCAGTGTGGAACACTGTTAAAGACCCGTGAGACGTTTCATCGTGGCTTCCTTCGTGAGGGAGCACAATCTTGAGAATGACTCTGGTAAGTTCTTGCTTTTGATTGACACCTCATCAGGCCCTATGCTATCCACACAGCAGGTGCCCGGATTGTTCTGACTCCTAGGACTCATTTCATTGGTATCATGTTAGCTTCATCCTTTTTTCTGAAACGCCCGCCTCGGCATTGTCCCAAGGTTTCTCGATCAGAGACGCGCCCGACGCACGTGTCCTCCACCCTTTGTACGGTCGCGCTCCTCCTCACAACAGTGCTATTCGTAGGATTGCTTCAGAGTGACGACGCTGACGCCAGGCGAAAAAAGCGGAGACGTGTTCAGCCTCCCCTCAAAATTCTTTCGATCAATCTCGTGCCAGAATCCTATGTGGCCGGGGACGGGTCACTCGATTTCTCCATTGAGGTCGCGATCCCTCCAGATGCGGACGGGGGAACCTTGCTCGAGGTGTCATCATTAATCAGCTCTCCTTCGAAACGCCATATTCGATTCCTTGCGGTGCGCAAACCCATCGGGGACTTTCAGGATCCTTCTGTAGACACCCATCCCGGCGGTGCAGAGTCCTCTCCAGAGTCAGAAAACACTCCCAGGTCCCGAAAAGGGGAGGCAGACCGCCGATTGGTCACGCTCAGCTGGGACGGGACCGATCAGAATCGGCGAGTGGTCGGCGAGGGACGGTACGACTATGTAATACGGGCCAAACTCTTCACTGTCATTGAAGATCGAGCCCAGACGCAGATGGTGTCGTGGAAGAAAAAGGGCAAACTCCAAGTGAGGTCAGCAGACCCTCTAACATCCGCAGAACAAGAACCCGACAGTCAGGATGTTCCAGACCCCGCCCCCTGACCCTGTTCCAGTCTGACGACCTTTCAGCCTCCTACGCTTCTCCAAGGATATTAATCCGGTGCGCGAGGCAGCCCGCTCCGTACCCATTGTCAATATTCACCACCCCCACACCCGACGCGCAGGAATTGAGCATCGTTAGGAGCGCCGCCAATCCACCAAAGCTGGCCCCATACCCCCGACTGGTCGGCACCGCGACAACAGGGTGGTCGACCAGTCCACCGACGACGCTCGGCAACACCCCATCCATTCCCGCAACCACAACAAGAACGCGAGCCTTTCGAATGCGATCATGACGTCCCAGAACACGGTGAAGGCCCGCCACGCCGACATCATATAACACTTCCACTCGGCTCCCCATGACTTCCGCGGTCACCTTGGCCTCTTCAGCGACTGGAATATCAGCCGTGCCGGCCGTCATAATCAAGACATCCCCTTTCAGGGAACGTTTGCGACGTTGGACGACAACCGCTCGTGCCAGTTCGTGATAGACGGCTCGCCGATCCAGGCGTAGGAGCCCTCGTGCAACATCGGGGCTCACCCGGGTGGCCAAGAATGGTCCTCCCTTTTTCAGCAAGCCCTTTGCAATGGCGAGAACTTGCCCTCGCGTTTTGCCCTCGCTAAAAATGACCTCCGGGAAGCCCTGTCGAATGGAGCGATGATGATCGACCGCTGCAAAGCCAAGATCCTCGAACGGCAACGTCCGTAATCGCTCGACGGCATCTTCCACGCCAACCGTTCGTGTTCGGACATCACGAAGCAGAGCCTTGAGGCGATGCTGATCCATTTAACGTGTCCTCACCACGAGTTGATTTCATCCTTAGCCGATCGTTCCATCAGGTCGCTGACCGCCTGGCGGCAATCCTTTCCTTCAAAAAGGACTGCGCAGACCTCCCGCACTATCGGCATATCGACCTGATACCGTTGGGCCAATCCCAAGGCGGCCCGTGACGTCCGAACGCCTTCGGCCACTGCCTGCATCCCTCCCAAGATGACCTGTAGGCTGTCACCACGCCCCAGGCGCACCCCAACGGAATGATTCCGGCTGAGTGGGCCGGTGCACGTTAAGACCAGGTCACCGACTCCAGATAATCCATAGAATGTGCGTGGATCAGCGCCCATGGCCGTTCCCAGACGAACCATTTCGGCCAAACCTCGAGTGATGAGCGCGGCTCTCGTATTATGTCCCAACCCAAGGCCATCGATCACACCGGCCGCCAGGGCCATGACGTTTTTCAGCGAACCACCGAGTTGAGCACCAATCAGGTCGGTTCCTGAATACACCCGCAAGAATGGCGTCACCAATACCTTTTGGAGCCGTTTGACCAACTCTATGTCTTCACCGACGAGTGTGACTGCCGTGGGGAGCCCCTTTGACACTTCAACAGCAAAACTCGGCCCCGAAAGAACTGCCAGGGAACGATGCAGATCTTTCGGTAAAGTCTCTCGTATGACCTCAGACATGAGTTTGAGGGACACTTCCTCAATACCCTTGGTCGCGCTGAGTAGGGGAACAGGCTTGGAGAGGTAAGGACTCAGTTGCCTGAGGACAGAGCGGGCAGCCTGTGAGGGAACGGCGAAGACAAGACAGTCAGTCCTGTTAAGAGCTTCTTGCAGGGATCCGGTCGGAACAATGGATGGTGGAAGTTGGACCCCAGGTAGGAAGAGACTGTTTTCGTGCTTGGAGCGGATCGCCTCGACGACGTGTGATTCGTAGGCCCAGAGTTGTACCGGATACCCCTTCTCGGCGACCACCTTGGCGAGTGTCGTTCCCCACGCCCCGGCGCCAATCACGCCGATCCCTTGTATACCGTTGCTTACAGAGCCGACCTCGCTCACTTCTTCCTCAGTACCTTTTCAGTTGGCAAGAACTCATCGCGGGAGCCGCGATTATAGGAATCCGTCCTTTTGACTGTCAATCATACGCGCATACGCGGCTTGGCCCGCCCTCACCACGCAGCGGCTATGGGAGCCAGGCAAAAAGGTACAGGGAGACGGACCTGAATGAACGGCCACAGTCGGGCTCGTGGCCCCAATCTCCAAAACCTTGTCACCGGGATCCTTGGGAAATCGACGGCTTCCAAGGAAGCCACGGCCACTCATGCCAATGGCACATTCCTTGCTCACCTCCCAACAATGGTTCACGAGATCCCGCCTATGAACGGTCCCCACTTTTCTAGGTGTTTGTTGCAAGAGGGTGTACGCATGCATGACCAGAACCGTTATCTGACACTTGTCCGTGGTTGGATTTTCTTCGCCCTCATCTTCATCGGCATACACCAGACCGCGTATGCCGAAACCTACATAGCCGCACAATTTGGAGCGACCTTTCCGCAGGCGTTAAGTGATGTCAATATCACCACCGCCGGCTTCACCTCCATTCAGGTATCCGACATCGACCTCGACAATTCCTTTGTGTTCGGTGGCAAAGTTGGGCACTACTTTCGCTCCGTCCAGTGGTTAGGGCTCGAAACCGAGGCCTTTGTCTCAAACCCCAATGTCAAACAGCAAGACCTTACATTCTCGGGTCCCGGCGGTTCAGTTACTATTCCGGGAGTCGCCGGGTTTGACCTGAGAGTGATCAACTGGGCTCCAGTCAACGTCATGCTTCGCCTGCCAGGAAGACGGCTACAGCCTTACCTAGGTGCAGGGCTCGGAATCTTTTTCGCCCGCCTGCGAGACAAAGTCACGGCGGACACTCAATCGAGCACCGCCCTCGGACTCAACGCACAAGCCGGACTTCGCTACTACATCGTGAGACACGTGGCGATCTTTGCAGAGGGAAAGTTTACAGGGTTGACAAGGTTCAAATTCGAGGAGACCACCAACCTTGACGGGTTTGACGCCGACTATAATGCGATCAGTGCACTCGCCGGCATTGGATACCATTTTTGAACCCACCGGGGTCCTCTAGATTTTCCGACATACTGTCTCTCCTTCATCTCCCGATTATTTCTCGAAGCTACTCCCCAACAGAATGCCTCTCTCCTACCCATTAGTGGGTCCGCCGCTCATCCGTTCGAAGGCTTGGACACCTTTCGACTGGAACCCAACTACGTCTCCAGGATACTGTATGAGGACCTGATCCCTTCGGGGTTTTGTCAACAAGGGTAGGTCCCCAAATGCACTGCACAGTCTGCGGCCAGGAGCTCCCTGATCTCAGTCGTTTTTGTACGCGCTGTGGCGAGCCGGTGCACCCCCCGCCCATCATGGGTTCGATTCGAAAGACAGAGGAACCCAGAGGACGATCGACTGAAGAAATGAATATGCCCATCCTCTATGGCATGATGGCCTTGTTACTGCTCGCCGTGTGCTTCCCCCCTTGGGAGACACCTCCAGACAAGCCACCTGAATTCCTTGGCTTTCACTTCATACTCAATCCGCCAGTCACGGAATCAGGACCTGGAATCATCAGCCGCATGCTCTGGACGATCGACCTTGTCACCATTGCCATCGGCGGGTTTTACTTCTCTTGGCTAATGAGAAGAAAGAAAGGCGAGACGCGTTAGACAAACCCAACAGGCAAGGGGCACGGAGCTAAAGGCCCTATCCCCGTGATGAGGGGCAAGTTTCTTTTTGCCTTTCGTTTTCTGCTCGTTTTTCATTCCAATGCCAGCGTCAGGCATTTTGCTGACCCGCCGGCCTTCATAAATTCATCGAGAGGCAGCGGATGGGTCTCATAGCCCGAGGCCTCGAGCATCCGCACGGATACTGGACAGGTATCGGGCAACACCACATGTTTCCCCACGCAGACCGCATTGCACGCAAACCGGAGTGCCTCCCCTTCAGGCACGACCAAACGTCGGTCTTCTGCCACATGATTGCCAATGACCGTCTGGGCGTAGGTATCAAAGGCTGGAGGATAGTAAAGCAGTTCCCCGCCGCTGAGTGGGCAGAAGCAGGTATCCAGATGATAAAAGCGGGAGTCCACGAGTTCGAGTGGAATAATTTGGCGCTTCGCAATTTTGCTGAGGTATGAATATGCGCCAACATCACTTCGCTGTCGATATCCTCCGAACCACGTCTCAGGAAACCCGAGGAGGTCACCAGCCCCCTCGAAATAGAGACCCTCTTGGAGAGTGTGCACCTGGTAGCCATATGTCCGAAACCACTTTTCGAAATGCGGTTCTTCCCGCTGGCGTTCAGCATGTTTGAAGCGGCTCAGAAAGGCCAGCTTACCGGTCACCACTCCCGCATTGGCGGTGAACACCAAGTCAGGCAGACCTGGCACCGCCTCCATCCGCTCCAAAGTGGCGCCAGCCTTCTTCTCAAGTTCCTCCATGAGGGCCTGCCATTGGACGCGCGCGCGACCGGGGTGAACCTTGTTGGACAGGCGCATCCACGGATTGATTTCGTATTCGATACTGAAGTGCTCAGGCGGGCAGACCAACAATCGACTCATGGCTTCCATCCCAACTCCCTAGCCAAGTCTCTGAGAAAGGAGGCGGCATCCATGACGACCCCGACGGCTTGAAAACTCCCCCGATCCGCCAATTTGGTGGGCACGGCCGGATTGACATCCACGCACACCGTCGGAACCGTCGCTGGCAGAAGATTTCCTGTTGCAACAGCGTGCAGCGTGGAGGCGACAAGAAGAGCCAAGACCACATCAGTGAGCGCAGCGCGCATCGCCGCCTGGGCAGCCACAGAATCTGTGATGACCCCGGGGAGAGGGCCATCATCCCTGATAGTTCCTGCCATCACCACGGGCACCCCCTGTCGCACGCAGGCTGCCATGATTCCCTCAGTGATGACCCCGGACGTGACTGCTCGCTCGATGCTCCCAATCGCCCGGATTCTGTTTACGGTGCGTAGGTGATTCTCATGGCCATGGGGCATCGCCCGACCCGCCGCCAAGGCGTAGCCCAGCGAAGTACCGAATAGATGGGCTTCCATGTCATGAACCGCCAAGGCATTCCCGCAGAACAGCAGGTGGATGTATCCGGATTCGATCAACCAGGTCAAGGCGTCACGTCCTCCAGCATGGATGACGGCTGGCCCGGCCGCGAGCAGCACCTTTCCTCCTGTGTTGCCCCCGCCCTGGTTGTGTCGCAGGGACTGGAGTCTCTTGGCCACATCAACGATGATATGGCCATGCGGGCGCTCGGCCGAGACCTGCGCCTCCATGAAGCTGAACACATCCCGCTCTTCTGGTCGTTCAAGAGGAGTGACTCGAATACCCTCATGCCCGGTCACCACTAACTGTCCTTGACGCACCTCTCCCATGGGCCTTGCCCTCGCCGACGTATAGCTTGGGTCCACACAAATACCCAAATCCATTTCAATGGCCTCCACCTGAACCCACCTTCCTCGAAGACGAACCTGAGTGGGCAAATGGGTGGTGACATAAAACGTGTCCGGAAACACGCCATCAGCAGGTGCCGGATCGACGCGGCACTCCAATTCGCGTTCCACCGCTGCCCCATGAGGCTGGATCGCTTCAAGGATTTCAGTGAGAAGATCTTCTGAGGAGGCTTGCACGACAATCTTGGCTCGCGACGTCGCCTCACGGGTCTTGCCGATCTGGACATCGCTGAGATCAAAGGTCCCGCCCATCATGAGAATGGTGTCCAAGACCTTGGGAAGGATTAAGGAGTCAATGATGTGACCTTGTAGGGTGACCGTCTCCTGGATGGAGGCCATCTTCACCACCTCGCATTAACTCTATCTTACCATGCATGCCGAACTCTCGGTGGCCTCTCCCGTGTTTCCACTTGTATCCCCCCCTGGCCCCCTCAGATCCCTCCACCGCCGCCCTTCATGATCTCCCCAAGCACGCTGGTCGCGTAGGCACCTGGAGGAAGCGTGAACGCAAGGGCCAAGGTGTCCCTGTCCACCGACCAGTCAAGATCTGCCAGGGGGACGCGCAGCGGTCGGCGTTCGCCCCTGAATCGGCAAGCGGCGGCGGCCTGACGAAGAGACTCCACCGTCTGGCCCACCTCCGCCACAACCGCCCGCTCCAATGCTCCGGCCTCGGCCGTGGCCCAGGGCGCCCTCGATCCGAAGAGGGGGCCGGTTGGGCTGATTTCAAAGGCATCGGCCCGAGTTTGTTCCTGTGCCGGATCCGCCACCGAAAAACAGGCACCGTTGATATGCTTCATTGCCCAATCCCCGACCAGTAAACGGTCGAGCCGGTCTATCCGTGCGGCCAGGACTCGATTGAAGAGAAACGCCTGAAACGCGTTGAGATACCAGAGACGTTTGGATTTTGGCATTTTGGCCCGCCGACTGTCGTCTGTGAGTAGCTGTGCCCCAATCTGATAATTGCTCCCGCGACGGCCTTGTCGCTGGGGTCCGAAAAAATTGGGGACCCCCCGTCGAACTAATTCTTCCAGAATGGTCGCTACCGATTCCTTTGCGCCGAGGCCTATGTCCCTGACAACTAACTTGAACCTGTTCCCGGCATGATGGCCCGTCCTGAGACGATTCCGATGCCACCCGAGTACCTCGGCTTTGAGGATGCCTTCATGATGAAGCCGTGCGACTTCCTCCGGCCTGACACCTTGGAGGGAGACCATTTGAGTGGACACGGCCTGGGCGTCTTTGAGGCCCGCCACTCCAACGGAGCGAGCTCTGATGCCAAACCTGGAGGAAAGATACGAAACCAGTTGCGGAGTGGCTAGCTGACGCTTCGTGACCCGAACGTATAAATGCTCACCCTCCCCACAAGGAAGATAGAGGGGACGCTCCTCCACTTGAAAATCCTCCGGGAAGACACGAATCCTTCCCCCAATCCCCGGGATGTTCGAAGTCAAGTAGGGATAGGGGTCCTGAGTCAGCATCAGTGTTCCTTCGTTCGGTGGAGGTCGGAATCTGTCGATACAGTATGGCTGTGCCAAGACCAGGGAACTTCATGAAGAGAGTGGGGTTCGTTTACCTGACGCCCATGGTATACTAAAAATTGAATGTTCAAAAAACCCACCCACCTCGTCGCCTCTCTCCTAGGCATTCTGTGCTGCGTGATGAGCTTTTCCGCAAAGAGCTTCGCGGGAGAAGAAGGTCAAGTCTTCCAGGCTTTTACGGCACATATCCACCGCCAGGTTGAAAAGGACAAGGTGGTGTTTGTCCAGGCCAGCACCTGCACGGAATGGTTTTACAAACAACTGAGGTCAAAACCACAAGGTCCTACGGTGGAAGGGGTGGCTCAGCATTCGCATCCAGATCGCCTCATTGAAGCCGGAAGGCCCGCTGAGACTTCTCTGGATTGCGAGGCTCATTACCCTGGGGGACTTAAGGCCGCTCGGGAGGATTTTAGTCGAACCCAATCCACCTTGACACTCAGCCTAACCTTTTACGAGTTTGCCTTAGTTGGTGACAGGGACGATGATGATCACTACAACCCCGGAGAACTTCAGGATATCCTGGAATCCGTCGGACTTCAATTTAACTTCGGGCTTGCGCCAGGCACACAGGCCTCGGCTCTCAACTCACAATTTGACTCTTTTCACCAAAATGGAGAACTCGAGCAACTGGTAGTAGGGATGGGGACCCTCTTCGACAAGGGGTATCGCCTCACCAACCGCGACCAACAAGCACTGAATAAGATCATGGGATAGCCTCGAAGCCTGACTATTCTTGGGATCAGGGGACGAATAAAGACCCACAAGGGAATCGGTGCCGGTGAAACGCGGAGACGCTCACCCCATACGCTCAAGCGCTTCGCGAGCGCGACTCCGCACCGTCTGATCCCAATCTTCCTTCATCAAATAGGTTAATTTCTCTCTCGCACCACCAGCCCGCATGCGACCCAGGGCTAACGCCGCACAGCTGCGGACATAGGCATGATCATCTTCCAAGGCTTTCATCAGCAAGGGCGTCGACGGACCATCCTGAATCGCTCCTAAATGGCTCGCGGCCATCCCCCGGATTCGGTGTTGTTTATCCCCAAGGGCAGTCTTGAGCGTCTTTCGAAAGAGTTCGGCCATAGCCGGCGCCACCGATTCCAACCCTTTCCCCTGATATCCATTCAGCTCAACCAGATCAAAGGCGAGTTGCAGCCGTTTATCCTCCGACTGTTCTGCCTGAAATTGTGTGATCAACCGCTCCCGGCGCATCCTCCAATTCCGACGCTCCCGAGTTTTCCGAACGATTCCCCACAGACCAATCCCAGTGAGGAAGGTCACAAACATGACAGGGAGGACTTCCTCAACAATGAAGTCCTGAGTGTCATATCCGAGATTCTTCCACACCCACACGGCCGCCACAATAAGTCCGATGAGGACGAGGACCGAGGTTAGGCTGGCCTGCCCTCGTTGAGTATGCCGCTGAGCCATCACGATGGAATCATAAGTTGGCGGAAGCCATGAGGTCAACGGAGGGTGGCTGGCGGTGACCCATCTCCCTCCATAGGTCGAATTGGGACCCTGCAAACGAGGGATAGCCTTTTCTCTGGAATCGCGATAGCCTGGGGCCAATGACCTGGGCGCTTTCGCTGACTTCCGATCCGAGAGTGTCGTATTGGGCCCTTCTCACAAGGTGATGCTGATGGAGACACGTCGAGACCTTCGATTGACCGTTCCTTGCGAGATAAAATATTCGGGGTATCAGCTGCTTGGAGAGGGATCCGTCCTTAACCTTTCAACAGGGGGATGGCAGGTCAGGAGTCGCCAGGCGCTCCCCGAAGGTACGCCGCTGTTCCTCCGGGTGTATTTGCCAGATGGGGAGGATCCCATCGACATCGAGCTAGCCACAGTTCAGTGGTCCTATGAGGGTAAGTTTGGATTGAAAACAGTTATTATGGGCGATGAAGCGCGTAAACGCCTCCGGCGCTTCCTCCGCAACCATTCCTCTTCCGTTGCCTCATCTTCACCGAGCACGACTCCTCTGCCTAAAGAAGCCGCCTTCAAACAGGCATCATAGCGTCCAGGTGTTCAGTCCCCGAGCTCAGCCGAGCTCCGTCTCACCTCAAGCCATTTCGCACGAGACGTCCGAGCAACCTGTCTACACGAGTTCCAGAACCGCTCCCGCCGTCTGACCGGCTGGCTCAGCCGACCTTTGGCAACGGCGCTGTGAGTGCGGTCGCACCGGTTTCACTGACTCTTGACAGTCATTCCTCACTAGGACTAGCATCCCGGGCTCGATGGATTTCTCCAGCCTGAAGAACGATCCTTAGCTCTACCTCGAACGAGCTCTGACTTAGAAAGAGGTCGATCAGGCCAGAGCGTTGTTCACGAGCATCCGCGATAGTTTTCAATCCGGCAAAGGGGGAGACTGACCCGTGGTAGACACCCTGAACCTCATCCGGCAGCGAATCTCAGCCAACAAATTCGACACGTCAAAGACATTGTCCACGAAGGAAATCCGTGAGTTGGTGGAATATGCGACTCATGCACCCTCATCAACGAACATCCAGCACTGGCGATTTGTCGCCGTGGTCGACCAGCGGGAGAAAGAACAGCTAAAACAGGTGGCATTTGGTCAGCAAAAGGTCGCCGATGCGTCTGTGACTTTTATTGTGTTAGGGGATTTGCGCGGGCACGAAAAATTGGGAGAGATTCTCGATCGGTCGGTCGCGGCGGGCATCTTGGATCGAGAGCTACGGGAGAAATGGGTAGCCATGGCCAACAGCGGGTATGCTGACCTCCAGAAGGCCCGCGACGAAGCCATTCGTTCAGCCTCACTAGCCGCCATGACGCTCATGATCGCAGCACAGGCGAAGGGGTATGTTTCGGGGCCGATGATCGGGTTTGATCCGGAGGGAGTCAAGCGAGAGTTCGGAATTCCAGACCGCTATATCCCGGTCATGTTACTCCCCGTGGGCCATGCGGCACCCGGCAATTGGCCCAGAAAGGTCCGGCTGTCGGTGGATGAAGTGCTGGCATTCAACCGCGGGAGAGAATTCTAAACCATGCAAACTGGTAACCAATGGATGATTTCTTATGCTTCTAACCATTCTCGGCTCAGGCACCAACATCCATCCCACTCGGGCTGGGGCAGGATACGTTCTACAAACCGACCAACTGCTTCTCCTGGATTTCGGGCCACGCACCCTCGCAAATTTGATCAAATACGGTATCGACCGGCACCGGATTCGTCATATTCTGTTCTCCCACTTCCACGCAGATCATTTCTCGGATTTCATCACCTTCTTTTTCGACGCGGTTATTCAGTCAAAATTCGTGGCTACTCGTCCCGATTTAACCCTGTACGGTCCGCGTGGAACCAGGCATCTGTTCCAGACCGTCATGAATACCTTCCCCAGTTTTCATGGTCCCGCTTTTAGGGTGAGGCTCCGAGAAGTTGCCGACCGAGGTTTTTGGATCGGTAAAACTCGAGTGACTCCCCACACAGTTGCGCACGTCCCCCGCCTGCATTGTGTGGGATACCGGATTGCGTATGAAGGGAAAGCCATGACCTATTCAGGGGATTCGCAGTACTGCAAGAGCTTGGTAGATTTATGTCGGGAGGCAGACGTTTCCGTGCTCGATTGCTCCTTTCCTGCCAACCGGCCCGGCGGGGGTCATATGCATGCTGGGGACTGTGGGCGAGTGGCCCGCGAATCCGGTGTGGGCCGCCTCATTCTTTCCCATTTCTACCCGATTGCGGAACGGTATGACGTCAAGCGGCAGGCTGCTCAGGAATTCAAGGGAAAGATCACGCTAGGGCGGGACCTTCTGGAGGTCCAAGTCTGACGAGCCCCTAACTTATTCACCGTCTTCACTGTGCCCACATTTCAGGATCTGAACAAACCGCGAAAGCCGCCCTTCCCGGCTCCGGTCTTCCAGTTTATGATAAATTGGTATCAGGTTCTTAATTGCTCGAATCAGAATAGACCGAGGGGAGGTCTTATTCAGATACCGTTCTTCAAACCCGTACCCAGCCTGCATCAAGAACCTTGTGCAGTCCCGCTGCGCTAACAGCGCCCCCGAATTGAAACAATCAACAAACACCTTATACCGTTCCGATTCATACTTCACCAGGAAATGGCCTGGCATTCCGATCCCGAACACCGGCCACCGTAATCGCTTGGTGATGAGGAGATAGACGATAGAGAGGCTGATGGGGATACCAGTTCGGCGATCGAGGACCCGGTTTAAATAGCTGTTCTCAGCCTCATAATAGTTTTTGGTATTACCGCGGAACCCCTGCTCCGTGAACAGATAACGCCCCAAGGCCTTGACCGCTTCTTCCCCAGAAACCCTCTGCCCAACCCGATCGTGGACTTCTCTCGCCATACCGTCGAGAATCCCCTTATAGTAGGGCTCATCGAGCGAGGGGTACGCATAGCGGGCGATCAAAAACGCTCCCCGTTCAATATCGACCTGATCATCTGGGCGGGCTAGGAGACCTTGCAGCTCCTGTTCAAGACGACCTCCACGAATTTCTTCGAGGACCAAGGCCACGCGCGCCGCCATTTCTGGCTGTTCGATCTCAACTTCCTGCAGCAGTGGAACGGCAGTATCTCCAGCTTCCACCAGTTTGGTGCTGATGGCGCGAACGATACGGTCGTCCTCATCCGAAAGGAGGCGAATCAGTGCTTTGATTTGACTTTCGGAGACCAAAGCCACAACTTACCTCGTCAACAAGCAGTCAGGTCGCGATTCTCTCAGTGAGACATCTCCATCTGCCTACCCCCTGCCCTACCCCATCGCACGCCGAAAGGCACGGGCACTCCCAAACAGACAGATTCCGTCAAACGCCAGCATAATCACCACCACCATACCCACTTTCGGCAGTGCCGCGCTCCACCCAGAAAGGATAAGTGGTCGCACAGCGTCAATGGCCCAGGTCATTGGGTTCAGGATCGCAAGAACACTCATCCACCGAGGCATGGCAGTCAGGGGAACCAGCGCCGAGCTAAGGAAAATCATTGGAAGCGAGAGGAACCCGAGCACCGAAAAGAAATCCCCGTGGCTTTTGACCGTGAAGGCCATCGCCATCGATATGGCCGTCAGCCCAACACCGAACAGCATGCCAATAATCAGAATGACCGCAACCCCTAACAATCCGGTTGCCGGACGAACACCGAACAAATAGGCCACACCTAGAATGACCAAGACCTGGAGGGAAGTAATGGTGGTGACAAACAGGAAGCGGCTGAGGATCACGGATGTACGGCGGATTGGCGTGGACATCAACCGCTCGAGAAACCCGTTCTCCTTGTCAAACAGCAGATCGACCCCGCCACTGAGCCCATTGTTGAGAACCGTCATCACAACGACTCCGGCAGCCAGAAAGGTCATATAGTTTGGAGCCTGAACGACCTGAATGTCGGCAGCGCGTTGAAACAGATTGCCAAAAAAAATCAACCAGAAGATCATCGGCTGGGCGAGCGTAAAGAGCATGCTGAACCGCTCGCGACTGAGGCGTCGCACCCATCGCATGGTGAGCGCACCGATTTCTTGCACGGAGTGGTCGAAACTTGAGGCCATACGCGTAAAAGAACGATGGGCCAGTCTGGCTTACCCCAGGTTACGAGCGGGCAAGCATTCCCTGACCACTACGTGTCTCCCTTCGGGAACTCCTCGCGAATTGCATGGCCTGTATGGGCCACAAACACGTCGTCGAGACGAGGCCGGTGGTAATCGATGAATTCCAGCTTACAGCCCAGCCGACCCGTCGCTTCCACAATTGCCGGCAAGGCCTTCTCCGGGGATTCCACGCGGATATCCAGTCCAGTGGTACGAGTAGCGACAGCCCGGACCGCCGAGAGTTCTTTCAGCGCGGAGGCCAGCACGTCCAGCCGACCCACATCCAATTCACTCAGCGTCAGCTCCACAATATCCCCACCTAAACCGGCCTTGAGCTCGTTGGGTGACCCAAGCGCTTTGATGCGCCCTCCATCGAGAATTGCCAGTCTGTCACACAATCGGTCGGCTTCGTCCAAGTAATTGGTGGTCATGACGACGGTGATACCGCGCTCTCGCAACGCGGCGATGTAGTCCCAAATCCGGAGGCGACTTTGGACGTCCAAGCCCAAGGTAGGTTCATCCAAGAACAGAATTCTTGGATTGGGTAAGAGTCCACAAGCAATATCGAGCTTGCGCTTCATACCCCCAGAGTATGTCTTCGCCGGCTGATCGGCCTTAGCTTCCAGGTCCACTAGTTTGA
The DNA here is from genome assembly GCA_041616875.1 of Nitrospiraceae bacterium. Lineage (GTDB taxonomy): Bacteria > Nitrospirota > Nitrospiria > Nitrospirales > Nitrospiraceae > JBFJQA01. The sequence continues at coordinate 11,231 of JBFJQA010000002.1, read as the reverse complement.
GGAGGGCACTGATGCGCTGGCCTGCCTCTTCTTTGGACAGGTGATAGAGATTCGCGAGCAGCCACAGGTGCTCGCGGCCCGTCAAGAACCGATCGATGGCACGCTCCTGAGGGACATACCCGATAATCTGCCTGACCCGATCTGCTTCCCGAACCACATCATGTCCGAGGACCATCGCCGACCCGGTGGTGGGTTGGAGGAGAGTGATCAAGATGCGAAGGGTGGTGCTCTTGCCCGCGCCGTTGGGACCTAAAAGGCCAAAAATTTCGCCCTCATAGACCTGGAACGACAGATCGGTAATCGCGGGGACACGATCAAACTCCTTGCCCAAGCGGTCAGTTTCGATGCTGACGGCGCGACCCATCAGCCCCAACCCCTCGTGCCCTCCCGCTCATGTCGTTTAAACTGTAAGAGATCGCTAAGCCGGCGGGCCTGCTGATAGATACTCTCCGCCTCGAGAAGAAACTGCCTTTCCAACGGCGTGAAATCAAGATTTGCGGAAAGTGTATTAATTAAGATCTCGTCACTGCCTTCTAACGGGAAAAACCCTTGCCACACATGGCCTTCATCCGGATGGTTGAGAAACTCTTCTAGGACACGTACGAGGTCGGCTCGGATCGTGCGATCCAGTTCTGGCCCTGGAGGCTGAGGTCTCAACGCAATGTGAGCCCGGCGGTAACTTTTTCCGCCCAGTTCCTGGCAAATTTCGTATCGCTCCACCCCTTGCAAGAGAATATTTGAACGGCCGTCTGGAAATTCTTGAATACTCACCAGCCGTCCCACGCACCCCATAGAAAAGATCGGAGGCGAACCACGATAATTTTCCTCCCATCCCTCCTTCAGCAAGGTCATGCCGATACAGTGCCCGTGCAGGACCGCGTCAGCCACCATCTCTTGATAGCGAGGCTCAAACACGTGAAGAGGAAGATAGGTTTTTGGGAAAAAGACAAGGTTAGGAAGAGGAAACAGAGGAATGCACTCCGGCACCCGGAACATCCCCCTCTCCTGCGGATCCTTCTCCTGAAATTCCCGATCTGGCTCAAATTGCATGCCGCACGATAACCGAAGCTTACAAGGCTTGTCAACGTGATGGGAATCCAAGTTTGAGAAACCTGAGATCTTGCAAACCCGCTCCAGCGCAGCGTAATTGCGACTTCTGATCTCGCATGGTATAAGCGCTTCAGGGCTCCGTGATATGAAGTTTCAACCGATGAAGCACCTCCGAGAAACTTGGCCACCGGGCCTGACTTTCTCCTTGATACTCGCCTGGGTCAGTATCATGGGGGGCTTTTGCTGTGGCTTCCAGGAACCCACCCCTTCTCTGTTGAGCGTCGAAACCGCTACAGCCACCCCCCCTTCACACCACCACTTCCGGCTAGCCACCCCTGGATACCGGTTCCAGTTTCCGCAGGACCATGGATCCCACGATGCGTTTCGCACCGAATGGTGGTACTACACGGGTCACCTTGTCTCCGAAGAGGGCCGGCGATTCGGCTTTCAACTGACCTTTTTTCGAAGGGGTATGGACGATGAAGCGACCCGGTCAAATCCTTCTCGCTGGGCCGTCCGAAACTTGTATCTCGCGCATTTCGCAGTGTCGGATGTGGACAAGGGAAGATTTCAGTTCGTGGAGAAGGTGAGCCGCGCCGCCCTAGGCAAGGCTGGAGCGGAGACCGGGCGACTCCACGTCTGGATTGATCAGTGGACGGCCAAATCCATCACTCCCGATCATGGGGAGCACCATCTTCAAGCGTCGAGCGCAGAGTTGTCCCTCGATCTCACTTTGAAATCCCTAAAGCCTCTGGTGATCCATGGGCACGATGGGGTCAGCAGCAAGGGGAATCGGCACGGGCAGGCCTCCCATTACTATTCATTCACTCGCATGAAGACCGAGGGCACGGTGTCGATCGGCGGTCAACGGTTCAAGGTAACCGGCACGAGTTGGATGGATCATGAATTCGGTTCCGCGGATCTCAGCGAGGATCTCGTGGGGTGGGATTGGTTCAGCCTCCAACTGAGTGACGGGAGCGAACTGATGTGCTACCTTCTTCGACGTGCCGACGGCACCGCCCACTCTGCCTCAAGTGGAACCTTTCTCCCCAACAACGGGAAACCTGTTCATCTTTCCGCGAGGGAGATACAGACTCAGGTTTTTGATTATTGGACCAGTGCCAAGAGTGGGACTCGCTATCCCAGTCGATGGCAGCTCAGCGCACCGACGTTAGGCCTCTCGTTGACACTCCAGCCTCTCCTGGCAGATCAGGAACTCATCACTGCAACGAGCACCAACATCACCTATTGGGAAGGTGCTGTGAGGGTCGCTGGAATGCGGGCGGGTTCTCCGGTATCAGGTCAGGGTTACGTGGAGCTCACCGGCTACGGGAAGCGGATTGATCAGCCACTGTAACCCGCGCGTTTCGCCTGAGCGACCTGTGCCGCCCCCATTCTACCTTTCTACCTTGCCTACCTTGACTCCCATTCATCGGGAGGGTTAGCTTCGGCATTGAAAGGCCGCGAAGGGAAGGATCCTGTCCAACGGACTCTTGTTGCTCAAGGAGCGAGATGAAAGGCGTGTACCCAATGTGTGCAGCAACGGACGAGCGTGCCTCCAGAAAACTGACACAGCGATGGTCTCGCCTCTCGCTCACGGTCCTCGCTCTCCCGCTTTTTGTAGTTCTCGGAAGCTGCAGCAAGCAGAGCGAGTCTGTGGTCTCAATTGGGCTTCATCCGACCAAGCCTCAAATCATGTATGTCGCAACGAATGAAGCGGTTTTCAAGAGTCGAGATGGCGGGAAGTCCTGGGAACAATTCAAAAGTTTTAGCGCTCGAAGGGTCACCACCATCATCATCGATCCGAAATTTCCAGCCACCATCTATGCCGGAACCATGGGCGATGCCGTCTATAAGAGTCCAGATGGCGGACAGCGGTGGCTTCCGCACAATGTCGGACTCAAAGAGCATGTGTCCTTCATCAATCAGTTCATCTTTGATCCGCATGACAGCCAAATCATCTACGCGGCAACCACGGTTGGTGCCTATCGCACGCGCGACGCTGGACGGTCCTGGGAAGAACGAATGCGGGGCATGAAAGAGGTCCACATCGTCGTGACACTGGCATTAGCTCCCACAAACCCCAACATCATCTATGCCGGCACAACGGGGGGCGTGTACAAAAGTACTGATGGTGCCTCGACCTGGAAGAAGGTCAACACGGGCCTCATTCCGGCTGAAATCCTGGATGCATCCTTGTCGTTGGGGGTCAATATTCTTATGGTCGATCCCCTCGATCCTCTCACGACCTATGCCGGAACTACGAAGGGCCTCTTTAAAACCACAAACGGGGGTGAATCGTGGCACCGAATCGGGGAAGCATTGCCAGATCAATTCATCAGCACCATGGTTGTCGACCCTACTCACCCAGCAACCCTCTATATCGGTGGCCGGGCTGGTATCTTTAAAAGCTTCGATGGCGGGGATACATGGAAGGCTATGAATAACGGGCTGGAAACCCTGAATATCCGAACCATCGTGCTAAGCCGGCTAGATTCCAACACGTTGTTCGTCGGAACCAACGGAAGCGGGTTGTATGGCTCTCACGACGGTGGAGTGAACTGGATACGGATACCGTTAGACACGATTTCACCGTCTTCTAACAACGCCCGTTTGTAAGGGGATTTCCCAGGCCACCATGCCCACGTTACTGTTGGTCAGACATGGTGAGACAGACTGGAATCGTACCGGACAGATCATGGGGGAACGCCCTATTCCCTTGAATCAATACGGGGAGAGCCAGGCCCAACGGCTGGCTGAGCTTCTGCGAACTCGTTCCATTCGGGCCATGTATTCAAGCCCCGTGGCCCGAGCACGACAAACCGCTCATATCCTGGCCGGGGCCACTCGGGCAGCTGTCTCGATCGATCAGGGGCTGACGGAGATCAATCTGGGAGAGTGGGTTGGCCGAAACTGGAAGGACCTGGCCGACGATCTCATCAAAAAGGAATTTTATGCAAATCCCAGAAGTGCTCGCCCTCCTGGAGGAGAGACGCTCGACGAAGTGCAGCTACGGGCGGTGTCATGTGTCGAACGAACCATGACAGATCTCACTTGCCTAGGGCATGAAGAGCCCCTCTTACTCTTCGTCTCACACGCCGATGTCCTCCGAACCATCATCGCCCATTACCTTCGTCTACCTATTCAGACCATTCGCCAGATTCGGATTGACCATGCCTCCCTGACCGCCTTGAAGATTAACGGGGCTACGACCGACCTCTTGTTCCTAAACTTTACTCCTAACGCGGCCAGTCTGAAGTGAGGTTCTGACAAAGGACCATGCCCCTCTAATATCCTCCCTCTTTTGTTTTTGCCTGGCTGCCCCGAGCGGGCCGATATCTGTTCCGCATTTCAGCCATCCCATCGGTGAGTTGTCTCCACTCCTCTTGGCTCACCATGTCTTTCATCTTGAACCGAAGACCCAGGATGGTCCTGCCTGACTGCAGTCGTCGATCATTCAATTCATCAAGAATCTTGCTAAAGTCCTGCGGCGTGGCGTTGTAGTCGGCATTCAACGCATAGAGTCTCTGGTGATATTCCCGATCCTGTCGCCGCGACTGCCTGACATTCGAGACGATTTCATCCATGACCCCCTGCACCTCTTTCGCCTTTTCTGGATCTTGGACGGTCCGCTCAACCAGCGCTTTGACCTCTTGGGTAGCGCGTTCCATTGCGTAGTCCATATTCCCATCACCATGAGCTCCCATGTGGTGATATCTGGAGCAACCGGAAGTCACCAGTGTCGCCAGAACCATCAAGAGACCCAGCTTCATAAGTTTCATGCGTACCTCCTCGGGAAAGGGAATCATCCGGGGTCCGAACGCCCCAGAAGTTTCTGATGAACGCGACCATACGGAGCAGCTGTGGGCTGCGTTGCAAAGAATATGTGGCGGCAACTCTATCATAGGGGACCCGGCTTTTCGAGCCAGGTTTCTTCTAGGCCTTGCCCTTTCAGTCTATACTCACATATCCTGGACACAACGGCACGCGAGGCGAGAGAACTTCTCTGCAGGTGGGGAGGTGAGGCCACATTCAGAAATGGTTCAGCTCTTACGCGAGGACTTCCGTCATCGCCTGCAGTACTTTTATGCCCGACTCCAGTTAGCCCCTCCCTATCAGAGCGTGGAGAAAGCTATTGCGCATCTCACGACGACGCTGAAGGCCCTACCCCCAGAAGAACAGGAACAGATTTCGACGGATCCAAGTAGAAAATGGACTCTCTACGGAGTCGCTTTTGTCGAGTCGGGACTCAACCAGAAGCATCGAGGCATCATTACCAGTTTGATCCGAAGCAAGAAGCTTTCGGATCTTCCTGAGGAATACTCCTTCTTTCTGAAGGCCTTTCTGCCGTAACCACCGCCACCACGCCAGAATTCAAAGGGACTGCGTCAAAACCGATTCTAGTTGGTAGTTTCGCCTTCTTTTGGCAAAATCTGACTACGACCGAAGCCTGAGTACGACTGAAAGGTCGCCTCATATTCCAAGATAGAAGGAGCCACAGGGCATGATTGACCTCACTTATCGACTTCGCATCGGAATCCTGTGTCTCGCAGCGATCATTCCTCTAGGGTGTGGGCCAGCTCGGCCTGGCGGCGTGACCCCAACCACACCACCTGCCACTCTCTGGGCACTCTACACCGAAGCTGGCGACAAGGCCGTGATTCAGGGTCGTTATGGGGAAGCCGAAAAAAATTACCTGGCCGCCTTAAACGAGGCCGAACAACTCAAAATAGTAAATCCCAAAGATCCGGAAGACGTGTTGGCTGACGACCCGGCCCTACCGGCAAGCCTCAACAACCTTGGCAGTTTCTTTGTTGTGCGGGCACGGTATGCAGAAGCAGAGCCGGTTCTGGAAAGGGCCTTATCCATTTCCGAGACGAACCTTGGCCCCTATCACCCCTATGTGGCGGTCACCCTGCGCAACCTGGCTTCTCTCAAGCTTGCTCAAAATCAAGCGAGCGAGGCTGAATTACTCCTGCAGCGAGCACTTGCCATTGACGCTCGGGCACTCGGATCAGGCCATGCGACAGTAGGAGATGATTTGAACCGACTCGGGGAGGTTGCCGCAGCTCAGCAAGAGCCTGAGAAGGCAGAACACTTTTTCGAGCATGGATTGAAAACTCGCGAGCAGGCCCTCGGCCCTGACCATCCAGAGGTCGCCATTAGCCTGACCAGCATGGCCGGCTTTTATCGAGACAGGGACCAGGCCGAACGAGCCGAAGCCCTGTATGAACGTGCCCTGAGTATTAGAGAAGACAAACTCGGGCCCGACCATCCTACGGTGGCGTTTACCCTGGAACAGTATGCATTACTCCTTCGAAAGACCGGTCGAGAGGACTATGCGCGTCAGTTAGAGGGGCAGGCCAAGACCATCAGGGAACAACTCCGCAAAGGAGTTGGCTCACTCTGAAGGAAAACGGCTCACCTTCCTGTCGTGACAGGGAAAGGACTGGCTCCCTTTACTTGTTTATTTCTGACCCGTGATGTCGCTTCCCTCCAGTGCTCCCCGCAATTCTCGGTACGCGTGAATGAGGCGATCATTCTCCAGTCGGTAAGCCACCGTGACAGTGATGAGTCCGAAGAAGAAGACGAGCACCCCCGTGCCCGCTATCCCTACCCCCATGACGATACCCCCTAAGGAGGTCATTCCGCCTTCCATTGCATAAGCAATCACGAAAGCAATGGTCCCGAAGCCGACGATTGCAAACCAGATCAGGGTCAGAATCGCGGAGGACCACGGAACCAGTTTCACACAGATCAGCCTGGTAGACTCGCCCTCCTCTTGCAGCGCAATTGAGGCCTTCATCGGCCAGGCGGTGGGAACCCGAAGAGAAAATAGGCGGTAATGAGGACGCAGTAGAATGCACTGCTGGTCACGATACAGGCGTGCGACGCCATGGGGTGAACTCAGGAGTCCATCGGGACTAAACCGATCCATCGTAAGAGCTCGCAGGGGAACAGGCATCACGTCGACCGACTGCGCAACCCTGCAACCATACTTGGCAGCAGAGGGAGCGAGGCGGGAGAATTGCATCCAGTCACCGAGCACAATAATAAGGAACAAGAAGACCGCGAACAGCCCCACGAGTATCATGGGGACTCAGCTTACCATAGTGGGAGCGGGGCTGTAACGAAGGCGACTTCCCAGGTGGGGCACGACATATCCGAGCGTCTCCTTTCCGGAGGAAGGGACCAAAAATGTATAGATTGTGTTGACTCGATTGTATGGATTCGTTAAAGTAGCCAGGTCTTTTGCCGGGAAGCCTTCCGAATACGTACCACTATTGGTCTTCCCCTTAGGTATTTGACTCACCCACTCAGTAAGTTCGCTGAACAATCAGAAAGTGACAAGGATTACGGGCAAGGAGGGCCTGCGCGTGAACGGAAAGATCATGGACCAAGAAAAAATAGAGCGGGTATATTCAAACTACGCGAGTGTCTATGACCACATTTTTGGGAAAATTTTTCACGAATCGCGCGAGTCCGCCGTCAGAAATCTTGACACCAGGCCTGGGGAGCGGATTCTAGAGGTCGGGGTTGGAACGGGAATCGCATTATCCTACTATCCTCCCAATTGCCAGGTGGTGGGAATTGACCTGTCCTCGGGTATGCTCGAAAAGGCCGAGACCCGGAAGAAAGCGTTTGGTCTCCACCATGTGATCCTGTTACGAATGGACGCCGGCCAAATGGATTTTCCCGATGATAGTTTTGACACAGTCATGGCGGCCTACGTCGTCACGGCTGTCCCGGATTACCGGAAAGTCATGAGCGAAATGATCCGCGTCTGTCGGCCTGGCGGCCGAATTGTCATGCTGAACCATTTCAGCAACGGGAATAAACTCATCGCTGCAGTCGAACGAGTGATCTCACCCCTCTGCAAGCATATCGGCTTTCGAACCGATCTTTCGCTGAATCACGTATTGGAGGGAACCTCGCTCCAGGTCATGCGAAAGGAGAAGGTAAATCCCCTGCGGTTCTGGCACCTAGTGGAGTGCATCAATCAGAAGGATGGTGAGGAGCTAGAAGTCTTGACTGAGCCCATCCCCTCCCCGGTGTATTGAATTCCACCAGGTCGTTGGGCTGACCTCTCTCCCACTGGGCCACTCGTCTCCTTCCATCAAATGCCGACCGGCAAGGCAGGTACCTTCGAAGTGGCTGCTGATGAGCTCAGCAAGGACCATGAGGAGCCGCGCTGCCTCAACCTTTCGGGGATCAAGGGCCCGAAGGGTGATACCAAACCCACATCCATCTAACGGTCCATAGGTCTGCACGTGGACCAGTCCCGCGGGTCCATCCTCGTGATGTGACGCGGGAAGAAGATGCCCCTCCCACCGCCAAGCGGGGTGGAAGGGCCCGGTTCGTTTCACCGCCCGCCAGGCGCAGGGGAATCCCGCTCGATCGAGACAGTCCAGAAGCCAGTCAACTCCAGGTAAGTCTCCGGTGGTGGCCTGAAAGGTCCACCCAGAGATACCCGAAGGAACCGGACGTCCTGGACTTGGCATAGAAACCTCTTCCAGCTCCGCCTCATCACAAATCACATACAACTCACCTTCGGGGTCAAACCAAAAACGAAGACGCCCTCCCGCAGCCTCGGCGTGGATCATGCCGATCTCCGAGCAATCGGCACCCTCCTGCTCAAAAATAGAAAAGTCCGTCACCCCGTACATGGTAAGCCTCGCTACGCGTGTGATGGAGAAAAAACCATCAGAGTGTCCTTGTCCCAGCTCGTACTGAATCATGACCGTCAGGACTGTTCCAGCGGTCACCTCTCGGCCAGTCCCTTCGTCCAGGAGTCGTCGCTTCTGGAGCAGGAGGTCGGTCACCTGCCCTCCGTGGAACCGGCAGGTATGGTTCAACAGCCAGCACAACTCTTCCGGTGTTCGGATCCTCTGTTTCATGATTCTATTGTATCCCAGTGACCAACCTGACAGCCACAGCGAATTTACCCCGGCGCATTGCGCCTATTTCTACCTAGTACTAATATCGAATATCTGATCAGAAGGGTAGCGGACGCCGCTCATGGAATCAGACGGTGCGCCGCGAAGCCCGGGGTTGCCACCATGAAGGACGGTGTGTTCGATTACGTCCTGGATCCAAGACCACAAATCGGTATGTGCTCTTTGGGGGGGCAACGCCTACTAGACATGGGTGACACGGAACAGGACTCCAGGTCCCAGCGTGAGACTACGGAGGGCGTGATGACCGTGCAGTCACTGAGACCAGACCCAGGGGAAACGAACAGGAACTCCACCCCCTTACGCTCCTAAGAAAGGAAGAAGCCGATGAAAGCTCATTACCTTGGACATGTCGTATTCTATGTCAAAGACCTGGAACAGTCTCTGGGGTTTTACCGAAACCTTCTTGGGTTTCAGGAAGTCGGCAGGATCTTTAATGGTGAAGCTGCAGCTCTCACCACAGGACGCACTCATCACGAGCTGCTTCTGATCCAAGTGGGCGATGCCCCTGCACCCCTCTCGGGCTCACGTCGAGGGCTCTACCATATCGGAATCAAGGTGGGCGACAGCTTGGAAGAATTGAAGGAGGCCAAAGAGGCCCTGGAACGGGCAGGGGTGAGCATCCACGGCATGAGCGATCACACGGTGAGTCAGAGTCTCTATCTGAAAGACCCCGATGGTAACGAAGTGGAGTTATACGTGGACGCTGATGAGGCGATCTGGAGGCGCAATCCAGCGGCCGTCCTGTCTCCGATCAAGCCGCTGGCTCTGTAGGCCGGCTACAACCGCCGAAGCAGCGCGATCCACCGCCAGAGGCTCAGGAGGCTCGCAAGAGAAGCTGCGACATACGTCAGCGCCGCGGCAGTGAGGATCCGTCGCGCGCCTTTCATGTCCTCCTGAGACAGATAGTTTCCCTGTTGCAGGACGGGAAGGGCCCGCCTGAAACTGGCATCCCATTCGACAGGAAGCGTGATGAGGTGGACAATGGTCGCGATACCCATCGTCGCCATCCCGGCACACAGGACGAGCAAACCAGCCATGGGCGTGCGTGCCAAGACAGCGGCAAGCGGAATCGCCATCATGACCACTGCGCCCAACTTTTCGGCCCCCTGAGCGATGCGAACAAGCCGAGTTCGCTCGGCAAGAGGCTGATATTGCATATGGTCTTGGATCGCATGCCCCACCTCGTGTGCCGCCACGGTGACGGCAGTCAGAGTTTTCCCGTCATACTTGTCCGCGGTGAGACGGACTTTCTTGGTCAACGGATCGTAATGATCCCCGATTTCGGTTGTCTCGACCTTCACGTGTTTCATATCAAACCGATCGAGCAGGTGGCGCGCCAGCTCACTACCCGTTCCCGGGTAATCGTCCCGACGCCCGCTGTATTGCGCAAACACCCGCATGGTCCACAATTGGGGACCGAATACAAGGAGAGCCAGGGCAATAAGCAGAAGGGTTAAACGCATGAACAGTCCCGCTTATTCTCGGCGAGGCGATAGGTTTCTTGAGACTTTCGCCACCAGGACCAGGCTGCACAACTGACGACTTCGACGCCGTTACCGGCAAACGTTCCCTCCAGGTTGCGCCGGAGGTCTTCTAGGATGGGTTTAGCATTCACACAGATTCCTGTCGCACAATGTCTCTGCGATTTGCGACTATCACGGATATTATGTTTTGGTCCCATCAAGGCTAATAACCACCTTATCACCAACGACTTCTGCCGAATGAACGGTGCCACGTGGGACCGCCACCGTATCACCCGCCTCGAGAATGAGTTCTCGCCCTTCAATGACCATGCGAAAGCGCCCTGACACCACCGCATCAAGTTTGTCGATTGAATGGGTGTGATCGGGAAAAGACGCACCCGGATGATACAGGTAACGGGAGACGTGGTACCCTCGCAGCTCGAGTTTCCTCCGGAGCCCGGCCTCCGTGAGGGGGCCGTCCACCTCCGGCTTCCACTTCTCGATCATGAGAACCCTCGATGTCGAACTAGGCTCGCCAGCGTCGATTGAATAGGACACTGTCACACAGGCGGGACGGTAGGAACCCGGCAAACAGCTCCAGTGGACGGTTCCCCGGTTCGACGAGTCGAGGGGAGCCTCGGTGGCCCCTCTCACCCCCACTGATCCTATTGTTCCTGGCTACACAATCCCGCGTCAACGGACTGCCCAACGAGACAATGTCATTGCAAGCGCTTTATGATAAAATGGGAATCTTAACCAT
>JBFJQA010000001.1:0-77143 GCA_041616875.1 Nitrospiraceae bacterium | reverse complement strand
GTGTGGTTATTTCGACCGTTTGGACTCACGTTTGATTATTTCGGGGGTCATCCTTGGGAATCGGTATCACGCTTCTTTGTAGAGACAGCGTTCGAAGAGATGTATGGAGGTGCGATCTATATCTCCTCCGGGACGGCACCATCATCTGCAGTCTAAAACATCGCTGGACTGGGCTGGCCGCTTCCCGAGTAGGTTGGTCATTGGAGGTGGGTAGCGGACTGGGTCCACTACATCCTTAGAGATCAGGGAGCAGGCAATAGCACTGTGGCCGATTTTTCTCACCGTGTTTCTGGCTGAATTGGGCGATAAGACCCAGTTGGCCTCTCTCATCATTGCATCCACAGGAGCGAGTCTACAATCAGGCTGAGGAAACATAATTTTGCGGTTGAGCCTAGTCCAGGAAGGTTACGTGGTCGACCACTACGCTAGTAAGACATTAAATTTGGTAGGGGAAAGACGATACGGGTATTCTTAGGTGGCCATGATAATGTTTTGTGCTTTCACCAAAGAATGATTAGAGGGTTGCCCGCACCAAGAACAATAGGTTTCACGTGGAAGTTCATACGTTTTTCCTCTACCTGCTCATCATTCTCCTGACAGCTCGGGTTTTCGGCGAAGTCGCTGATCGGTGTCATACGCCAAGAGTCATTGGTGAACTGCTGGCCGGCGTGTTCCTCGGACCAAGTGTACTGGGCTGGATCGAGCCGCTTACCGTCATCAAGTTGCTCGCCGAGATTGGGATTATCCTCCTCTTATTCGAAGTGGGGCTGGGCACTGATGTCAAGCGCCTGGTGCGAACCGGTGGGGAATCGTTTTGGGTGGCAGGCGCTGGATTTGTGTTGCCCTTTGTCCTTGGATTTTCCCTGGGATACTGGGCCTTTACATTCTCACTCCTCGTGTCGCTCTTCATTGGGGGGACACTGACCGCGACCAGTATCGGTATCACGGTACGGGTCCTCATGGATCTGAAACACCATCAAGCGAAGGAGGGGCAAATTATTCTGGGGGCAGCGGTGTTGGACGACGTGTTTGGCGTAGTCCTCCTATCTCTCCTGTATGAATTTTCCATTAGCGGTGAGATCAATCTCATGAATGCGAGCAAAGTCCTGATATTCGTCGCAACCTTTTTCGTGCTCGCCCCCGTTGCGGCGAGGCTCATCTCGGTGATCATTAAACGGTTCGATCAGGTCAGCAGGGTGTCCGGCCTTATACCGACAGCAGTTGTTTCATTAGTGTTGTTTTTCGCCTGGCTCGCCCATGCGGTCGGGGCCCCAGAGCTTTTGGGTGGCTTCGCTGCAGGGTTGGCCCTTTCACGGCGATTTTTCCTGCCTCTCGGAGTTGCCCTTCACAGCGACCCCGCCTTTGCTCATCGCATTGAAGGTCAAATGAAGCCGATTATCCTGTTATTTACCCCCATTTTCTTCGTGATGGTCGGGTTATCCCTCAACCTGCGAGAGATCGACTGGGGTTCTCCCTTCATCTGGATGTTTTCCTTATCCTTGTTCGTTGCCGCCATAGCTGGAAAACTTGGAGGTGCCCTCCTTATTAAGGAACGATGGCATACACGGTGGATCATCGGTATGGCCATGATTCCACGTGGTGAAGTCGGTCTCGTATTCGCCGAATTAGGACGAGTCAGTGGCATTTTCAACAACGAGATTTATGCAGGCATGGTGATGGTCATTGCACTCACCACCGTATTCCCCCCGTTCGCCCTCAAGTGGCTGTACGCCGCCTACGGTCCTCGTCCCAAACCCAAAGCCGGGTGAGTTTTCGTGGCACTGCCTGTCTTTAAGCGCCCTGCAGTGGTGAATTCCACAGACCTCAGAAGGGATACGGGCGAGAAGTTTTCTGGCCCCACCAAGTCAGAAAGTGTTGGTTTTGGACAACCTGACAGGCGAAAGGGGGAAACTCTTTATTCAAGGCCTTTGGTGTTGTCCCAGCATCAAAGTTTTTGAGGCTACGAGGGAGGAATACAATTGCACCCACGCATGAACAACGACAAATGAGGTGGGATGGATATTAGGCTGTTTCCCTTCCTGTAGGTGACTTCTGTCACTCAGAGATTCCATTCCCTGATTGCCTCGACAGATTGGCGTTTCTTTGCTATACGCTTGGTAAGGCGAGACCATAGCCTTTATCGGGTAATTTTTTCAGGCGCGAAACAACACAACCTTCAATCGTTCAGTGACAGTGTCAGCACTCACTACACACCCTGTATGTCAGCCCCGAACAACACGATCCTGGTCGTCGACGATCAGCCCCATATAGTCAGCCTGCTCAAGGAAGCCCTGCAGCAGGAGGGATACAAAATGTTGCTTGCGGGCAATGCTGAGGCTGCATTGAAAATCTGTGAGCAATCCCCTGACGCAATCCATCTCCTCATCACCGACCTTCTGATGCCCGGAATGAACGGACTGGAGCTGGTGACCCACGTCGTGGCCCGTCGCCCAGAAATCAAAGTCCTATACATCTCGGAAAGCAGTGTAGTTGCCAACGCCTTCGGCGACGAACATGGCATTGCCTTTCTCGAAAAACCCTTTTCCGTCGAGGCCTTGTTGGCCACCGTCAGCAAGCTCCTCACGGCTCATGGGGGGACCCCCCCATTGCAACACCGCAAGTATTCTCGTGTGGCATTTGGATGGCCGATTACCTACTCGGGCCGCCATATCGTCGGAGGGGGAAAGGTGCTCGACCTTTCGATGGGGGGCTGTTCCGTGGAAGGCGAAGAGCCGGTGCTAAAGGGCACCGATCTGCAGTTGCGGCTCGCTCCGCCTGAGCACGAATTGCCGATCGAGGTCGACCTGGCACGAGTGCAGTGGTCCAGGGGACGGACCTTCGGGACAGAGTTCGTTCACATTCAGACAAAGGACCATGACCGGTTACGCCAAATTTTTGGCACCCTCCTATCTCGACTGCCCGGTCCAGGTGCTCCTAAATGAGACGTGCATAGCCTTGCGAGCGTCCCCCAGAGGAACTCCCACAGCCCTTCGAATTCGCGACTTCATCATCGGATGTGCCCGTTTTGTGTTAACCACCCCCACGCTCCACAGCACTCCACACCACTCCAGTCAATTTATAAATTTTCGCAACCCCTTCATTGAGAAAGCCTGAGTATTGTGGAGTGAGCCTGAGTAAGCTGGGGGTCGGACACGCTTTCGCAAGCCCCGGGTCGTCTGGATTCGAAGCCCATCGACTCGTATAGGCGTTGCCTATATGATTGTGCATGCCCGCTAATCGAAGTCGGAACTCGAGGCAGGTAAGAGCTAAGGTTGTTCTAGGCCCGATGCGGCACCAGTAGGAGGTCACCGCATGCTACCGACACGTGGATATGCTACCAAGGGTCCCTCTGCTCCTCTTGAGCCGTTCACCTTTGATCGATGCGAGCCAGGACCTCATGACCTCCTCATCGAATTCCCCTACTGTGGAATCTGTCACTCTGATTTCCGTCAGGCCAGGGACGAGTGGGGTGGCACCCTGTTTCCCAGGGTTCCCGGACAGGAGATCGTCAGACGCGTGACACGGGCCGGCTCCTCCCTTGGCTGCTCGCATGCCATATTAGTTCCAGTCCCTCTTGGACTTTCGGACGACTCCATGACAGATGAGAATAGGTCTACTGCGTTTTCCGAGAAGGCGGATTTGCCAAAATCCAATCTAAAGCACAGACGAGGTTTTCGATCACTGCAACTACCTCACCGAATGAAATTCCTGGATGTTCCCCGAAGATCAAGCTTCGGTCTTTTCCCCCACTGTCAGCTTTTCTGCCTTTTTCCACCCAAGTCGTGAGCAATTCCGAAGGAAACTGGTGAGGAAGGTTCTCCGTCGCCTTGCCGAGCGGAACCTCCGGTTCAAGGCTGGCCACATAACGCAGGAGGTGCTGAAACGCGACATCTGCCCTGAATATCGCATCATTGAAATAGAACCCGGCGAGCCATTCGCCTTGTTCAGGCAATCGGTCTTCAGTCAGCATCCTTGTGCTGAGTGCCTTGACTTCCTCCGGCCGTCGCCAAACTTCGCCCGATTCGTGTGTTTGATTTTCGTATCCCAATTCCTCGGCCTTTGCGAGCGCATAGAGTGCTCCAAAGGTGAAATTATGAATCGTAGCCTGCCGTGCATCCGCAAGGAGCACCCCCAAATCCCCTATGCGACTTGCAAGCCTCTTGAGACTGTCATTCATTGTGAATCGCCTTGTCTTTCCTGGAAATGACTCACATTCGACCCATTGTCATCATGTGGGTTCTGATTGATCCTGGCGACGCCGTTCCTCCAGACCCGCGATTGACTCCACAACCTGGGTGACCTCCTCTGGCGCTAATGGTGGAGCATTCCGTGCTTCGTTCCACGCCTGAAGCAACTCCAACGTGATCATGACGTTCACCCCGCGTTGCAGTAAGAAACCAGCCAACGATGCCACCGTTTGGTTTCGTCCTCCCTCCACCGCCCCCTCGGCGATCAGTTTCCGCCAGCCCGCGAGACCTCTCACCGGTTTAGGTTTCCGAGTGGAAACCAGGAGCAAATTCTGCAGCCACCGCGGCAGTGGAGCTAGTGCCCCTTGCTCGGGATCACAGCCAGGTTCCCATTGATAGGGATGACCACTCGTGTGCAGACTCGGTGGCGCAACAATATAGCCCCCATCACCTCGGACATCTAATCCTGGAAGTCCACCGACCTGGACTCTGTTCCGAACCGTACCACCCGGATGAGCAAAGAAGAGATGCTGTCCGCCACCTCCCGTCCTGGATCTGACGGTGTGGGGCAGCTTCCCATATTGCTGCTCCAGTTCCTTGAGCGATTCCTCGCCACCGTGCCGACGATCAACATCCACAACCACGAACCCCGAACGGCTGCCCGTGCAGACACCGACATTCGCGTCGGGCCACATTCGCCACCACCGCTGGATCGTTTGTTCGTCTGTTGTCGCCTCCTTCAGACCGTGTCTCGTGCGAGGGTGTTTTCCCGGACTCGAACACGTCGCGCCCCGACATGAGCAGTCCGCCCCCTTGACCGAGTGGAGCGGCAACACCTTCCACCCGCGTCTGGCATAGTCGAGCGCGGCGGAGAGCCGCGCACTGTTCTCACTTCGGCGCATACAGTTGGTGGACAGGGACTCATCCTGGCACTCGTGTACCAGATACCCATCATACTTGTCTTGAAGTTACGAAGCAAAAGGCAGGGAGCTGAAGGTCGTCAAAAAGGGGTCGAGGTCGTCGAAAAGGGGTCGGGAGTCTTTTCTAGCGATCCTTCAGCCCCTCCAACTCTTTAAGCTGCCGGCCTCTCCGTCGTCGCATCACGCAACGATCCTTGGGCTCACTTCAGCGATGGTTTCTCCTGACGCTAGTGCAACATTGTGATAAAAAGACTCCCGACCCCTGTTTTAGCCACGAAATGAGGTCGGACTCGAGAGCGTCAGGCGGCCCCTTCGTGGGGGATCTTGAGGACACGCCCGCAATGTTTGCAGTGCACGGCATCCGCATCGTGTCGGCTCAAGCCACACTGAGGACAATCATGGTGGAGCTTCGCTGGGCGAAACACAACTTGGACCAGCCGGATAAAGAGGGAGACCCCGAAGATCATGATGAGGACCGAGAGGAGCCGACCCGTCGTTCCCGGAAGCGTGATGTCTCCGAACCCGGTCGTCGTCAGCGTGGTGACCGTGAAGTAGAGGGCATCGGAGTAATTGGTGATTCCCGGGTTCGTGTGCGCTTGCGTCTCAAACACCACCGCCGTCATGATGAAGATAAAGATGAACAAGTTCATGGCCCCTACAATGATGTCTTGGTTGCGACGGAAAGCCGGAAAATCTTTTCGGAGGCGGGCGACCAATTGGTAGGAACGGAACAAACGAAGAGATCGGGCTACTCGCAGAAACGCAAAGTTTTCGCCCATGACTGGAGCGAGCAAGGAAACAATGACGATCACGTCCGCGATTCCTGCGGGCTGCAAGAGTTCCCGCCTCCGCGACCGACTGATGAGCATTCGCGCGGTGAAATCCACCAGGATCACCACGCCAAAGAGGGCGTCGAGGATTTCGGTGAGCCTGGTGCCGTGGAAGAAGGAAGACACTACCAAGAACAGAATGACGACGAGATCAAAGGCCAGTAGGCCGTAACGAAAACGAATCCCACGATACGTGTCTTGCTCGTACAGTTCCCTTAGAAGGTTGATGACGCGATGCATCTCTTGGATTGAGGCCCTTTTGGCCGAGAGACGGCCTCGGGCAGGAACCGTGGACTAATCTGGCCCTGTTACGCGCGCCCAGTTGTCATCCCACACCGCAGGGCATCAGAGCATACGGAAGAGACAAGAAAGACGCAATGGCCTTCGGGTCAGTGGGCGCAGCCGCCTGCGCCCCTGCCCGCTCTTCCACTCTCGATTACGGCTGCGCCTCCAGAATCAGATTGAGGGGTGTTTCCGTCGCACGACGAAAGCGTGTGAACCTTCCGGAGGTCACCACCTCCTTAATCCGAGTTTCTCCCGCTTGGGCGCCAAGGGCTGCGCCCACTTCCTGACTCAGCGAGGCGGGTGTGCAAACCGTCGTGGAGAAGCCATAGTAGACCCTGCCGATCGGGTTAAGATTATCCTCGAGTTTGTCATTTGCGAACGGTTCGACAATCAGCCAGGTTCCATCGCGATCGAGGGAGGCATAGACACGCTCCGCCGCACCAACCGGATCGCCCATGTCATGCAAGCAGTCGAAGAATGTGACCAGGTCGTAGTTCTCCCCCGGGTAGGTTTTGGCCGTGGCGACTTCGAAGCGCACGTTGGTCAGTCCGGCTTGGTTTGCCATTTGCCCTGCTTCTTCGATTGACGGCGGATGAATGTCGAAGCCGACGAACTGGCTGTTTGGAAACGCCTCCGCCATGATCAAGGTGGAGTGACCATGGCCACACCCGACGTCCGCCACACGAGCCCCACGCTCGAGTTTTTCCTTTACTCCATCCAGGGCCGGGATCCACGACGAGATCAGGTTAACCCTATAACCAGGGCGGAAAAACTTCGCCGTCCCACAAAAGAGGCAGGGGTGGCGATCTCCCCAAGCCACGCCTTGACCGGTGCGGAATGCATCGGTGATCTTCGGTTCGTCGGCAATCACAGAAGCGATCGAGTAGAAGCCGCCGCAGGCATGCACCGGCGAGTCTTCGTCAGCGAACACAGCGGCTTGCTCAGGCGTCATCGAAAACCGGTTTGTTTCTGGGTGGTGTTCGATGTAACCGGACGCCGCTTGCGCCGCCAGCCATTCACGGACGTAGCGTTCCGCCGTGCCGGTACGCTCGGCGAGCTGGTAAGAGGTGAGGGGACCGAATTCCGCTAGGGCCTTGTACAGTCCGAGCCTGTCCCCCGTGAGAACCAAGGCCGTGCTAATGGCCGCCCCCATGTCACCGACCATCTTTCCCATGAATTCGTGGAGTTTCGCTTCGTTCAGCATGATGACTTCCCTCCTTGGTGTGAGTCGTTGGGGTCCCGTTGGACTCTGTTCCGAATATTTCGAGGCGGGCACAAGTTTGATTCACGCCTCTATAGGGCCTATGTTGTGTTATCTCAATTCAAGAGGATTTTTCACGCGACCAGCAACCGCAAGTATCCTCGAAAGGCCTGGAGCCCTTGGGGAATGCGCTTCCAATCGTCATGCGCTTTGGCAAGAACAATTGAGCCCTCCAGCATGGCCAAATACTGCTCGGCTAGCTGCACCGCGGTCGGACCATCTTGGCGAAGTACAGCAATCGGCTTGAATATCTGTGCCACGTTGGCTGCGGCCTTATCGAACAACGCAGTGACACGCGATCGAATCACCGGATGTGTCCGGGCCAAATCGATCGCGAAGGTCCCCAGTAAGCATCCGTCTCCCCAGATTTCCTTGGATACCGCTTCGGCGTGGTCAAGGTACCCGAAGACACGTTGAATGGGATCCTCGATCTCCATAAAGCTCCCACGGCTAATCAGTTTCTCCGCCCCCTGAATGAAGGCCTCCAGGGCTGCCAGCCCTATATCCTCCTTGGTCTTGAAAAAGTGGTAGAAGCTGCCCTTGCTTACCCCTGCGGACTCGCAGATTTCATCAACGGCGGTCCCGGCATACCCTTTGTCGAGCATCAACCGCAGGGCAGCCTGAATGAGCTTCTCTTTGGCAGTGCTTGCCGACATGGCGACCATTACTATACCAACTAGTCGGTTTATTCAACCATAAAATATCGGTCTTTGAAACTAATTTCATCTAGTTGTTTAACCATATGTTTTTAATAATAAAATTTCATTTTATGCTTTCCCTCGTGACCAGAGCCCACCCGACGTGCGATGGAACCTGTCTGGTCGTTCGCTTGGAAGTTTCAAACCGACATCGAACATCACGGCTCCCTCAGCGAGACTCCTCGGCGGCAGGTCGATTTCCCATACTTCACTTCATTGGGACGAGGGACCCTGTCTTATGGCTATTTCGGGGCAGATGCCTCTTTCCAGTTGGGCCTACACACCGCTCAACCTTTGTTTATCCTTCTCCCATCTTGCAGTCCCATCGCCTCCGGTCTACGGTGCCAAATATTGAGGGATCCCCTGCTCCACTTTTCGGCTGGTGACTCCCTTGACTGTCAGCACACCCAGCCGGTAAGTACCCAGCACATCATCGAACCAGTATGTTCAGGAGGCAAGGTCGCCCATGTGTAGAAGATCGTTTCTTGCTTTGGTTGTTTCGCTTGGTTTGATCACCTCACCTGTTCTCGCCCAATCGTCAGGGACTTCCGGGGGAGCGCCAGGGGTCACGACGAAAGCCCCAATGAAAAAGAACCGGGACATTTCCCAACAGGAACAACGAGTTCCTCTCTCACCAGAGGAACTCAACGCACAGAAGGATCTGGAAGCCCTTCGATCAAAGCCTGAGGAATTCCGCGTCCTCGTATTGGGGATCCAGATATTTCTTGGCCGGTTTGGCTACGGCACCGGGCCCTATTCGGGGAAACTGGATGAACGCACTCGAAGGGCGTTAGGAGAATACCAGCAGTACGTCAACCTTCCGAAGACCGGTGACATCGATATTCGCACGCTCCACTCTCTGACCGCGGATAACAGAGCTCTTGATCAGCTCGTCCCCTACTTGCCTCCAGCCACCTTCGAGTTCAAACAATGGGACACCGCAATCCAAGTCCAGGGCACGTGGGTCCGTAAAGACGCCCCGACTACGGACTCAGTCCATACCTCGAAGATTTCCTGCTTTCGAGATCAGAACCAATGCATCGAAGCCACAGCCATCCTCCTGAATAAGACCACCCCCGTCCTCGAAGTCCTCACGGATGTTCATACGATTAAGGAATGGGATGAGGACAAGCTGGTCACCGAGGCCTACGATGGGGAGCCCTGCACCGTCAGCATCCTGCGGATTATCCGAAAAGAAAAGACTGTCTTTCGGTTTACAGTCTACCAGCAGGGGAAGGGGGTCTGTGCACAGGTCCACACAGAAGACGTCCAGTATCAGCTTGTCAACGGCCCAGAGGTGTACGGACATCTGAAACAGCGGAAGGCAGAGGAGATCAAGCGCATTTTGCGGGTAAAAGAATGAAGGGTATGGTCTTCGGTCGTGGCCGCTAGCTCAGCCCGGCGATCAGGGCAACGGCCAAGAACACGATCGCCCCGAGAAGGAAGAACGAAAAACGAGACTCCTCATGCGTGGGCAGTTCCTCCTTGAAGACACTATAGAGAGTCACTCCCGCAAGAAGTGCCACAAAGATGTCAGTGATGGCTTCCTCATGGCTTCTCGCCACGAGCGCAGTGACCCATCCCGCAATCGGTGCCACGGCAAGGACGAATCGACCCCAGGTGTTAAAGGGGGGAGGGTACTCTTCCCCTAACTTATAGTCCTTATGTATCAGGTGGAGCACAAAGGCGAGCGCGATGGGCACCGCTCCCATCATGCCAGTCTTGATGTACTGCTCAGGCAAACCGTAGACAATCAACCAATTGTAGACCCACAGGTTCACCAGCTTCAGAATAAAGGCCCAGCGCAGAATATTCCTTTCGGATTGTCCTCGCAGTCGGACGGAGATAAAGTCCTCGAGGCCATAGAAAACAACAAAACTAGCGAGCGCGACGAAGAAGATGATCCTGCCCAGAAAGGCATGGCCCGCTTCCAATTCGGGCAGGAGATGGAGAAACACATAGGCGACGGCCAGTCCCCCGCCAAATGAGGCGACGAACCCCTCTCTTTTCTCCAGCACTCGTCGGATCTGTGGAGCGAACACGTGACACGTTGCGAGAATGAGCGCGGCCAAAGCAGCGCCCGGTAGGTACGGCGGATTTGAAGCTTCCTGCGCATGCTCTTGTGCATAGCTCACCGACAAAGGAAACATCTTAGCAACACCGAGCGCCAAAACGCCGAGCAGAACCCAACTCCATGGGACCTTCCCCTTCACAGACACCTCCTTGTGACAAGATCCCCCGCAACCTCAACGCAGCTCAGTATTGATCCTGTCACCCTGACCAGGATGGCCCGGACACACGTGGAGCAGGATCGCCAGCTCAGCAACAGACACCATCCCAAGTCTCATGTCGACACCATAAGGACCCCGATCATGCACCAAGAACGCTTTGGGTATCAACGGCCTGTCACGCGCGACCACCTGGTTTTGCCGATCATGTGCGAGTGCGCCAGGCGAGGTGTCCCTTCCCAAGAGTGTGAACTAGTTCATACCCCAACCCTTTCCCATAGGATAGGGTATATGCCAACCTTCTACCTCGCAGCATGGATGTTCCGATGGATCATCGAAGTTCACAGCGCTTCTCGGTCCACCATCCAATCGTGCTGTCAAGTGATCACCTCCTCGGAGAGGGAACGGTACACAATCTGTCCATATGGGGCTGTCGCGTGGAGAGCACCACGCGAGTGCTCCAAGGCATGCGGCTCAGGCTGGACCTGCTGGTAAGAGAGGAGGATGGTCCGATGCCGATAGGGCTCGCCAGGGTGCGTTGGGTAGACGGATGGCAGTTCGGGGTGGAATTTCTCACGATGCCAAAGGAGACCCGTATGCGCCTCCGCCGATACCTCTTGTCACTCCATACACACAATTCGTGTGCGAAATGATACCGGCGCCCTGGACTCAATCCGGGCGCTGGTCGATCCAGCCTTGACACCTCGCCCACAAACAGCCTAGCCTTTAAGTTGTGAAGGCAATCAGGCTGTCATCACGGCCGGACCATCCATACGTGATACGACCATAGTGGTGTGCCACTAACGAGGCAGGGCTGAAGGCGATGGACGGGGCAAGGTCCACTCCGAGGGTCACCATGCGGACGACGAATACCGTCGAAGCCTTCTCCCTCTCGATCGGACAAGATGATGTGATGGAAACAACACCAGGGAGAGTCAACCCCCACGGGCCTCCGCACTTCGTCTGCAACGGCACCGGCAGGTGATTTGGGCGCGCGTCCGCAGTGTGGTCGGCTCACTCATCCTCACCGTATCGAGTCCCGCCTCTATCACGCTCAGTGCTGACTTCACCGGCACAGTGATCGAGGTTGTGGAAGGTGATACCCTCGTTGTTCAGCGCGACACGGGAACAGAGGCTGTCCGTCTCCAGGGCATCGACTGTCCTGAAAGCAAACAAACTCACGGAGAACAAGCCACCCTTGCGACGGCAGCGATGGTCTTTGGTAAGACCGTGACGGTCAAGGATTTGGGCAGGGACCGGTATCATCGCACCATGGGAGAGGTCACGCTGTCCGATGGCCGTAATCTCAATCAGGAGCTGGTACGAAGCGGGGCCTGCTGGTAGCTTCCCCGGTCCTCCGGTCACCCTAATCTACAAACACTTGAAGCCGAGGCACGTTCAGCTAAACGGGGGTTGTGGGCTGATCCCAACCCCATCCCGCCCTGGGAATGGCGGACCATGAAGAAGCGGTACCGGTAAGAGCGGATCGATGCGTGGTGACTGGAGCAAAAGGTATAGTGAATTCCACCATGGGTACGTGGCTCTCCTTGCCACTATTGTTGTCTCCCTGTGGCTTGTCCAGCCGATTCACGCGGAGCTGAATGCAGGGGTCGATGCCTACAGGAAGGCAGACTACGTGAACGCCTTACAGGAGCTTCGTCCTGTGGCAGAAGCGGGCAATGCGGATGCACAGACCTATCTAGGGATCATGTACCGCAAAGCGCTGGGGGTGGCCCAAGATTACAAGGAAGCCAGGAAATGGTTCTTGAAGGCTGCGAACCAGGGCAATGCCGCTGCTCAGTTTTACCTCGGGCTCATGTACCAGTATGGTCAGGGAGTGCCCCAGGACGAATTTTTCTACAGAGCTGCACGGCGGTGGTATCGAGAGGCCGCAGAGCAAGGAGTCGTGAGTGCCCAGGTCAACCTCGGGGTGTTGTACGAGAAGGGATTAGGTGGGCAGCAAGACTTGCAGGAAGCCAGGAAGTGGTACCAGCGGGCTGCCCAGGAGGGCAGTGCCTTGGCTCGGTTTAACCTTGGGCTGATGTACCAGAAAGGGGAAGGCGTCGCGCAGGACTATGTTCGAGCCTATGTGGAGTACGAACTTGCCGCTTCAGGAGGCTATCCGCAGGCAGCCGAGCAACGCGACTTATTGGCCAAGAGAATGACCCCGGCCCAGCTTGCGGACGCCCTCGCGTTGGTCAGGCAGTCGAAGTTGAAAAGCTGAGGAGTTTCGCAGGGGACTGACTCGCGGTCGGTCAAGGATTCGCCGCCACACCCGCAGACCCGAACCGCCCCCTCAACCTTTTTTTCCTCGGTCCCTCGTGCTGCCCCTTGACTCTCCCCCCGGGACAGCCTAGCCTTTGCTGTACACAGGCCCATTCCCCAGCGAAAAGGAGGCGTCCCATGGCCAAGACGAGTCAGCAAGAAGCGCGGACTGAGACTACGACGTCGACCGTCTCTAATCAAGACATCACAGAAAGCCTCAACGCGTACATTGGCAAAGGCGTAACCTTCACAGGCAACATCACGTATACCGGCAATGTGCGAATCGATGGGAGAATGAAAGGGGAGA
Organism: Nitrospiraceae bacterium; assembly: GCA_041616875.1. GTDB lineage: Bacteria > Nitrospirota > Nitrospiria > Nitrospirales > Nitrospiraceae > JBFJQA01. Next base: position 64,162 of record JBFJQA010000001.1, on the reverse strand, counting down.
TTCGTATTGGCGGCTGCCTTCTCATCGCTGAAGGCGCGGAGGTGACCGCCACGATCAGCGCAGGGTCGATCGTCTCCTTGGGGACCATGACCGGTGACATCACGGCGACAGAAAAAGTGGAGTTGCGCCCTCCGGCCATTCTCAACGGCACCTTAGCGACGCCTGTCATGTCGATGGAAAAGGGCGTCGTGTTAAATGGCATGGTGAGCATGACGCACAACCAGGCATTAGAGAGCCTGGAGCATGCAGGCCAGAGTCCACGTCGTGAGCCGGCCTACGGGCAACTTTCGATGCGCTGATGGTGAGTAGGCCCTAACGGTTGGCTGTCTAGAAAAAGCACTGATGGAAGCGCTGAGGCAATGATCCGCTGGTCATCTCGTCGCACCTGGACAATCCCCTAAGTAGCCGATCGAGAGAGGAAGGTGCCTGCCAGCCGGCGCAAACGCTTCCCATCCTCTTCCGGCACGCCAAGAAACTCACACCCGAGCCTTCTACTGGTAAGCCACTTCACTCGTGCCAGTCTCACCGTAATTGGCAATCCGTGATCAGGCGGGGCGATTCGTAGCTCCAGATCCGTTCCGCTGATGACATTCACCTCGGTCTCCACACAGCAGCCTCCCATCGAAAGGTCAACCACCTGTCCCTCTCCAACGATCCGTTGTCCCGAGAATGTAATCGGCCAGCCAACGGGAATGCACGGATGCTTGCCAAGATCCGCATGGCTTTATTGGACGTCAGTGGTGAGAAGCTTACCGACGGTCTTACTGAAGAGCTCTATCTTAAAGGGTTTCTCGAGGAAGGGGACCTCATGGTCGGTCCCGAAAGCATTTGCCACCACACCGCTGTCTGAGATGTACAGAACGCGAATCTGTGGACGTCGGGCAACCACTTCGGTGGCCAGCTCCAGTCCATTCATACCCGGCATGAGGATATCAGTGACCAAAAGGTGTATCGTGTCTACATGTTGCTCACAGATTCGCAGCGCTGCCTTCCCGTTGCTCGCGACCAGCGTTGCGTAACCCTCCTTCCCGAGGACTTCGGAAAGCAGGTTTAAAATGCTGGGTTGATCGTCAACGACAAGGACGGTTTTTGAAGGATTTGGCAAGGGAAACCTCCGCGATGCCCATGCTGAGCCGTCACCATGATTACTTCATCAGTATAGCAGGCCTGAGCCTCACGGCAATTCACCAATCGGGGCCCCTCGAAAGTTGTATATTTCTATTCACGGCGGTCCTACGGCCAGTCGTGAAAAGGAGCTCATGAAGCCGGGAGCGTCCGGGAGAAAGTCAGAATGAGGCCCCCAAAGGACCTGGGGAATGAGCATGCCTCCCGATCCCGAGGGCTAACCGCCGGTAACAGGAAAAGCCGTTGATCCAGAACTGACGCCAGCGGTTCGTGGCACTCTCACTGCTCTGGAGCCATTTCACGCTCCGTGGCACACAGATGTTTCCTGTTGGTAGAATAGGCCTAGATCTTGCCTATACGATGACTGAGACCTGCATGTCCGTTTCCCAGAGACACCTCGGATGTAGCCTCTGCGAGCGCCGGAATCAGGATGACGACTCTACACGTGCAGGGTGCCAGGATGCAGACTGCTCTTATAGCCGTGTCCGGATTAGTCTTACTGGTGAATCTGTCCGGTTGTGCGGCCGAAGACTCTGCTCGGAGGCTCGACGTGACCGACACCACCTGGATTCAAAAAGGACAGACCACCCAGAAGGAGGTCGTTGCCCAGTATGGACAACCGGAGCTCACTATGCCAAGTGCGGAAGATAACGCCATGGGAGAGTATGCCCTCTACGGGTATCCGCCCTTGCTCACGACTTAAACCAAACACGGTCTAGCGAGCCCCTTTGAGCCACGGCCCCGCGGACCATTTCCTCAGGTGTATCTCCCTCCCCTTGAGACGCTGAAACCCCTACGTGGGCATTCAGATGCGGCTCCCCAGTTTTGGGTTCGCTATGACGAACAAAAGGTGGTCGGCGATTTCGGCTTTGGCGCCCTGCCACGTACAGACTGAGGAAAGACCTCACCGTCGACTCTGCCCCTTGATACGTTGAGCCCACCAGGAAGGCAACGACGTGGGAATCTTCCCAGGCTCTCAGCGAGGCATGAGGCTGTGGCCAAAGGGGATCGTGATCAAGCACCTCTCGAACCTTCTCGCGCCAGCAAGAGCCTGTCGGTTGCGACAGTCCCCTTGAAAAGGGCCCAGTGGGATAGTACTATCCACACCACCACACGATCCCTTTGAGCGCTTCTGGCAATTCCCGAGGGCCCATGGACTTGCGTCACGACCTACGCTTGCCGGTAGAGTGCCCGATTCAGTACTCGGGCGACCAAATTGCCGGAAAGGGAACCCTGGTCAATCTCTCGACAGGTGGCTATGGGATCACCTCCGAGCAGCCTCTCCCGCAAGGGACAGCCCTCTCTCTTCGTATTTATTTGCCTGACGGGGAGACGCCCGTAGAAGTAGAAGTGGCGACGGTGCGATGGTCCCGTAGCGGACGGCTAGGGCTTAAGAATGTGATTGTCAAGCAGGAAGAAATCAAGCGTGTGAGACATTTCGTCGCCAGTCATGCAAAGCATGCCGACTTTTCCTTCTTCACAAAGGGATAGAGTCTCCTTCCTTCTTAGGAACCAGAGAGGCAGACAGCGTGCCCACCACCGCAGTTACGGCTGGTTAGCGGCCCGATACGCCTTCACGAATCTGTCGACTTCGTCGTTCACGACCAGCAGAATGTCTCCTACGTGGTCCGCCCCAACGTTTCCAATCACACTGTGATCCCTCCAGGTCACTGCGAACTGCTGCTCGTCCTGTTTTCGCACCGGGCGGACCACCTCGTGAAGTTCGAGCCTCACCGCGAAGAGGTACAGTGGAAGATCCTGGACTTTCTTGGCGTTGACATTGACATAGAGATACGGCGCGCCGGACATCTTGGCACTGACCGAAGATCCTAGGACTCGAATTCCTGCCATTCGGAGCCGAACCTTGACTTCCGTTTGAATGTGATCCGTCATGACTCCCTCCCTCTTCAACACTCGGTTCATCTCCTCAACCACGACCCCCACTCCCAAGAGGTCTTTGAGATTGTCGGCCTCTTCCAGACCACCGAGTGCCTGGGACGCCGACGGCCAGGCCCCAAAGAGAACAGTGAGTGCCAGGACCACGAGCGGCATGGGACGCCTCCTTTGCTTCATGACGGCTACCAAGAGCACATGGCTACGGACTCATCGTGTGAGAGAGTCTTCCTTCGGCGCTCTTGTCTGGGAGAAATTAGCACGCCTCGCCCTATTTCCTTCTTGATAAAACGTTTCGCGTTACGAAGACAGGACGCGTGGGGCCAAACTACGGGTACAGACGAACACGCTACCCAGTCACATGGAAGGGTCCAGCTGTGAGAGCCATGTTTTATCTGGTCGTAGATTGGATGGAAAGTTCTTGAAGAGTGAGGTTGGTGCGGCAGGCACTACAGATGCAGCAGAGTGCGCGAGCTCCTCGTAGGCGACAGGACTAGGGCAAGGTATCCAGGTACTGGCGGACGGTCTGAATCAGCGTCTCTACACGTAACGGCTTTCGCAAGAGTGGCCATTTTTCTCTAAAGACGCCCATACTCCTGAGCTGGTCGTCCGGATGGCCCGACATGAGTAGCACGAGAAGCTGCGGTCGCAAGGCCAAGACTTGTCGCGTCAGATCCAGGCCCTTCACCTTGCTGCCCTGGGATTTATCATTCAGGAGATGGAGTTCACCGGTATTCGGAAGCAAAAGATCCGTCAAGAGGAGGTGGATGGCGCCAGGGTATTGCCGACAGACCTGGAGGGCCTCTTCGGCACTACTCGCCGTGAGCACCGTGTGGCCCTGCTGTCTCAGGGTACCGCTAAACAGTGTCAGAATGGACGAATCATCCTCGACGAGGAGAATCGTCTTTGGTGTCGATTGTGGAGGGCTCTGCGTGTGGCCCAGCGGGGTCATAGGAAGAACTATACCAGCAATCCTCCAGAGTTCCAGTGAAAGCCGCATTCCGCATCCCGAGCCCAGACGGCAGTTTGGGCATCCTCCCGAGAAGCTGCTTTTTCAACGAGATCGACCTCCCTGAACGACTCTTCCTCAGCCGACCCCACGGCCAACGCAGCTTTCCCCCCTAGCCAGTTGAACCTCTATGTCCTCAGGCTGTGCCCCTCAAAAGAATGATCCGCCATTCTAAGGGTGGATGGAATTTGGCCAGGATGATCTTTACGCTCCAGCACAGTCAGAGACAGACCATGATGAAACAGACCCTTTATCCTACCCCATGAAACCCAGCTTCGTCGTTTTGACCCTGTGCTACACGGGATTGATTTTTCTTGGCGCCATCACACCTTCTGACGCCAAAACAGCCGCCGGTCTTTTGCCCGACATTCAGCCTCAGGTCGCCAACCTTCTCCACACACCAGCCTACGGCCTTCTCGCATGGCTGTGGATCGTGAGTCTCCGGTCCTTTGGGATGGTGAGGTCCCAGGCGATACGAGTCGCCGTCACCATGGCCACCTGCTGCGGGATAGTTACGGAGCTTGCTCAGGTATTCGTTCCCGGGAGATACCCATCTGTCGAGGACGTGTTCTTTGACATTGCCGGTATTGCCATGTTTACCGGATGCTATCTGATGGTCAGCGCTTCTAGACTCAATCACCTGCTCATGACGAGGGTCAGCCAATAGAGTATTCCTGGGCCAAATCACTTTTTTCAGCTTAGACATCTCCGCAACACCCCATGGGAAACTGCTGACGCTGCATGAATGCTGGAGCACAGTTCGCACAGAGTTCCACCATGGAGTGTGTATGCTGGTCAAAGCATCTGGTCCAAAGCAAGGCAATGTGTCCGCAATCGGAGCAAGGACCTTCACCCCTACTCAGCATTTGGTCTGGCTGCACTGCTAGCATGACGAGGTATCCTCCTATTCTCGCGAATTGAACCTCTGCCCTTCGGTTGGGAACCGCCCGTCCTCACGCTTCTCCACCTCCAGGTTGGCCACAAGCGGGCTTCCTGAGAGACCGGAGGACATGAAACCGCCTGACGCTGGAGATGTTGAACGCGGTCGGCCAGTGTTCTCACCGTACGCTCCAGTTCCCAGAGACGTTCACGTACTAGGGTTGACTCGCCAGCAAACATGGAATCCCTCCTTCCCATCATGGCCGTTATTTGAGATGACGAATGACGCCAATCACCATCCCCTCAATTCGGAATTCATCGGTGGGGGCAACCAGAATCGGTTGCATAGACGCGTTGGCTGGATGCAGTTCAATCCGGTCCCCTTTGCGATAAAATTTCTTGATCGTGGCCTCGTTGTTCAGCAGCGCGACCACCGTCTGACCATTCCGAGCATTCACCTGCTTATGAACAATCACGAGATCTCCGGAGAGGATGCCCTCATCACGCATGGATTCCCCCTTCACCCGAAGTGCAAAGGTTTCCCCGCTTCGTAGCATGGTGGGAGGCACCTCAACCTGATCGGATTGGGGAATCGGCTCGATCGGTTCTCCTGCAGCGACGATTCCCGCCATTTGCACGCGAGGCGCGGAGGCTAATTGCTGGAGCGCCACGTCGATCATGCCAGGGATCCGACGGGTACCGGATTCGTAGCGTGTGATGCTCATGCGGGTAGTATTGAGAGCCTCGGCCAACTGCTCCTGTGTCAGTCCGAGTCCCTTGCGGGCACGTTTTAGATCCTCTGGCTTCATGTAACCAATGGTTACATACCCGACCCTACGCTGTCAAGCCCTGGATAGCCCTGAACGTGGGCCCTGTTCTGGGACTGCCCTGCGTATTCTGGGATTGCCCTGATGGGTATACACCCGAGCTGATGGTTTCCAAGAGAGGGTACCCACGAATGTGTATGGGAGGACGTGGGACATCGAATGGACTCCCCGGTATACCGGTGCTCCGGGACGGAACCCCACCTATCGGTTAGCCTGCCCCACCGCGCGTGTAATAGAAATGCCGCCTCCTCGCAAGTAAGGTCCCATATTGTGCAGTGAGGAGATTGTGGTCGTGAGAAGTTGGCGTTCCTCACGCCTCACGATGAGGAGGCTTCTATGCAACTGCGCACATGCCAGAAGACCCGAGGGCTCACCTCATTGAGACACCAGGGCAAGGCACCGCGCGAAGGACTTCCACTCACGGCGAGCCGGATCGACCCGGCGGAGTATTCTGAGGAACGGATCCATCGGCTCCTCGCCCAAGCCGGCTGGACTGCTACCAATGGCCAGGAATGGCTAAACGCCTGGAAACCATAGAACCCTGCGGGGCTTGGACGGCCACTGCCATGCATCAAACTCCACACCGAGATCGTCAGCAGGAGCGAAGGTCGGTCTCTCTGGGCCGAGACGAGGGGGGGAGAACCCATGGCGTCAAATTTTAATATTCGCTCCCACAGGCGGTTCGCCTTCCAATGTTACACGTACTATATGGGGACTGATGTGCTCGGGAAAGGCAATGTGATCAATCTTTCAACTGGTGGGTGGGAGGTTGATGGTGACCAAAGCGTCCCCAAAGACTCATTCCTCGCGATGTTGCTCTACCTCCCCGATCACCACTCGCCGATCAGGGTAGACCGCGCCGCCGTCCGGTGGTCACGAGGACAGCAATTCGGCCTGGAAATCCTTCAGATGCAGCCCCGGGATCGAGGCCTTCTCAAGGAGTTCATCAAGAGCCTGGTTGACCGAAATTCCTTCCCTCGCCCTGGACTCTGAAGGAGTACTCCGGATTTCCCCAGGCTATTCACCATCTCACCTTGCTGGCCAGTCTCCAATGATGACATCCGTGAACCAGCATGGAGCGTTTTCACGGTAAGTCCCCACGAGGCCGGGCCCTCAGAACCTACTGGACATCGTCAGCCATTCCGAGGAGGTCACCCTCCTGCCGCAGCGTTCCGCAGACCATATAAAGTAGATTTTTATATCGATTCCGGATAAGCTTCGCACGAGTAGGGAGGGGGTACCCCACGAGCTTAAGAAATAGTGAGCACGCTGACAGCGCTCAGATCGGATTGCTGGTACCTCCAATGTGATTGACGGTCATTTCATCTATGGGTCGGTGACCGGCTGAATGTGATCCTGCATTCTTGATGTCGTTGCTCTCATATCCTCGTCATTCTTCAAGATTTCAGAGGAGAGTGGAGCATGGAGCTACGAAAGTACCCTCGCGTTCGCGCCCGGTTCCGCAGCTCGTTTTCATCGGCCCACATGGTCGGGGGGGAAGGGATCGTCCTAGACCTTTCCAAAACAGGCTGTGGAATTACGTCGGAGGTCAGGGTTGAAAAAGATACCCCCTTGGAATTACGCCTCCACACACCAGAGCAAGAATCTCCCTTGCACATAGACCAGGCGATCGTCCGGTGGTCTAGGGCCGGTCAATTCGGAGTCGAATTTCTGCAACTCCAGCCGGACACTGAGGAGCTCCTCGGTCGCCTGATCCTCCCTCGTTAGCTCGTTTCCGTTTCATTCCTCCCCCGCTGACATCTTTCCTGCCCCATTGGCAGCTATTTTTCCCGGCTACGTGTTCACGTTTCCAGTCGCCAGAATACCAAGCTCGCCTCCCCCCCCCGTTCGTAGTCCCCCATTTTCATTCTTCGCGTCCCCTCCAACGAGGCATGGCGCTTTCTCCATTGCACGCCATACTTAGTGCAACAGGGAGAGCGGAGTATGAATCGAGACACAACAATCAAAGAGAACCATCGAAGGTCAGGAAACATGAATGAATTGGACTATGGGAGGTGTGAGATGAAGCGCTCAAGAACAGCCGACAGTCTGAATGTTCTGTTCGCGACCCTACTGATCAGTGCCATGGCGGCCCCGGTTTACGCGGGCTCCGGGGCCCACGAAGCCTGGGGAGAGATTTTGGGGACCGCCCAGCCAGGCACTCTCATCGGAGCCTCGACGAACTCCGATGCGGCCGGGTTGTTGCTTGGCGAGGCGGATGTGAATCTCGAGGACGGGGTGGTACGGTTCGAGGTCAAGGGGTTACCAGTCCGAGAAGGAGCAGCGGGGGAAGCCGCCCCAGCCCTGGGAACAATACCCGCAGTCAAGGGCATTGTGGTGTGTCACGTCTCGGCTGGGGCACAGGCCACCCTGGTTGAGACCCCGGCCGTACCGGTTGATGGGCAGGGAACAGCCAAGTTTGTGGGCCGAGTGTTCCTCCCCCCTGCCTGTCTCCAGGGTGCCGACGATATGGGATTCATGGTCCGCGCAGTCCAGGGCGAACCGCCATCTGCGGACAGTTGGGATTGAATCACAGTCTGCAGCCACTATCCGTACGAGAGTCAGTATCTTGGGACAGGGGTTGAAGAGAAAACTCATCACCCAGCGCGACAAGTTTGTTAAGGGTCGACATCTTCTGAGCGATCGTGTATGTGAGAGAGTGCAAAGGAGAATGAATGCGTGCAATTGCAGGTCATGAACAAGGCGAACAGAATCCCAGCAAGGACCAATCATCAATGAAATCTATTCTCGTTGTAGACGATCACGAGCCCATTCGACGCCTAATTAGGCAAGTCCTAGAACAAATCGGCTACGAAGTGAGGGAGGGGTGCTCTGGAAAGGAAGGAGTAGACCTCTATCGGTCGGCTCCCACCGACCTGGTGATCATGGATATCCTCATGCCCGAACAGAATGGATTCGAAAGCATCCAAATCCTGCGTGGCGAATTTCCCACCGTCAAAATTATCGCAATGACCGGCGGATGTGAGGACATGGGGGCTATGTCTATCTTGGAGCTCGCTCGGATGCTCGGGGCTCGCCGGACCCTGTCCAAACCGCTTGATCTCACTGCACTCCTTGATGCCGTCCGAGAAGAACTGCACGACTTATAAGGTAACAAGGGATCACTCCCCGACAGCAATCTCGTAAAAGCCAGCCACTCGCATTTCCGAAATCGAACGCGAAAAGGGAGCACACGGCTCTCGTTGATTTCAATGGTGACTGAGGAGAACCTTACGATATTTCGAGCCTCAATCGAAAACATTCCGGACAGAGATGGCAGTCTCCGTCCCTGGAGGTATGGAAGACTTCGATATCCTTTGCGCCACAATCAAAACAGACGGCGGAACGGACCGAGTTCCGAGGAAGCGGGTCCACGTTGATTTGGTCGAGGCTGGCCTGGATTCGAAGCGCCGAGTCATGAATGTGCGTCAGCACCTCCCGAACTGACTCCGGAGCCGTGGATAACGCGTTCTGAAGTTCGGCGAGACGCCGATCGAAACCATCCATGAATGAGATATGTTGAGACAGATCACTCCCGGAATCCCCCCAGCAAACCCTTTCCCCGCCCCGGCAGAGTGAGAAGGACCCAGACAAGCCGCAAGTGTCCAAGAAAGGGACGATGCACACAATTCCGCAAATGGAGCATGGGGTCCTACTTCCGGAGGAGAGACTTGGTATGAAAGGGCGAAAAACCAAGAGAACGGGCCCCGGCGGGCCAAGGCTAGGACGAGGCGGCCAAGATCAGGCTCGCAGGCATGACCGTGCAGTCGGCTCAAAGCCCGAATAGAGGGCCGGTCAAAGAGTGACCTCGAGAGCCTTTCCCGGCTTGAGGCGGTAGACCTTTTTCTTGACCCCAATCTTGATGGGCTGGGCCCGGCCCACTCGCGACACGACGGTGAGCCGGTCTTGTGTGACTTCAATGGCAAGAGAATGGCCGCGGTAAAAAATGCATAGGACGAGCCTTGCCAACTCCGCTGGCAGGCAGGGGTTGAAGAAGAGCATATCGCCGCGGGCTTCAATGCCTGTATGAGCACGTTGGATGAGGTCGACGGTGCCGGCCATTGCACCCAGGTGAATCCCTTCCGGTGTTGTCCCACCCTGTATATCGGCGATGTCGACGTCCAGCGCTTCCGTAAATAGTTTCCAGGCCTGTTCCCGGTCAGAACGAGCCGTCACCCACGAGTGCACCATACGGCTCAGTGACGAGCCGTCTGACGTTCGCCTCAGATAGTAGTCAATGTTTTGTGGAATTGTTTCATATTTGAACGGGTAGTTCAGTCGCTTAAAGAGCTCTCGTAACTCCTCCGACGAAAACAAGAAGAACAACATCAGGACGTCAGCTTGCTTCGAGAGTTTGTAGCGGTTTGTCGTATCCCCTTCCGCTTCGAGAATGCGGTCCAGCCGCTGGATGTTACCGTATTTCCTTCGGTACCGCTCCCAGTCGAGTTCTTCCAACTGGTCATACCCTTCGAACTGACTGATGATCTCCTTGTCATGGAACACAACACGCATTTTCCTGCTGATGTCCTCCCATAACTGCACTTCCTCCTTGGTAATTCCGAGCACCTCACGCAATTCGGTGCGGCAGTCATCCGCCAGCATGGCAAGGACTTCCTGCGCGCGGCAGAGCACCCATACGGCCATGAGATTGGTGTAGGCATTATTGTTCAGGCCAGGCTCCTCTGCACCGGGGTACTGATCGTGGTACTCGTCGGGTCCCATTACCTTGAGAATCTCGTAACGGTCCAGGGACTGGTTGTAGGTCGCGTGGCTTGCCCAGAAACGTGCGATCTCGAGAATCATTTCCCCACCGTAGAAAGACAGAAATTCCCAATCGCCGGTAACCTGGTAATATTGCCACACGTTGTAGGCAATGGCGGAGCTCACATGCCGCTGCAAATGACTATGATCAGGCGCCCAGCGCCCAGACTGGGGATTGAGGTGCAGGGTTTGACTTTCCTCGCGCCCATCGCTGCCACTCTGCCAGGGGTACATCGCGCCCCTGAACCCTGCTTCTCGAGCATTAAAGAGGGCTTGATCGAGTCTGCGATAACGGTATCGGAGAAGGGCACGGGTGATATCAGGGACTCGAAGATTGAGAAATTGAAAGATAAACAGCTCATCCCAGAAGATGTGCCCCCGATAGGCTTCGCCATGCAGGCCACGGGCCGGAACCCCGACATCTAAATCAATCGTGTTGGGAGACACAGTCTGCAGAAGGTGAAACACGTGGAGGCGCAGGACGTGCTGGGACCGATGTTGGTCTTCCATCGCAATATCACACCGCTGCCAAAGGCGATCCCATCGCTTCCTATGGCTCTCGAGTAACGGCTCAACGCGATCCGCCCGGGCAATGGCTTCACGCGCCTGAAAGCCGCACTCGGAAATTCCCCGATCACGGGAGGTGTAGAGTGCCACGATCTTTTCTATGACCAGCGAGCGCCCTTCCTGCACATTCATGGCACATTCGTGCGCGATGAATTCGGGTTCCTGGATCAGCCGTCTCTCGACCGTGAGAGGCATGCCTTCGGAAAAGAATTGCGTCCTGGCCGCTTCCGCAACTCGAAGGTCAGATTGAACAGTTCTGACCTTCAGGTACAGGCCCTCATCTCCCACCGAGCCCGATTCCTCACACTCAAGGTGTTTGCTGCTGAGGGCCAGATAGCGCTTGACGCCGGCATTGACCACCCGCCCATCGAGGGCCGACTGTACATACAGGGGCCCCGACCAATTCTCCGCGGTCAGCCTGATTTCCAAACCCGCCAAATGTTGATAACCCAAATGGACAAACCGCCGTTCAGCAAACCTCGTCACCCGTCCCTGCGTATCCTGAAATCGAAAGGTTCGGTACAAGGTCCCTTCCTGCAAATTCAACTCTTGCCGATAGGAGATAACGTCTATCGCTCGAATGCTGAACCAATTCGTCTCATCGATCCGAAAGTTGAGCGGGAGCCAATTCGGCAGGTTCACCAGGTCCTCATTCTCGACGATGTGCCCAGCAAGGTCCGTCTTGAGGCGGTTATAGCCTCCGGCGAGATAGGTGCCCGGGTAGTGGATCTCGTCTGCGATGGCCTCGGCGGCGGCACCCCTTGTCGCAAAGTAGCCGTTGCCGAGGGTGCATAAGGCTTCGCGCAATCGTTCCTGATCCGGATTGAACCCGTCGTAGACCAGCGACCATCCTGTCATAGCGTCTGGATCTCCAGTAAGGCACCTAAATGTGCAAGAAAATGCCCGACTTCGTCGGGGTCTTTTACCATATACTGAGCGGCAGTGGGACGGGATATGTCACCCACGACGATCCCAATCCCGAAATCTTGCAGGGCGCGAAAGGCGTCTTCATCCGTGAGATCGTCTCCTATGTAGAGGGGCAGCACCGCCTCCTTCGTCAAGTTCAGGGCCCGGAGGAGCCAGAGAACGGCCTGGCCTTTATTCCAATCCACGTCGGGCTGCACTTCGAACACCCGCTTCCCGTCCCGCTTCCTGAGATTCGGTCGTGACGCCACGATCTCCATGACAGCCTGGCTGACCTGTTCCACCTTCTCGTCTTCGACAAGCCGGAAGTGCACGGCTACTGAGTACTTCTTACGCTCAATGAGACAGCCCTGTATCGAGGCAAGCCTCTCCCGCAGACTGGCTTCCGCTTGGCCTAATTCAGGCAGAACGTGAGCCCCGATTTCATGACGGACCTCCCAGCCATGCGGACCAGCAATATCAAACCCGTGGCTGCCGGCGTAAAACAAGCCATCGAGTTTGACCAACCGTTCTACATTCGCCCGGTCCCGCCCGCTAATGATCGCGATGGTGCATCGCTCAGCCAGGGTTCGTATCGTGGTCCGCATCGCCTCTGAGAGGACGGCCAGTTCGGGCCGGGCCACTATGGGAGTCAACGTCCCGTCATAATCCAGAAAAATCACGAGGCGTTTAGTCTCGGCTCGACGTGCAATCTCGTCCAGAGCGGTCAAGGCCGACGGCAGGGTCTGGCTGGTCTCGCTCATGGTGAGCCCCCATTCCCAAATGCAAGTTCTGCTAAATCGGACACGACGAGGTCGGCCCCATGCCTCACGAGAGCATCGCCCTGCCCCACTCGGTCCACGCCAACCACCAGGCCGAATGAACCGCTGCGTCCGGCTTCGACCCCAGCCAGGGCATCTTCAACGATGACCGTCCGCTCCGGCGCGATCTCAAGCAATGAGGCGGCCCGAACAAATATGTCCGGGGCTGGTTTTCCCTTCAGATGTCCACGGGCCATGTCCTGACCGTCCACCTTCACATCAAAGAGGTCCGTGAGGCCTGCAGCCTCCAGAACGGCCCCGCAATTCTTGCTGGAAGACACAATGGCGGTCTTCAGTCCTCTCCGCTTGGCCTCATGGACAAAAGCAACGCTGGATGCGAAGGTCTCCACTCCCATCTCCTTCAACGCCTCCCGAAAGTAGTCATTCTTGCGATTCCCTAATCCACAGATGGTTTCGGCACTCGGATCGTCCCCGGGGTCTCCGTAATGAAGCGTGATTGCACGCGATTCGAGAAAACTCTTCACGCCTTCATGGCGTGGCTTGCCATCCACATACTCCCGATAATCGGTCTGCGCATCGAAAGGCAGAAATGGTTTTCCCTCTCGAATGGATTTTCGCTCCAGATACCCATCAAACAGTTTCTTCCAGGCCGCGGCGTGGACTCTCGCCGTTTTCGTCACCACGCCGTCAAGATCGAACAGCACCGCGTCAAAACGTCTGACATCTAACTCATGAGCCTTGGTCACTACTCGATGAACCAGGCGACAACCCCTGGCCTTTCCAAGAATCTAACCCAAGCTGATTCCAATCGCGCTGCCGATCATATAGGTCGCCCCAGCGGCAGCGCCGCCGATCAGCATCATGCGCAGGCCTCCCACCAGAGCAGGCTTCCCCGTGAACAGGCTCAGCAGGGCACCAACCACAAAGAGGGCGAGAGCGGTCACCATCATGACCAACCATAGCCGTTCCCCTCCCGCCCCGAAGAAAAATGGCCAGAGTGGAAGAGACGCGCCCAGGGCAAAGGAGAGGAAGGATGATGATGCCGCCCCCCAGGGCGAACCGAGCTCGTCAGGATTCAGACCCAGTTCTTCCCTCGCGAGTGTATCCAAGGCCCGTCCGGGATCGGCAATGATCTTATCTGCGAGATGGTGCGCCTCCTCCTTCTTGAGCCCTTTCGCCTCATAGATCAAGGCAAGCTCGGCCGCTTCTTCTTCCGGATACTCCTCCAACTCCTCTCGCTCGAGCCCGATCTGATATTCATGGAGATCACGCTGCGAACGAACCGACACATACTCCCCTGCCGCCATAGAGAAGGCTCCAGCCAGCAGGCCAGCGATGCCGGTCAGCATAATGATGTTAGTGTCCACGGACGCACCGGCAATGCCCATGATCAAACTGGCATTCGAGACAAGGCCGTCGTTGACTCCGAACACCGCGGCGCGGAGGTTGCCCCCACTGCCGAAGGCCCGATGCCGACGGCCCACCTCGGCCAGGCTCACCGGAATGGCATGGCCTGGGCTCGCCGATGAATAGACAGAGAGGCCTCGCACCTTCATGGCAGCGAGCACCGGCCGCATGACGCGGGGACCCACCCACCTGGTGAATTGTCCCACCATCTGCGTCCGTAGGTCTGGCCGGTAGCCCTCAGGCAAGCGGCCCCCGTCTTTTTCAATGGTGCGCGCCCAAATGCTTGCCTGCTGGTCTGCCGCCTGGGCCAGCTTCAAAAAGAGGTCCTGTCTCGTCGTGCCTGCCTCAGCCTCAGCGAGAATCTGGTACAGATAGGCGGAACGCTTTTCTTCACTCCAGCCGTGGAGTTCCTGCATCATCGAGTCCCACTCGACATGCAGGCATGATCACCTCTCATGTCCCTCAACGCTCCTCGGCACTGTTGACGAGCCCGTGCTGGCATGCGAACAAATGTAATTGGGTCACTGACGAAAGGATTCCGACCGCTACTCACGGCCTTCGTGCAATTCATCCATGACGATTTCTTCTGCCTCGAGCCAGTCATCTAAGGCGAAACCTTCCCGCCGCCCCCGCTGCTCCCACAGCTCATTGGCTTTCTGCGTGATCAACTGCCACACGCCGTCGGGATCCGTGGTCACCGGCTTTCCAGGTGAGACATTCTTCTTAGATTTGGCATTCATGGTGTATCACCTCCAGTTGAGTGTGGGCTGTGTCGTGAATTCATCGTCTTCTGTACCCTCCCTCACCCTTGAGACCCACCACGTAGGACGGGACGGCCACGGTTAAATCTGCACTGTTCGGTGGGCAGGACCATTTTCCCAGCCATCATTCCTCACTCTGCAAGCGAAGTCGGTTCCCGATGCGATGGAAATGCCTCCCCAATTCAGAGGCCACTGTTCTGGACTCGGCAGTCACCCCATCAGCACGCGTCCTGAAGATCCTGGTTCATGGAGGCATTGAGCCAGGCGGCCAACTGAGGAAGGAGTGTGGCCACAGCACGATTTGCTGCGAGCACTCCTCCATAGGCATCCTCGCTGGAAGCCTCCTCCAACGCCACGAATCCGCGAACGCCCAAGACGCATTGTCTTCGTAAGTCGACAAGTTGCGCACGAAAGGCGAGACGAACCAGGCTGGGTCGTGAAACAAATTCCTGCTGGAGCGAAAGGTTGTCGATATCGACGCGATAATCACCGCGCACGCTGCTCGGCATCTGAATCACCGCTCCCCACCCGCCAGTTCGCTCGAGGACTTGCACGAGCAGCGGAGCCAACATGCGGGCCGGCGTATCCGCCCATTGACTGGTTGCGAAATACTGCACTTCGTGCGGGCGCTGGAGATAGACCATGCGTGGTGTGTCGAACCCCGCTTGAGCCTTCGGCACATTGACCAGCAGAGTTGGTGCGTCGGCAGCAGGTATGATTTCGGTGGAAAGCTCATCTGCCTCACGCTCAAGGCTGAGCAGATACGTATGCGGGACCGAGCTACTTTTCGGCGGCCCGAAGGTGCAAGCCGTCAGCACCACCAACAGCAAGGCCGTGGTAAGGATTCCGAGAGAACGGCTCAGCCCTGCGGTCATCGATTCACTCCCCCGGTCCTGGCGGTGGAGGTGTGCCACCGAAAATGAGTGCGCTAGGCTCTCGTTCAAGTTGTCGCGCTACCCGCTGGAGACTTGCGGTGAGTTCGCGGAGTTCGGCAATGAGGAACCCTGTTTCGGCCAAAGTTTGACGGGAAAACGCCTCGATGTTTGGTCTGGTCTCCTTCACCATGTCACCGACGGCTGAACTCGCACGGGTCACTTCTTCCGTCATTCCCTGCAATGCAAGGGCGCTCCGGTCTATGCGTTTCATGATGATGGGAAGCTGCTGGCTGAGATCCTTCGACATCGTGGCAAGATGTTGTGCGGTCTCCGCCGCATTGGTGACCCCCTGGTCCAGGCGTTCGCTATGGGCGGCCAATGTGTTCGTCAGCTTCGCCATATCGGTCAGGATCTGGCGCAGCGCAGCGCGGTTGCTCTCATCGATCAGCATTTGTACATCTTCCGTCACCTGATTCAAGTTTGTCATGAGGCGTGACCCTTCCTGATTCAAGCGTGCGAAAAACGACGGACCAGTCTTGATCACTGGATACGGTTCACCAGGTTTGGCGGTGAGCCGGGGGGATGTCCGCGTGCCGCCAGTCAGGTCAATAATTGCAAAGCCGGTGAGCCCCTGGACGTGCTGAATAGCAATGGTGTCCTCTTTGACCGGGGTCCCGCGGAGAATGTCTAAGGTGAGGCGCACCTCTTCCGGATTGTCCGGGTTGAGGACGATTTCAGTGACGGAACCCACCTCCACTCCGTGATACTTCACTGGGGCATTCAGACTCAAGCCGGCGACCGATTCTCGCACGAAGGCGTAGTAGCGATCATACGACTGGTAATCCCCTTTGGCGAGCCATAATACCACTCCCACTAAGGTTATCCCGAGCACAACCACGAACAGACCCACAATCAGGTAGTTTACTTTGGGTTCCATGCTTGCTCCTTTGCCGCCCGGCCACGCGGTCCACAGAAGAATTCATGGATGTGGGGGTCATCAGATTGGGACAGTTCTTGCATTGTCCCCGTGCCCACTACCGTCCCATTCCCCAGAACAGCCACGCGATCCGAAATGCGCCACAGCGAATCGAGATCATGCGTGACAATCACCACCGTCAACCCGAGCAAACCCTTCAGATGCAGCACCAGCTCGTCGAATCCCGCGGCGCTGATCGGATCCAATCCCGCCGTGGGCTCGTCCAAGAACAGCAGTTCGGGATCCAAGGCTATGGCACGGGCCAGGGCTGCGCGCCTTCGCATTCCACCGCTCAGCTCATTCGGGTATTTCGTGATACTCGCCGGAGGAAAGCCGGCCAGGGCAATCTTAATGGCCGCAATCTCCTGAATCAGTCGCGTGCCCAAACGGGTATGCTCCCGCAAGGGAACCGCGACATTCTCAGCGACGGTGAGAGAACTGAACAACGCGCCATGCTGGAACATGACACCGCACCGCCGGTGGAGACTCTTCCGCTCTGCCTCCGTCAGATGAGTGGTGTCTTTTCCGAAGACCAGAATGGTCCCCGATGTCTGTCGCTGTAGAAGGAGGATCTCCCTGAGCAGGGTGGACTTGCCGCTCCCATTTCCGCCCGCAATCGCAAAAATCTCGCCCCTGTGAACCGAGAGACTCACGTCATCATGGACAACCGCGCTGCCAAATCGTGTGCAGACGTGACTGACGTCGATCAGTGGTGAGCCGACCGTCGCCCCAGCGATCGCCATCATTAGAGACCCCACCAGCTCAACAGGATGGAAAAGAATGCGTCAAAGACTATGACCAAGAAAATGCTTTGTACTACACTGATGGTCGTGTGCCGGCCCACGTCATTGACGCCGCCACGTATTTGGAAGCCCTGATAGCAGCCCACCAGGGCAATGATGCCTGCAAAGACCGGCGCTTTCCCCATCCCGATGAAGAAATGCTTCAAGGCAACGGCTTCTTCAAAGCGGGTAAGGAATTCATGGTAGCCGACCCCAAGCTGATTGGACGCGACCAGCATACCGCCCACCACGCCGACCACATCGGCGTATACGGTCAACAGCGGCAGGGCGATCACCAGGGCGAGGGCCTTGGGAAGCACGAGCAATTGCATGGGGCTGACCCCTAACGTTCGAAGGGCATCCAACTCCTCGGTGACCTTCATCGTCCCGATCTCGGCGGTGTAGGCTGAGCCGGAGCGCCCGGCGACAAGGATCGCGGTGACGAGGGGAGCAATTTCACGGAGAAGAGAAATTCCGACCAGATCGACGACAAAGATGTTGGCGCCGACGGTCCGCAACTGCTCGGCCCCCTGGTAGGCAATCACGACACCCATGAGGAAGGTCAGCAGCCCAGTGATAGGCAGGGCGTGAAACCCGTCTTCCTCAAGACTTCGGAGCAAGGCGCGCAGCCGAATCGACCTTGGAGAAATGAGGGAACGAACCATGGCTACCGTACTCTCCCCCAAGAAAGCAAGGCCGTTTATCCCTTGCTGCACCCGATCCCACGCGATGAGCCCGACCCTCTCCAACCATTGAGGAGAAACCCGCACTGCGGTTGGCTGAACCTTTCCCCAGTTCGTCGACACCATTTCCAACAGCTCGGCAAACTCCGGTCGGAGGCCACGCAATGCCACCTGCCGTCCCTTTTTTCGAAGGTGATTCAAGGTTCTTTGCAACAAGACCGCTCCACCCGTATCCATGGCCGCAATCCCGCTGGCGTCACAGACCAGAGCCGGGACATCGGGCCAGGATATCGAGTCAAACCGCCGCTCCAACTCAGGCATGTCCTGCACAGTCCAGCGCCCTTCGAACTGGATGAGCCGTTGGTCCTGAAGGGTAATGGTTGCCTGCTTCATCAGTCGCCTCTCGCCTGTCATGGCTTTTCTCAAATGACCGCGTGCCCCTCACTCGAACTGCCTGCGAAAGCGCCACACCCCAAAGCCGAAGGTGACACTCCCCAGGAGCACCATGGCTAGGACCGACCGCCAGAGAATCTCGAGCCCGATCCCTTTAAAGAAAATGCCGTGGGTGATCTCGATGTAATAGCGTAACGGCGACAAGGTCATGAGGTACTGCACCCATGTCGGCATCGCTTCCACTGGGCTCGTAATCCCCGACAGCAACAGCATGGGGACAAGAACCAAGATGGTCATCATCATCACCTGCGCCTGATTCCGCGAAAATTCCGCCGCGAACAGCCCGATGCCGGCGGTGGTAAAGGCAAAGAGAGCGGTGAGCACCACGTACAACGCCAGGCTTCCTCTCAACGGGACATCCAGAATGGGTCGGAGGATGACAAAGATACTCGTGAGCGTCGCCCCTAAAATAACAATGGTCATGGACAACACTTTGGAGAACATAATCTGAAACGGGGTGAGGGGAGAGACCAACAATTGCTCGACCGTCCCTCGTTCTTTTTCCCTTACGAGAGCGGCCGCCGGCAAGAGGATGGCAAAGAGCGTGGTCATGCGAAGAACATGGGACACCGATTCAAACCAGGCATCTTTTTGCTCGGGGTTGTACCATACGCGGTGATCACTTCGGACTTCCGGCAGAGGCTCTCGCGCGTTGGGGCTGATACCCATGCGTCGCCTTGCCACTTCTGACCCAAACCCTCCAACGATCCGGGCGGCGTAACTCGCTGCAGACAGGCCCTGTGGCGCATTGGTCGTATCTACCTGGATCTGCACGGCCGTTTGCTCCCCTTTTTCCAACAACTCATGAAACCGTGGAGGAATATCCAACACCACCATCGTCTTGCCCTCGTCTAACAGACGTAGCCCTTCCTGTGGTGTGGCAATCTCTCCATCGAGACGAAAATATGGAGAGCGAAATCGGTGGATCAGCTCCCGTGATGACCGACTATGATCGGCATCATACACCAGTATGCTGGCATTTCGAAGTTGTGCCGACATGCCGGTGCCGGTGATGTAGACCGCGAGGGTAAAGGAGTAGATTAGGAATAAGACGAGGGGAAGGTCTCGAAACAGTTGCAGTAATTCCTTATGGGTCATGACAGACAGACGACGGCACCAGATCGTTGTTCGGTTCAGGCTGGTCCCCATTCCCTGCTTCATGTCCTGGGTCTCTTGCGAAAGAGCACATACCCCAAAAGAAACAGTGCTGATGCGTACCCGGCCAGCGCCAGCAACTCCCATCCATACACGTCCATCCCAAGTCCCTTCAGAAAACCCCCGCGTACGATATCGGTGTAATATCTGGCGGGAACAAAACGAGACTGTATTTGAGCGCCTGGAGACAGGGAAGAAACTGGGACAATGAAACCGGAGAACAGAAAGGTCGGAACGATGCCGACAATGATGGCAATAATCATCGCCGCCATTTGGGTGTTCACGAGGAGAGAGACGACGAGGCCAATTCCCGTGCAACAGGCGACGAACACCAGCGAGGACACAAAAAAGAACACGAAATTCCCTTTGAATGGCACCTCAAAGAGGCGCGTGGCTATGATCCACAACAGGACGACGTTGACGCCCGACATCGCGATATATGGCGAAAGCTTCCCCACAAGAAATTCGCCACGACTCACCGTCGAGCTATAGATATTGTAGATCGAGCCGCGCTCCTTCTCCCTCACCACGCCGAGGGCAGTCAGGAGGGGGACAGACACCATCAGGGAAAACATGACGAGCGCCGGCGCCATCGCCCAGGTACTCTTCACTTCCTGGTTATAAAGATAGCGGACCTCGAGTCTGATGGGCCGGATCACTTCACGGGCTTCTTGTCGATCAATGCCGCGCGAACCTGCAAGATGGTCCACCAGCAATTCCTCACTAAACGCGTTGTTGACAGCTACCACATAGCCCTTGGTGATCTCGGTTCGCATGGGAAACGTCCCATCGATCAGGGTCTGGACTCCGACAGAGAATCCAGACAGAAGACGTTCCTGGAATTTTTCTGGCACGATGATGGCCATTCGGATGCTGCCTCGTTGCAAAAGATGATCGGCTTCCTCTTCGCTCCTGAGAAACCCCTTGAAATCAAAATACCGTGACTCGGTAAACCGAGAAAAGTAGTCCCGGCTCAACCGGCTTCCATCACGATCCAGCGCGGCCATGGGGATATGTTCGACATCGAGCACAACCCCATAGCCGAACACGACCATCCACAGCAGAGGGAGGATAAAGACCAAGGAGAGGAACAATCGATCGCGGGTAGTCTCACGCCACTCTTTTGATGCAACCGCTGCCACTCGTGTGAGGTTCATGCCGATCCCTGCTGTTCCAACCCCATGACCCGGTACACGAAGACATCTTCTAGGCTGAGGGGACGCCGCTTGACCGATCGTACGTTGACCCCTTCAGACTCCAGGACTCGCCGAATGGTTGCTTCATCACCCACCGTATTTTTGGAAAACAGATGGAGGTCGGTCCCGAAGAGAACGGCCCGAGGTAACCCTGCCATTTCCAAATGGGCCATGGCTTTGGCCGGCTGATCCGACCCTACCTCAAGCAGCGATCCCGCTTCCTTCTCAACGTGCTCCTTCATCTCCCGCGGCGACCCTTCCGACACAATGCGTCCGGCATACATCAGAGCAAGTCGATCACAATGCTCAGCTTCACCCATATAATGGGTCGTGACCAGCATCCCCACTCCCTCCTCACGAGACAGACGCAGCAACACTTCCCAAAAACGTCGTCGTCCTATGGGATCGACGCCAGAGGTCGGCTCATCGAGGAACAGCACCCGAGGCTTATGCACCAAGGCGCAGCCGAGCGCGAGACGTTGTCGGACACCCATGGGAAGGCGCCCGGTCAGCTCGGACTCATAGCCAGCCAAGCCGGCCATGCTGAGAATCCAGGCCAGACGCGCGTTGGTCTCCCGCCCGCCGAGCCCGTAAATCCCGGCAAAGAGACGGATGTTTTCCACCACCGTGAGATCCAGATACAGCGAAAAAGCCTGGGACATGTACCCAATCCGTTCTTTGACCGCCCCTCGGGCTTGGCGCATGTCTACCCCGGCCACTCGTCCCTCACCGCCGCCCGTCCGGAGTAATCCGGTCAGCATCTTAATGACCGTTGTTTTGCCGGCCCCGTTTGATCCAAGCAAACCAAAAATTTCACCTTCCCGCACCTGAAAACTGACCCGATCAACGGCCCGAAACGATCCGAAATCTCGAACCAGCTGGTTGGCTTCGATCGCCAGTTTTTCACCTCTGAAGGTCGGGATCGCGGCCAAGGGAAAGTCCGATGACTCTTGGGCCAGACCCTGTCGTCGAAGAAGCGCCACAAAGGCATCTTCAGGACCCGGTTCCTCACTCTCGAGATTCTTGATCTCCAACCCCACGAGGCAATCGCTCACCCGGCTTCTTGCCGGTTCCTGGTCGAGGCCATCCACGAACACCCGGAGCATCGATCCCTCGGCTTCGACTTGTGGAAAGACCTGTTGCAGCCGTCTCATGGTTTCCACTTGAGGTTCCGCTTCCAGAACCACCACTGAGCCAGGAGTGAGGTCGTGGATCTCAGAGGGCGTGCCCTTGGCCAAGATACGCCCCTGAAAGAGGAGACTCAGTTGATGAAACCGGGCTGCCTCATCCATATAGGCAGTGGACACGAGGGCCGTGATGCCTCGCTCTTGAACCAGCTCAGACAGGATGACCCAAAAGTCTCGGCGTGACACGGGGTCCACGCCGGTCGTGGGTTCATCAAGGATAACCAGGTCGGGCTCGTGAATCAGCGTGCAGACCAACCCTAGCTTTTGTTTCATTCCGCCGGAGAGGTGCTTCATGCTTCGATCACGAAAGGGGTCGAGGCGGGTCATCGCCAAGAGACGGTGCTTCCGTTCCGCCAGGGCATGTTCAGGTACCAGGCGTATTCTCGCAAAAAAGTCGACGTTTTCTTCAATCGACAGGTCGGGGTAGAGGTTCTGGCCGAGGCCCTGCGGAAGAAAACCGAGACGGGGTTTGACCCGCTCGGCCGCGCGCTCAGAATCCACTGAAACCCCGAAGACCTCGAGATGCCCTTCCTCGAAGGCAAGGACGCCGGCAATCGCTTTCATCAGGGTGCTCTTGCCAGCCCCATCTGGTCCAATGAGGCCGTAAATCTCCCCTCGTCGGAGAGTCAGATCCACGCCCGTTACGGCCACATGCCTGCGGTACTGCTTACCGAACCCAGACACCCGGACAATTTCTTCAGAGGTCTCAGTGGCAGGCATGACGTTCCTGTTCACCCCCTCACCCTCTTCTGCCCCTCAGCCTTTTGAACCCCTCACCCATTTGAGCCCCTCACCCTGCCCTCTCCCCAGAGGAGAGGGTCAGCGTCTGTCTCTTCACGACTATTTCCAAGAAGGGCGGCCTTGGCATCCCTCCCCCACCCTCTACCACTGCGGCTTCGCCCACTTCGCACTTTCTTTCCAGCGAATCACCGCGTCCGCAGGAAGGCCCGGGGTCAACCGGTGCTCAGGGTTTTCGTCCAGATACAACCTGACTGCATAGGTCAGCTTGACCCGTTCCTCCGGAGTCTGCACCTCTTTTGGGGTAAACTCCGCTTGGGAGGCAATGTACCGCACCGTGGCATTGAAGGGACTGTCCGGGAAGGCGTCCGTGTAGATGCGCGCAGGCAGACCCATCCGAACCTTTCCAATCTGAGCCTCAGGCACATAGACTTTCAAATACAGGTGGTCAAGGTCCACGATCTCAAACATGGGGGCACCCTGTTTCACGAACTCTCCCACATCGACCATGCGGGTCATGACAACCCCGGTTGAAGGTGCACGAATCGTCAGATCGGCCAACACGCTCTCCACTTCTTCGAGGGCAGCCTCGGCCTGGTCCCGTTGGTGCTCTAACGCAGCGACTTCAGCTTCCTTCGCGCGAATTCGCTTCCACCCCAGTTCCGCTTCAGCCGATCGCTTAATGGCCTGATTCAGGGCGGAGCGAGCGGCAGCAATGTCGTTCCGAGCCACATCCCATCGTGTTTCAGCCTGCTCAAGTTGCTGCCGAGAGGCATTGTCATGGGCCGCCAGTCTTCGATACCGCTCGGCATCGCTACGCGCCTCTCTCTCCATCGCGATCGCTCGTTGGTGCATCGCTCGCGCTTCGGCAACCGCCGCATCTGCTCTCCCAATTGTGAGCGGAACTTCCAAGTTGAGAACCGCCAAGTCGGTATGTGTCGCCTGAACCCTCGCTTCCACCGCTTGCCAGGCCTTGCGGGCCTGCGCCACCTGGGCGCGGGTTTGAATGTCGTCGAGCTGCACCATGAGTTCGCCAGCTTGGACCGACGCCCCTTCCCGCACCACCAATTGGAGAACCCTGCCGGGAAACTTGCTGGACACGGTGACGTGATCGCCTTCAATCCGACCGTTCGCCTGGATTAACCCTTCGGGCAGCCTCTGGTTGGAGAGCCACTGCTGGTAGGCGAAAATACTTCCCGCTCCGATCAGAAGGAGCAAAACACCAACGATGATCTGCTTTCTGGCGAACTTCACGCTCGGCGCTCCGACCAGCACCCTCCATTGAGAGGCATACGAGGATCCTGTTGACAGACCGACTTCTCTCAAGAGTCAGCAATCGCAGTGCCGTATGGGGGAGCGTTAGACACTTGTGTTTTCAGAGGGATAGGCCTGCTTCAGAGGTGAGGTTACGAAGCCTGGGGCATCTTGCTACAGCTTCCACTGGCGTGTAGATGCAGAACACCCCAGGCTGGCGAGGGGATCACACAATCAGCTGATCGCGCTGGGGGGCACCATCATCCGGATATAGGAAAGGACGTCTAACATCTCCTGGTCGGTAAGCCGATCGCGCCATCCGTGCATGGGAGAAAAGAGCACGCCATGGGAGATAGTAATGAGGAGCTCCCAATCCGTTTTGAGTCGTGACTCCATTGAACGAAAGTTCGCCGGGGGCACGATAAGATACTTTCCTTCCTCCCCATTTCCGTCCAAGGCTTGACCGTGGCACCGAAGACAGTTTTTCTGATAAATGGCCTCGCCGTTCTTCGGATTTCCCGCCATGGATTGAGCAGCCACCCAGGAGCTGAGAAGAACAATGGAAAGGCAACTCAGAATTCCAGTTTTCTTCACCATCGTACATAGTCCCATCAGATGACCAGCCTCCCTATCAAATATCCCTACTTCGCTGAAAGATTGCTCGAACCTGAACCCTATTTCTTTGATTTCTTGCGGCCGGCGTACAGGACCCCTAATCCGATGACCCCAAGAATAATGGCCAAGATGCCCAGAAAGGCCAGATCATCCATGGTGAGACCCTCGCGTGCTGGATTTCCTAGGACACCCCACGAGCCACAAGAATTGGGCAACCGACCCGGTGGACAAGCGAGTGGGACACACTTCCCAGGAGAAAGCGGCGCAACCCTTTCCGCCCATGGGAGCCCACTACGACCAGGTCAAACTGATCTGCCACCTCGGTGACCGCGTCAGTGGGGAATCCCCTTACCACTTCGTTCCTCACCGTGTAGTGTGATCCTCCCAGCCCATCGGCGATCTTCTTGCTGAACTCGTCCGCCCGTTTTTCCACTTCCTCTGCCCATGCGGCCTGCGCAAAGGCAGGAACAGGATCACCAAAATAGGGATTGGGCACTGCTGTCATGATAGAAAGCTCCACCTGGTGCTTGAACGGATGGGAACGAAGCCATTGCTGAAGAAGGCTCGCGTCGTCGGGTCCCTCCACGGGAACCAACACACGCCTTAGTGACTCGAGAGGGCGCTTGACAATCAACGTTGAGCACGGAGCCCGAAGGAGCACCTGATGGGAGACGCTTCCCAACACCACCTCCGAGAGACGTCCGTGGCCTCTGGTCCCCAGCACAAGCAGATCCGCCTTTGCCGCTCGAGCCGTGTCCACGATCACCTCCGCCGGGGCACCGACTTCGCAGAGCCGCCGGACCGACTTGAGGTCGGACGGGAGGAGATCGGAGGTGCGCCCCAGCAGCTGCTCACCCGAATCCACCATGGATTTCCGCACCTCTGCGTAAGCCTGCTTGGCGATGGTCGGAGCGAACAACGGGTCCTCAAAGGGCCGGACATCCACGGCGTGCACCAGAACGAGTTCCTGCGGCTGGTATAGTCGAGTCACAGCCTGAACGGCGGAGAAGGTCTCATCTGACCAATCAACGGCTACAACAACGCGCATCGACTCTTTCCTTCTTTAGCGACTGCCCCCAGTCGCCCTTGTTGTGGTAAACGGGGATCCGCCCCACCATCCGCCGAAGTGTGCCCTCTTCGCGCTCCACTTTTGCCTGACGCGGTTCACGTTCCTGCCAGTGCTCCACGATCAACGAGAGCCCGATGCTCCGAAATCGCTCGAAGACATTGGAACACATCTTCGATGGTGGGGTCGGTCACTTTCTTGCCCTTTTTCCCAGTCACGTTCAGGATGATATCATTCAGCGAAATCATGCCTTGTAGGACTCGGTTTTCGTTCATGACCGGAAGGCGCCTCACCTTGCATTCTTGCATAATCTTCATCGCATGATGGATATAATCCTCAGGGGAGCAGGCATAGAGTTGCCCCGCACTTGTCTCCCACACAGAGATTTCTGAGGCCACTCGATTTTTCGTGGCCACAGCCATACAAATGTCTCGATCGGTGACGACCCCTTCCACTTCTCCCTCATGATTCACCACGGGCAGGATTCCGCAATCGCTATCCCACATCTCCTTGGCGGCCGCGGCGAGGTTTGTTTCTGGCGCACAGTACTGAACCGGCCTGGTCATGATCTCCTTCACCTTCATGGCCTATTCTCCCCATCGTTATGCGTTCATCCCCTCGTGGCGTCCTTCTTTCACTCTTCTCCCGCGTGATCGAACGGCTCCCCAACTCGCAATGACCTCTTTCGGCATCTGAAGAATCTCGGCTACCGTTCCCAGAACACCCGAATAAACTCTTCCCCCTGATCATAGTGGAAATTGAATTCCCCCTCATAGGCATGGTGCAAGGTTTCACCGATGCGCCGAGGAAGATGGGTGTCGGTCGTCGAGATGACCGTGGCGTCGTCCTGCTGCTCAATCTTCATGATTCGAGAGAGCGGGTGTTCGGCCTTCTCCTTCGCTTCCTCGTTTCGCACGAGCCCATGGATCTCGTCGTAATGCTGTGCGAGAAAGGCACCTTTCAAAGTCAACAGGCCTTTGGGGTAGTGATCCTTGATCCGGTGGCAAGCCGGGCAGAGGGTTTCATGAGCCCCCTGTGGTTTGGGATCCCACGTCCATCTCCCTTTATGAAACACCGCTCCACATTGAGGACATGCCGTTGGTTCCGGGAGCTTCCCCTTGGTCTTATAGGTATCATGCTCATACTCCTGAATCCGACGATCGCCCCGAGGTGCACGTCCCGGCGGAAGCTTTGCTCGTCCCGTCATATTTGTCTCCCTCATGTAAGTGAATCGAGCCAGTGGTCAGGTATGTGCGGCCTCTTTCCCGTCTCCCAATGCCTCAGCCGCCAGTGCAAGATACCGAATCACGTCCTCGTCCTCGACCTGCCTAAAGTCAACATAATGATTGCCGACGGCAAAGAACGGCTCCGGTGTCTCGATGACCACCAATTCGTCCACCTGCTGCCTGGCCAGCCTAATGGTCTCCCAGGGCCCGACCGGAATTGCGCCAACCACACGCGCGGGACGAAGGTCTTTTAGGGCCTGAATTGAAGCAAAAAAGGTGGAACCGGTGGCAATCCCATCGTCCACAAGCAACACCGTCTTGCCAGTTAACACGGGCAGCGAGCGGCCGCGTCGATAGAGTTCCTGTCGTCGGACGATTTCCTGCTGTTGAAACTGAATTTCTTTTTCCAATTCTTCGTCGGAAATCGAAAGAACCCGGATGGCTTCCTGGTTAAGAAACGTCGCTCCCGTCTCGGCTAACGCCCCCATGGCGTATTCAGGATTGCCGGGCGCACGGAGCTTCCGCGTGATCAAGACATCCAGCGGCAAGTGGAGGGCTAGGCTGATCCGGTATCCAAGGGCCACGCCACCTCTCGGCAAGGCCAAAATAATACCCTCTGCATCGTGCCGATAGGTGTCGAGACTCGCGGCGAGCCGATCGCCAGCTTCTTCCCGATTCGTGAACATTTTCTCCTTACTCCTGGCTGACTCCTGGGTCCCTTGCGTCTGCTTCGACAGTAGTAACGATTCGCCATGCCGAACGTTTAAGTTCGCACCTTTGTCACTGCAGGGTCAATGCCAAAATAATGATTCCGGCTCATGTGATAGATTGGCACAGTAACGAGGGGTTAGGGGCATATGCCATGACGTGAGAAGCCGTTTGGGGCGTTTCAGACCATGAGGCATTCTTGAAGCTGTAGCCAAATGCTACACGGCCGTTCGGCTCTGATATTTCAGCGAGCACTCACGTGCCCGTTCGGGATTCCTCCGATGTCGAGAGAAACTTTAGCAGATCAATCATGGTGAGGTCACCAACGACCCGTGTATTCTCATCAAGTATCGGGATCTCTTTCACGTTCGCTTCAATCATACTCTTGAGCACGGTGCCTACGTCGTCGTCTTCACGGGCACAGACCGGCTTGGTTTGCATGATGTCTCTGGCGGTTTCAACCATGAGCATGCCCATGAGCAATCTTGGATGAATCTGGGGCTCGTGGCTCTGAGCAAAAACATGTCTCACGAGTAATCCCAGGGAGATCGTTCCAATGAGCTGCTCGTGCTCGTTTACGACATACAGCACGCGGCTGTGCTCGAATTGAATCATCGCCTTGATGACACCCTCTATACTCGATGAGTCCCTCACAAGAGGGAGAGCCCTTTCTCTCACGCGAGTCAGCAAGGCACGAATCTTTACACGACGTTGCTCCTCACTCATGTCCGTCATGCGTCAACCTCATGAACATGAAATAGTGGATCGACTGCGCCCTTGGAGTATCTCAACCTTATCCTTTCACAGGGTAACCTCGCACAGCTTCTCCAGCCCTGAATAGCGTGAAGCGCACCAGGAATGGCGTCACCAGTTCATTGAGAATGACTGATCCCAGCACTCCGTTCAAGATGACGTCTGCAAGACGCGTATGGCCCAAGACATCCATTGAGTCGAACACGAGCCCCACAGTAACTCCGGCGGTCGGCAAG
The DNA here is from genome assembly GCA_041616875.1 of Nitrospiraceae bacterium. GTDB lineage: Bacteria > Nitrospirota > Nitrospiria > Nitrospirales > Nitrospiraceae > JBFJQA01. The sequence goes on along the minus strand of JBFJQA010000001.1, from coordinate 35,345 downwards.
AGGGCAAGGCCCAAGTATTTCTTGACGGAGTTTGGTGCATGAGACAACCGAGCTCCCAGGTGGCTGCCCAGCATTTTTCCTGAGAAGCGTCCGAGGCTGATCAGCAGCGCCAGCCAGCCTGCACTCTCGAGCACTTGGAGGTCAAAATGCGCTCCAGCCAAAGCAAAAAACATCCCAAATATCGCTTCTTCCAGACCTTCCACTATGGCAAAGAGGTCCTTGTGCTGCCCGACGAAATTAGCCACCACAAATCCAAACATCATATTCGCCAGCAAAGGGGAGGCCTCAAGGGTCATGGCCAGCCCGCTGGCCAGAAAAATCAGCCCCATGATAAGCCCCAGCAGGGCTTCGCGCCTAGGCACAAAAGGCATCAGGCTTCTAAAGCCCACCCCTACCCCGCCGCCAATGGCCAATGAGACGAGCAGCAAGAGACTAGGCGTAACCAGGAGATTTTGCCAGGCGAATGGCTCATGATTAATGAGCGTCCCGGCAACAGTAAGGGCAAAGGCATAGAGCACGATGGTCAGCGCGTCATCCAACGCCACCACCCCGAGCAGAATTGTGGTGAAAGGACCTTTCGCTCGGTACTCATGCACAATGGCGAGAATCGCCGCGGGGGCGGTGGCAGCGCAGATCGCTCCAATCACCACCGCCACGGGGGCGTACACGCTCCAGAAGGAGGGCGAGGCGTAGCCCTCGCCGAAGACGATGGGGAAAAATAGAGCGAGGACTGCCGTTGCCACAAGGAAGGCGCCAACACCCTGGGTGAGGGTAATCCACATGATGTGCTTCCCGAGTCGTCGCAAGGTTGCCAATTCGAGAGAGCCCCCGATTGAGAAAGCAATCACGCTCAGCGCAATATCGGTGATCGGGGAGAGTTCCTCCTTGATGAGCCGCTCGTGAAAGATGCCGAGAGCGGAAGGGCTCAGCAGCATCCCGATGACAAGATAGCCGGTGACCCGAGGCACACGGCAGTAGGTGGCCACTTCACCGCCGAGGTAACTCAGGAGAAGAAGGAGTCCTAAGTACACGAGCGGATGGATCTGCTGGACAGCGCCCCCGATGTTGTCAGAGGTCAGTGTCATCGAAAAAAGGCTCATTCAGGCCGACCTGCTGACCTGGCCAGGCCGATGAGAGAGGGATGACTTAAGAAATCCCTCCGTAGGTTGACCGGTCGCGCTGCATTTCATGGGACAGCAGGGAAGGTCATCGCTCATGACGTGCTTGGGGACATCGAAACGGCAGGCCCTTTCGAGCCTGATTACGGATGTAGCTTCGCTGTCAGATATTCCATGCAGCCGTTGAGGGTAGCGAGCTTCGGATAGTCGGCCTCAGGAATCTCCACGTGCAGGTCTTCATGCAGCGCGATCACAAAGTTCAGAAAGTCCATGGAATCGATATCGAGCTGGTCCCGGAAACTCACGTCGGGCTTAATCTCCGTCGGGTCGGCCTCGGGGGCGATCTCGCCCAGGAGGCGAAGCACGGTCTCTTTCAGGTCGTCCGGTGTCACTTGTGGCGTCACAGCTTGCCCGGCTCCTGTAACAATCGATCAATGGCTGCCAAGAACAGCCCCCCCCGGTGGCCATCGGTCACTCGATGGTCGCCAGACAGTGAGGCGGTTAATACTGGTTTTGGGACAACCGTGTTGTCGGCCACCCAGGGCCGCGTCACCACTTTCCCAAATCCAACCAGGGCCACTTGAGGTGGATAGATCACTCCAAAGACTGCCTCTACACCCTGTTCACCTAGACTGGTGACGGTAATCGTGGGCTCCGACAGCTCCGAGCTCCGCAAGGTTCCCGCACGCGCCCGCTTGACCAAGTCGCGAAAGTTCCGCATGAGGGTGCTCAGGTCCTGGAGATCGGTATCATGTAAGGCTGGCGCCACCAGGCCACCCTGCCGCAAGGAGATGGCCACCCCCACGTGAATAGCCTGGCTTTGAACGGCTTGGCCTTCTTTCCACACCGCATTGAGCTCAGGAACCTCCTTGAGCGCAAGAGCCACTGCCTTGACGAGCACAATTCCATACAATAAACGATCCGTCACCGGGCGCTTGAGATTCTCCTGAGTCAGCCACAACAGAACCTTGCTCATATCGATGGTGGTGCTGAGGTAGTAGTGAGGTATCTCACGTTTGGATCGGGCCATGGCCGCTGCGATGGCCTGGCGCATGCGTGCCTGCCTCTCCGCCGCCTCCGCAGGTGAGGCGATAGGCGATGGGCGAGCGGCTGAGGGCGTCGCTGCGGCTGCTGCTTGTTCGACATCCTGCCTTGTGATCGCCCCTTCTGGTCCAGTGCCTTGCACCACAGACGGATCGACCCCGAGTTTCGCGGCGAGTTGTCGGGCTGAGGGAGAAATGCGCAGCCGTGCCGCTTCCACTCCTGGAACCGTGGTCGGTGGCCTCACAGGAGGTCGCTTCTCTGCGGAGGGTGTCGCGGAGACACGCGGACTGACAGGGGGTGGGGCTTGAACTTTGCCGATGGCCTCACTGGGCTGGCCTTCTTCACGAATGATCGCCATCACGGTCCCAACTGGAACCTTATCTCCGGGCTTGACAAGGATCTTCTCCAGAATCCCCGAAGTGAACACTTCAATCTCGATGGCCGCTTTGTCGGTGTCGACTTCTGCAATGATCTCCCCTCGCTTGATTTGATCACCTGGTTTCTTCCGCCACGCTAAAAGGGTGCCTTCGTCCATGTCCGCCCCTAGCGTGGGCATGACAAACTCAGCCATGAGGTCTCAGCATCTCCTTTGCAGTCTTCACGATGGATGCCACTTGCGGCAGTGCTGCCTCTTCCAAATGTTTGGGATAGGGGATGGGCACCTCGGCACTGCAGACCCGGCCGACAGGACCATCAAGGTCATAAAACCCACCTTCCATGATTTGCGCGCTCACCTCCGCCGCAAAACTTCCGGTACGCCAGGCTTCATCGATAATGAGGGCTCGATGCGTCTTGCGGATCGACGTGAGGACCGTCCCAATGTCCAGAGGGCGGAGCACTCGAAGATCGATGACCTCGGCCTCGATGCCGTCACTGGCCAGTTGCCCCGCTGCCTCCAACGCCTTCCATAACGAACCACCGAACGTCACGAAGCTGATGTCGCGTCCAGAGCGACGGACTGCCGCCCTGCTGATGTCCACGGATTCCATTTCGTTATCCAACTCGCCTTCAAGTGGATAGAGGTAGGCATGCTCAAAGATAAACACCGGGTCTGGCTCATGCAGCGCAGTGAGCAGCATGCCTTTCGCATCGGTCACCGTGGCAGGGGTGAGCACTTTGATTCCGGGCACGTGCGCGTACCACCCCTCCAGACTATGGGAATGTTGCGCGGCAACCTGACGCCCGGCCCCAGTCGCCATGCGCACGATGACCGGCACGCTAAACTGACCGCCAGACATGTGTCGCAGGGTCGCCGCATTGTTGACGATCTGATCCATGGCTAGGAGACTGAAGTTGACCGTCATCACCTCGACGATGGGCCGCATCCCCGCCAGCGCGGCACCGATGCCAGCTCCAACGAAGGTTGATTCCGACAGGGGCGTATCTCGGATCCGGTCTGGCCCGAATTCTTCCAAAAACCCCTTACTGCAGGCATAGGCGCCCCCGTAACGACCGACGTCCTCGCCCATGAGAAATACCCGCGGGTCGCTCTTCAGCGCTTCCCGCAAGCCGGACCGCACGGCTTCCCTGTAGGTGATCTTGGTCATCGCTTCCATAACCGTGATGGGTGAGTCGTAATGCGTAACGCGTGAAGAGTGATGTGTTATGCGTGAGACGTCCTGGGGAAGGAAGACATCGGCGCGGAGCATTGTCCTCTTCCCATTACGCATAACTCATGACGCATAACGATCTCCCTGTCACGCATCACGCGTCTTCGTTCCCGTTTATTACCCATTACCCATCACGCTTTACGCATCACGCGTTCGGTGGCGTATACACATCCTTCGTCAAATCCTCAATGGATTCCCACGACCCAGCCTCGGCAAAGTCCACTGCTTCGTCAATCTCCTTGGCGATCGCCGTCTCCATCTCGTTGAGGTCGTCGGTCGTCAGACACTTCCACTCCCGCATACGGCCCTCCAAATTGACGATGGGACCGTGCTGTTTCCACTCCTCGACTTCATCCTTCTTACGGTACAGTTCCGCGTCATACATCGAATGGGCCCGGAATCGGTAGGTTCGGAATTCAAGGAGGGAGGGGCCGTTCCCTGACCGCACACCCTTCGCCGCGGTTCGCATCGCCGCTTCAACGGCCAACACATCCATACCGTCCACGGCCTCGCCCGGCATGCCGTATTCTTGAGCCTTCGCTGCAATGTCGGTTTGGGCCTCGCTCCGATTGAGCGCCGTGCCCATCGCATACAGATTGTTCTCACAGAGGAACAGCACCGGCAGTTTCCAGAGGGCCGCCAGATTCATCGATTCATGAAACTCCCCCTCGGCAACGGCTCCCTCCCCAAAAAAACAGGCTGTCACGCGCGAGAGACCCTGTAACTTGTCAGCGAGAGCGAGCCCCACGGCGATGGGAAGGCCACCGGCCACGATGGCCAGCCCCCCATAAAACCGCCGAGAGGCATCGAAGAAATGCATCGACCCCCCTCGTCCCCGGCTGCATCCATTCGCCTTTCCGTACAATTCCGCCATCAGCGGACCCATTGGGGTCCCACGCATTAAGGCGTGTCCATGCTCCCGGTACGTGGCGACAATGGCATCGTCCGCCTCCAGCACAGGCACGGCCCCGGCGGCCACGGCTTCTTCCCCGATATAGAGATGGAGAAACCCGCGGATCTTGCCCGCACTATACAATTCGGCCGCCTTCTCCTCGAAGCGGCGGATCCGCAGCATGTCCCGCAAGAGCTTGAGGGCATGCGGGCGATCAGCTACCAGTGCCATGTCGTGTGCCTCCAGCCCGTGATAGGTGATGCGTGATGGGTAAGTCGAGAGGAAAACATCGGTCGGTGATTTTCCGGCTTCCTAGCGCTCATAACGCATCACGCTTTACGTCTCACGCCGTGCCTTCCAACGTGGAGGTATCCCCTTCCGGCAGACCCAACTCTCGAGCCTTGAGCAATCGCCGCATGATCTTGCCACTCCTGGTTTTTGGCAAGGAGGGCAGGAATTGGATTTCCTTCGGCGCCACGGCAGCCCCCAATCGCGTTCGAGCGAACCCCAGGAGTTCCCGCTGAAGGGCGTGTGAGGGTTCATACCCATCTTTCAGGGAGACAAAGGCTTTGACGACCTCCATCGCAACAGGATCCGGCTTCCCGATCACACCGGCCTCCGCCACAGCCGGATGCTCGATCAATGCGCTTTCAACCTCGAAGGGTCCAATCAAATGCCCTGATGTCTTGATGACATCGTCCGCCCGACCAACAAACCAAAAGTAGCCGTCCGCATCCCGTTTGGCGAGATCGCCAGTTAGATAGAAGCCTCCGACGAAGCACTTCTGGTACCGCTCGGCTTCATTCAAATATGTGCGAAACATGGAAGGCCAGCCCGGCCGGAGGGCCAATTCACCTTGGATGCCTGGTTCTTTGATCTCCTCTACTCGACCATCCTCGGTTCTCCTGACGATTGCCGCGTCAATGCCTGGCAATGGACGACCCATGGACCCCGGCCGAACGTCCATGGCGGCATAGTTGGAGATCATGATGCCCCCCGTCTCAGTCTGCCACCAGTTGTCGTGAAAGGGACGCCCAAAGGCTTCTTGCCCCCACACGACGGCTTCTGGATTGAGCGGCTCCCCGACGCTGGCCAGAAATCGCAGTTTGGGATACATGTACTTACGAACGAGGTCCACGCCTCCCTTCATCATCATTCGAATAGCGGTCGGGGCCGTATACCACACCGAGACGTTGTGCGTCTGAAGAATCCGATACCAGCGCTCCGCATCGAACTCGGCTTCATCCACAATCATCGTGACCCCGTTGGTTAGGGGAGCAATAATTCCGTAGGATGTCCCAGTGACCCAGCCAGGATCGGCCGTGCACCAAAAGATGTCGTCGCGGTGCAAGTCCAGAGCAAGCTTGCCGGTGATGTGGTGGGCCACGACCGCTTGGTGAACATGGACGGCCCCCTTGGGTTTGCCGGTCGTCCCGCTCGTGAAGTGCAAGAGCGCCATGTCTTCTGGATCGGTAGGCTCAATGGTGTACTGCTCACTCGCCTGGTCCATCAGCTGCCTGTAGTCCAAGGTCTCCGACACATGAGTTGGCGTATGGTCCTCGCCGATCAGGAGGACATACTTCAGATGGGGAAGTGACGTCCTCAGGGTGGCGACCTTGCGCTTGTACAACGATTCGGTGGTGACCAACACCTTGGCCTGGCCGATTGAAGCACGTGCCTGAATGGGTTCGGGTCCGAAAGCTGAGAAAAGGGGGCAGAAGACGCTCCGATTTTTCAGCGTCCCAATCGCAGCGATGTAGAGCTCCGGAATACGGCCAGCCAGGGCGTAGACCCGATCACCCTTGACGACCCCGAGTTCCCGAAGCACATTGGCGAACCTGTTTGTCAGGCCACGGAGGCGGTCGTAGGTAAATTCCTGAATTTCGTCACGCTTGCCAAGCCACTTGATGGCCACATGGTGTCCCCGAATTCCTGCAGCATGGCGATCCACAGCCTCATAGGCGATATTGAGCCCCTCCCCGCCTGGAAGCCCTTCCAGCTCGCGAGTAGCCTTCTCCCAGGAAAACTCGGAACGCGTCCTGTCGTAATCCTCAAGGTTTGGTCCGACCTTCCAATCTTGCCCCGACTTGGCTATGGTGTCCCATGGCATGGACAGGATCCTCCGCTGCGACGTTTGTGCAAGGCACGGACCAACACACCCACCGTCGCCGTGAGACGAAAGCGTTACGAATTCAGATCATTGGAGTACCTCCAGGCCGCCACGTGGCGACACCTGGTGTAGCATTATTCACCAGGCAGGTGTCGCCTGGCGTGGAGATTTGCATCAACGCAACCCAGCTTTCCAATCCGAGCCGACAGAGAAAGGGCACATGGGGAGAGTGGGGGCACTCAAAATAAGGTGCTAAAATTGCACATCAACAGAAGAACACAGGGTGCTCGTCACCGCGGAAAAAGGGCCGATTCCAAAAGTCAGTCTAAGCAAGAAAGGATGACGACCTCATGACGGCCATGATCGACTCTGATCTCTTCAAGAGAGTGATCTCAGTTCGGCGAGACATTCACCGCTTCCCGGAGCTCAGTTGGCAGGAAACGCGGACGGCCGACACGATCTGCACATTCCTTGAAAGCCTGGGAATCGCCTATCAGTCGAAGGTAGCGGGAACAGGAGTGGTTGCGGAACTCCCAGGGCCAAAGGGAGTTCCCTATGTCGTACTGCGGGCCGATACGGATGCCCTCCCGATCAAGGAGGAGACGGGGCTCGAGTTTGCGTCGGTCCATGAGGGAGTCATGCATGCCTGTGGGCATGACGGACACACGGCAATCCTGCTCGGCGCAGCGGCACTGCTCGCTCAGGAACAAGACTTACCAGCACCGGTGCGGTTGATCTTTCAGCCTGCCGAGGAAAAGGGAGCGGGCGCCCTCGCCATGATCAAGGAAGGGGTGTTGGATGGCGCCGGAATGATCTTTGGTGGGCACCTCGATCGACACTACCTCGCGGGCACAATTGTGGCCAGTGAAGGACCTGTCAATGCCTCATCGGACTCGTTTCGGATCGATATCATTGGTCAAGGCGCACATGGGGCCAGGCCGCACGAAAGCATCGATGCCGTTGTCGTAGGCAGCCTCATGGTCATCGCGATTCAGACCATCGTCTCTCGTGAAGTCGACCCTGCACATCCTTCCGTCGTGTCGGTGGGTCTCTTCGAGGCCGGAACGGCTCCTAACGTGATCGCCGGACAAGCGAGACTTGAAGGCACCGTGCGGGCCCAGGACCCGGAGGTCAGGCAACATTTGAACGCAGGCATTAAGCGGATTGCAGAATCGATTGCGCAGTTGCACAGCGCGAAAATCAATGTGGAAATCCGTACTGGGACGCCCCCCCTGATCAATTCTCCTGAGATGGCGAGATTGGCGCGTCAGGCGGCGTCTGAAGTCGTGGGAGAATCCAACATCCTCCCTCTGAAAACAGCGAACATGGGTGCAGAGGACTTCAGCTACTACCTGGGAAAGATTCCAGGGGCGTATGTTCGTTTCGGAGGCCAGGTTCCAGGACTCGAAGGGTTTCCAGCCCATTCCAGCAAGTTTGATTTTGACGAACAGGCGCTCGCGGTGGGGGCCGAGTACTTCTACAAGTTGGCCAGGCTCGCCGGCATTAGATTAAGGGAGTCCGTAGCCCAGCCTTAAGTCAAAGGTGACCGCTATGATTCACGTCCGACCTGCCCGGGAAGCCGATGTCCCCGCCATTCGGGATCTATACGTCGAAGTGTATGGGAAGGAGTATCCCCACCAAGAAGTGTTTGACGAACACTGGCTGAAAAAATCTATTTTCACCGACGACGCGCTGATCTTGGTCGCTGAGGACACGGAGTCCGGGCGCCTGGCTGGCACGGCCTCCGTCCTCTTGGACTTCGGAGCCCATTCAGATCTGGTCGCCGAATTCGGACGGCTGGCCGTGCATCCCGACTTTCGACGACAAGGCATCGGGAAGCTCCTCATGGCCAAACGACTGGAGGCTATCGAGGAGCGACTCCATGTGGGGCTCGTCGTGGCCAGGGTTGTCCATCCCTATGCCCAACAAATCAGCCTGGCGCATCATTTTTATCCAGTGGGGTTTCTCCCATTCCGCCACCAGTTCAAACACCGAGAAAGCTTCGCGCTCCTGGCCAGGCACTTTGGTGACGCCATAGCCCTCCGAAAAAATAACCCTCGGATCATTCCGGAAGTCTACCCGCTGGCCAACCTGGTCATGAAGCTGGGCAACCTCCCTTGCGATCTCATCGTGGACGAGGAATCCCCTCCGTATCCCCATGGGGGGGACTACCGCCTCGAGGAACTCCAGGTGGAAGGGTTCCCGGCGCTGCTGCGAATCGAACGGGGAAGAACCCGGAATCGAGAAGTCTTCGGCTCCATGCGTCTGGAGTACGGCTTTTTTAAGCTAAGTGGACGCCATGCAACTTATTACTTGGCCAAGGAGGGAGATCAGATCGTCGGCGCTATTGGTTTCACGCAAGACCCCATGGAACCCAGCGTGAATGTGTTTGAGCTCATCACGTTAAATGACTATGCGATTCGATTCCTACTTTCCGAATTGGAACGCCGGTGTCGAGAAGAGCGTGGCGTCGACTATATCGAGGTCGATGTGAGCGCTCATGCGCCCCGCATGCAGCGGACGCTTCTCGAGCTGAATTTTCTCCCTGTGGCTTACATTCCGGCCATGGTGTTCCATGAAGTTGAACGGTTGGACATCATTAAGATGGTCCGCCTCACGCGCCTCCGAAAGCTTGGCACCCTGGGGTTGACCCCCCCGATGAAGGAAGTTGTGGAGGTCGTCATGCGCGGCTTCACAAGTCGGATGGTCACACCTCGTCTGGCCAAGGTGGTGGCAGACATTGCTTTGTTTCAGGGGTTTACCGACGAGCAAGCCACCCGTTTAGCAGGGGCCTGCTCTCTCAAAGAGTTCGCGACCGGGGAGCAGGTTTTTCGGGAAAAGGAAGAGGCCGATCGCATGTATATTGTGCTCGATGGCAAGATCAATGTCAGCTTCGGCACGCCAGCGGTGGGGATCGGCACCGTGGGGAAGGGCGAAATCTTGGGCGAGCTGTCGCTCCTGTCAGGCAGTCCCCATTCCGCCACCGCAACGGCAGAGACTCCGGTGGAGGCAGCCGTCCTGACCCACAAGCAACTGGGGCGACTTGTTCGGCAACGGCCTGACATTGGAGTCATCATCTACAGAAATCTGGCCGCAGGGCTGGGGACAAAGCTGCTGCGCTCAGACAGCTCACTCCATCAGCAAATCTTAAGTGAATCAGAACTCCTCAACCTCACTCTCAACCTTTCACGTAAAGAACAATAGGCCTGCAGAGTCCTCCGGGCGATCCATGAGCCGTGTCACCAGCTGAGAGTTAACGGGCAATGGCGCGCGGTCGCATATACATCGGGACTGCAGGCTGGCATTACGGCCACTGGGTCGGACCTTTTTATCCAAAAGGCATGACCGGTGATCGATTTCTCTTCTTTTATGCACAACACTTTCACACGGTCGAAATTAACAATACGTTCTACCAGTTACCCACCCCCCAGACCCTTGAAGGATGGCTGGATGGGACACCAAAGGACTTTCTATTTACGTGCAAAGCGAGTCGTTTCATCACCCACATGAAAAAGCTACGCGAACCGAAGCGGAGCGTGAAACGATTTTTCGATGCCATCGAAGTCCTCCGCAGCAAACTCGGGCCGATACTGTTCCAACTGCCGCCGCACTGGCACCAGAATGCTGAACGACTCGAGAAATTCTTGATGGCCCTGCCGAAGGGCTATCGTTATGCGTTTGAGTTCCGCGACGAAAGCTGGTTTGACACCGAAATCTACGAGACTCTTGCCGAGCACAACGGGGCCTTCTGCGTCTACGACTTGGCCGGGCGCCAATCACCTCGACAAGTCACCGCCGACTTCATCTATATTCGACTCCACGGACCGGCCCACCCGTATCAAGGACGCTACGACAGACGCGCGCTCACGAACTGGGCCCAGCAAGGCCGATCCTGGTCCAACGCAGGGAAGGATGTCTACTACTACTTCGACAACGATGAGAAGGGCTACGCAGCCATGGACGCCTTGCGCTTGAAAAACCTGGTCGAACGCCGGCAGGTGTGAGCGGAACATCTGAGAATTTTAGCTACAGCGAGCAACACTCGCTTGTAGCAGATTTCCACATTGGGATCTGGCACATATCCCGGCTGAGATGTCAAAATCGTTGTTTTCATTGCTGGAACCTTTCTGAGTCGATTCCGGAGCGCCGCGGCCCTGCTCTTGCTGAATAGTAAGAAAAGATGGTCCCTAAATACGTTTGTGCGAATGCCTGGGTCCGGGCTTGAGCACACTCCCATTCGCTTTCCTGACAGTGAAGCAGTCCGAATAAAACCGGGAGAAGGCCAATGCAATCTCATGTCCAGCGTAGAGTCAGCCGTCACGGATTCGCAGACTCACCTAGAGGGTCAAGAAGGTGCTTCAAGGAGGTGGGGAGGATAGGCTACGTGATCCTCGTGGTCCTCTGCACATTGGTCATCGTGGGGTGTGCGACACGGGGAGATATTCGGGAGGTCCGTTCGGACTTGGAGGGACAACTGTCGGAAACGCAGAAGGCCCTGGATCAACTCAATCGAGAACTCGAAAACATGAAGGCAGACATCACGCTGCTGAAGTCGTTGGGTGTCGCCGTCGAAAACACGCAAGAGCAGGTCAAAACCACTCAAATCGCACTGAAGTCACTCGAGACAGAAGCCGGGACGCACCAATCAGCGATTGAGGATCTGTCTGGCCAGGTCCAGAATTTCAAATCCAGCCAGGAAGGGCTCAAGAGGGAGACAGCGCGGCTCCGCGCTCTCGTTGCCATCATGGAAAAAGAAATGATTGAACAACTTCAGACCGAGGTGAACTTGACCCGACAACGATTGAGACAGCTCGAAGGAGTCATCAAGCGGATCGAAGAAATCAAAAAGAGCTCATACACCGGGGTGTCGAGTGATTCAATGCGAAGTTTCCCTCACCAGAGCCTCTCTCGTGAAGTGATGGCACAGGCTACTACATCAATTCCTTCAGGGTGAAAAGGAGGTTCCATGATTCCGCGTTTCAGCAAGAACCTGACCCGCAAAGCCACATCCGGGGCCCATGTCGATTTTTCAGGCCGCTGGATAAACGAACTTGGCTCGGAAATGTCCCTCACCATCGACAAAGGGGTCGTCGAGGGCAAATATAGAACCGGTGTGGGAGAAGCACCTGAAGAAGAAGCTTTTGACCTCTGTGGGTTCGCAACAGATGATTTGATCGTCTTTTGTGTGAACTTCGGATCATATGGGTCGCTCACGGCTTGGGCCGGCCAGCACGCCGTGGAAGACGGGCAGGAGCAGATCATGACCCTGTGGCATATGGCGAGAAATGCGGTCGATGGGCATGACATTAAACATTTGTGGTCTACCATGCTTACCGGGGCCGATACCTTTAAGCGGGTTGGCAGATCCGGATGCTAGCACGATGCCCCGGCGCTGATAGAAGCGATCACAGGGTAGAAGAATCACCAGGTGTGAGACGAGAATCCTCGCGGGAAGATCTCAGGTGCTGACTGACCGCTGGAAGGTGCCTCGGCCACATCGAGAGCTGATGGCTTGCCTGCTCTTGCTTGCTCCGTTGGGTTGCGCGACCTTCGCGGTTGAGTTTACCGGCCAGGTGGTCGAGGTCATTGACGGAAACACCCTGACCTATCTCCACGATGGTGACCGGGAGCATATTCGGCTGTACGGGATCGATTGTCCAGAACTCGCCCAGGAATATGGGAAGGAAGCCAGGCAAGCCGCGGCGAACTGGGCGCTGGGAAAAACCATCACGGTCAAGGCCTGGGGGCTTGATAAATACGGTCATACGGTCGGGATAGTGATCCTTCCGGACGGAACCAGCCTGAATCACGAATTGGTCAGCGCCGGCCTGGCCTGGTGGGATCGACGATTTCCTAACGAGACGAGGCTAGCAGAGTTGGAGGCTGAGGCTCGAGCCGCTCGGCGTGGATTGTGGGCGGGTGTGGATCCTATTCCCCCGTGGGAATTTCGAGAACGTCCGAAATCGAGAGGCTCCGCCTCGTCCGAGCAAGGCATGCTCACTTTGTAGTTAGGCAGCACGGAGGCGGACCGACCGCCTCGATTTCCCTCGCGCAGGATCTTGTGGATTCAGTCGGTTTTTCAGGACAACGGAGTCGACGACTTCTCCACAATTCACGCAGCGCCATCCCTCGGATAATAACTCTCCGGTTTCTTTCCTGAGGTCTGACATTCGAGCCTGAACCATCAAACCGTCACAGCGCGGACATTTCATATGAGCCTTCTCCTTTTTGCTACAACTCAAGATCGACTACGATGATCGAGACAGACCTCCTCGTTCACCCACCCAACCTCACGAGTGTTGAACATCCTCGGCCTGCCAAGCCTTCGCCCTGGATTTGCCCTGGCCTTCGGGTGAGTTGGGATATCTGTCGAGTATCCCTTTAGATACATAAAATCGACTAAGGATTCGCGTCGGCCGAATAGCCGGAACAATGCGAGGTCATTCTGAACCCTCTCGATCAGGTGTCCGCGACCGGCGGGGTAACGAAAAGGGGCGCAGGCGCTGACTCAACCGAGGGAATCACGTTCAGACGATTCACATGTAGGAGGAATGGACCGATGAAATTCCTAGTCTGGAGTCCTGATTCGACTGAAACGGTGGAAGGAGTATTATCAACGTCGCAGGCTGGTTTGAGCCAACAAGCTTTCATTCTCCGCACGAACCATGAATCAATTCTTTTCTACGGGTAAGGGGTCGGCACCGGGAAGGAACTAGGGAATTCCCTAGTCGAACATGTCGCTCTTGCCAGAGTCATACTCTACTCAGGCTAAGACAGAGCCGAGGAACCACGGACGGCCCCGATCCCGGGGGCCAATTCCAGACAGTGGGAGCTCACATAGGTACGGCCCTCGACGACCTCATGGATAGCCTTCACCAGCTCAGAGGCAGCAGAGCGCTTCAGCACATATCCAGATCCTCCTGCCTTGAAAGCCTCGATCAGATAGGTGGAACTCTGGTGGACCGTGAAGAATATAATTTTGCATTCCGGCACGAGTTGTCTCAATCGACGAGCAGCCTCAAGGCCTGTCAGGACGGGCATAGAAATGTCCAGGATGACCACATCAGGTCGAAGCCACTGCGCTCTATCGACCAGGACCTTGCCGTCTTGGGCCGTTCCCACGAGTTCGCACTGGTCTTTCAGCAAGGTCTCCAGGCCGGCCAGCATGAGTATATGATCATCGGCCACGAGGACCCGTGGCTTTGGCATGCGAGCCTCTCTGATTTCTTTGACGAATGGCTCAGCGATTGAGATCCAATACGTCATGAAGGAGATGAATAGGGACGATTGTCCCGCAGTATAGAGGTGGGAGAGAAATTGCGGAACTGGGGAAAATCCCAGAATACCAGAGAAAAGTTACCAGACGGCGCAATGGGAGAGAGGATCCAGGGAAACACCCTGATGGGTGGGGTCGGATTCTCCCATCCATCGAGGCGGCAATTCGCTCAGAGACCGGTCAGCCCGTGTGTAATAGCGTATTTCGTCAATTCGGCAGTGCTATGGAGTCCCAGGTGCTCCATGATTCGACCCTTGTGAAATTCCACCGTCTTGACGGACACGTGCAGAATTTTCGCGATATCCTTCGTGCCACGCCCTTCCGCTACGAGCTGGAGCACCTCCCGCTGGCGAGCAGTGAGTAACTCTGCCTCCTTCTTCTCGGCCTGTCCAGGTGACGGACGCAGGGTCGCAGCCAAGACCTCTTTGGTAATCAACGGCGTGACATAGTGTTGCCCTCGAAGGACAACCTGGATCGCTTGACTCAGCTCTGAGGCAGCTGCCCGTTTTAGCAAATACCCTGAGGCGCCCGCCTGGAAGGCCTCCGTCGCATACGTTGGGCTTGCATGCATGGTGACGAAAACGAGTTTACTGTCCGGCACGAGCTTTGAAATCTGACGCGCCGCGTCGAGACCGTTCAAGAGGGGCATCGAAATATCGAGCAGAATGACATCGGGCTTGAGTCGTGCTGCAGCCTCGACCAGAGCCCGGCCATCCTCGACCGCTCCAACCACGTCGCACTCCTCCTCCAGCAACTTGCGCAAGCCGGCGACCATCAGCGAATGATCGTCTGCGATGAGAATGCGGGGCCTCGTCATAACGATTACTTGGGCAGAGGGAGCCAGATCCCGACACGCGTTCCCCGTTTGGGTCTCGAGCGTAAGAACAACCTTGCCCTCATCAGTCGGACTCGCTCGCGAATGCTGCGGAGTCCCAGCCCACGCGAAGTCCCCTGCAGAATGGATGGGTCAAACCCTACGCCCCAATCCCTTACGGACAGGGCGAGTCCTTTCCGAGTGCCAATCACCTTGACCACCACTGACGAGGCCTTGGAGTGTTTCGCCACATTGTGGAGGCACTCCTGTGTGATCCGATACAGGTTGACGGCCATCTCAAGAGGCAAGGAAGCTGGCAGGCGGCGAGGGAGAAATACCGCCTTGATGTTCGTCCGTTTGGTGAAATCGGAGACATGATCCTGCAGAGCCGCCTGCAGACCCACATCTATCAGCAGTGAAGAGTGAAGCCCATACGCCATGCTATGGACATCGTCCGACAATCTCGCCAGCTGGTCACGCGCCGACCCCAGCTGGCTCCGCAAGAGTTCTTGGGAGGCAGGCGGATGCCGTTCAAGTGTCTCTATCTCAACGGCAATGGTTGCGAGCCGCTGATTGATATCATCATGAAGGTCACGTGAGATCCGACGCCGTTCTTCTTCTTGAGCCGTGAGAAGTTGGGCCGCAAGCAGCCTGAGTTCCTCCTGGCTTTTGAGGAGAGCTCTTTCGGCGCCCCGTAATGATTCTTCAGCCTGCTTGCGTTGAATAAATTGGCCGATCTGGTTCCCCAATAACGCGAACATGTGCAAGAGGCCTTCATCGGGCTCTTCAATCTGGCGACTAAAAAACTCGATTACCCCGATGACCTCTCCCCCGATGACGACCGGAAATCCGAACGCGGCGTGGAGTCCGTTTTTTAAGGCGAAGGGCGCCCGGGGAAAGTTGGTGTCCCGGACCACGTCAGGAATCCACGCCGGCTTTCCACTGGCCCAGACTCGTCCAGGCAACCCGACACCAGGAGGAAAGATGATCGTGCGAGTCCGCGCCACGAATTCTTTCACCT
This sequence comes from Nitrospiraceae bacterium, assembly GCA_041616875.1. GTDB lineage: Bacteria > Nitrospirota > Nitrospiria > Nitrospirales > Nitrospiraceae > JBFJQA01. The sequence goes on along the minus strand of JBFJQA010000001.1, from coordinate 19,460 downwards.
CGGCTGAAGGGGTGTGCCACACTTCCGTGCAACGGAGCGCCTTGATGGTATGGTCCGGATTCCAGAGCGCTCCGACCTCCCATCCCAAGGCCTCACAGATGGATTGCAAAATGTGGACGCTGGCGCCTTCAACGCTTGTGGCCTCTGCGATGAATTGGGTCGCGTCGTGCTCCACCCTTTGGCGTCGCTCCTCTTTCCTGCGGCTGGTAATATCCCGATGGATCAGCGTGAAGATCCTCTTGCCCAGCACCACTTCCTGTGAAATAGACGCCTCGATGGGGAATTCTTCCACGTTGGTCCTGACGCCGACTAATATTCCCAAATGCCCTACCCCCCGCGCCGTCCCCCTTCCGCGCGCTACGCGCCGGAGGTGCTCGCGATACACTTCACGAAATCGCTCCGGAATGAAACGCTCGACCTGTCCCCCCATCGCCTCCGATTTCGGGCAGAGGAACATCCGTTCGGCCGCGCGGTTGAACATGATGATCCGCTCATTCTCATCGATACTGACGATGGCGTCCATGGCTGACTCCACAATACCTTCAAGCCTCGCCCGGGACTCCTCCACCACCGCCTCCATCTGCTTGCGCTCGGTAAGATCCGCAAAGACCAATCGACACACGCTCGAAGTCGTTTCCTGGCTCTTGGCTTTATCGCCGGTGAGCTGAACCGGAATGGAACGGCGCTGGCGCGTGTGAAGATCAAGTTCACACCGCTGTTCGAGAGAAGTGGAGTTGATGGTTCGAAGAAACCGAAGGAAACGTTTACGATCATTCTCATGAAAGAACTCCCCAAGATCGCTACCTATCAAACGCGTTCGTTCGACGCCGAACAGTCGAGAAGCCGCCAGGTTCGCCTCCAGGATGACTCCCTTGAGGCTCACGGCCACTATGGAAATGGGTGCCACTTCGTACAGATGGGCATACCGATCCCGCGAGGCTTCGAGCTCAAGCTCGTTCTTGCGGAGCTTTGTATTCTTCCTCTCCAGCTCGCGTTCGTGGACCTTGAGGTCCTGAAGCAACCGTTGAAGATCGGCACTCTTCAACCGCACCTGGCCACGGGTCGTGTTTCTCACGGACTCTTCAGCCCGGTGGCGGAGCGTTCCGCGATGGGCTATGTCGGCTTTCTCTTCTCCCATGAGGTCGAATGAGCTCTCTTCATACGGTCCCGCGTCAGGCGCGCTCGCTCCGCGCCCGATGCCGGCGCGGTGCACCCCTCATGCGGAGGCCTGATGTCCTGTTCCCTTTCCCACTTCAGGCACCCACACACCAATCCGAGTGCCCTTGCCTGGGGCGGAGCGAACCCAAAGCTCGCCCTTCATCAGCCGCACACGCTCCTGCATACTGATCAGGCCAAGACGTCCGTGCGGCAACGCGGCCCCATTAAGATCGAAACCCTTGCCATTATCCTTGATAGAGAGTCCAAGACATTTCTTGTAGCCGCATAGGTTCACCCGAACTGTTGTCGCCTTCGCGTGTCTGGCCACATTACGGAGACTCTCTTGGGTTACCCTGAAGAGATTACCGGCAAACTCCGGCGCAATCAAAGGATGAAGATTCCTCGCAGTGAAGGTGGCCCGGATCCCCGTTCGCTTTTGGAAGTCACCTACGTAATCCCGTATGGCAGCCTCTAAGCCGAGATCATCCAGCACCGATGGGTGTAACTCATAGGCAAGCTGGTGCACATCGTCGGAGAGCTTGGCCAGTTTCTTTTGGAGTGACACCAACTCCCTTCGAATCACCTGCGTGGAAGGTGGAAGAAACCGTTCGAAGAGGTCCACTTCTATGGAGAGGGAGGCCAGCCGCTGATTGAAGTCATCATGAAGATCTCGCGCAATACGTCGTCGCTCTTCCTCCTGAGCCGTAAATAACTTTCCAGTCAGAGCTCGAAGTTCCCCGCGACTCTTCTCCAGAGCGTGTCGGCTTTCAAGCAGCGCCTTCTCCGCCTGTTTGCGCTCAGTGATATCGCTGATCAGCGCGATTACTCCGATGATGTTCCCTGTTGCTCCTTTTAACGGTGCAAACCTTGCCGAAATCCATCCCGATTTTCCCGTGCTCGGAACGGAAAATTCGATGTCGCGAACGGACACAAATTTTCCGGCCAAGGCTTGTTCCAACAACCCATAAATTCCCTGTTCGGCTAAGTGAGGGAATACGTCCAAGGGATGTGCCCCCAGCACTTCCTCGGCAGAGAGATCGGTAAATTCCTCCATGAACCGGTTCCATATTCTGTATCGAAGATTCGTGTCGTAGACGATGATGCCTTCTCGCGCGCTTGAAATAATCTCATGATTAAACTCATACGCCTCACGGAGCGCTCTCTCTGCCTGTTTGCGTGCGGTGATATCGAGGGCAACGCCCCCCACGCAGACCTCTCCGCCTCCATCCTGGACCGGGAACTTGAAGACCCACCAACACTGTTGTTCCCCCTGGGCGTCAACCGTCCTCTCCTCGACCTCCAACGGTCCCTGTTTACGGAGCACCCTCAAATCGTGACTGCGGAAATTCCTGGCGATCTCCGGCGGGAACAGTTCCTCGTCTGTCTTGCCAAGGCAGTCCTTGGCTGGGCGGTTGAAGCACAACTCCCAGGGCTCGTTGACATACAGATAGCGGCCCTGCTGGTCTTTCAGAAAGGCCACAACTGGGCTGTGATTCATGAACGCCTGGAAACGTGCCTCACTCTCGCGCAATTTCGTTTCCGCTTGCTTGCGTCGCGTGATGTCGCGCGCAATGACCAGGACCGCCTCGACCTCGGAGGCATTCTTCATCAGAGGCGTATAGGTCACAGCCATGTACTGCCGTCCCAGGGAACTGAATTCAAACCAGCACTCATAGCTCACCTCTTGTCCAGCAAGGCACCGATCCAAGTTGGGTTTGATAATGCGTTCGAAGGTATCCCGGCCCAAGAAGTCCCGAACATGCCTTCCGATGAGGTTGTCCGCGGGAATGCCGTGAGCCACTTCATAGGCTGGATTGACCTGTTGATAGGTGTAATCCCGCCCAACGATTGAGATGTGATCAGGCGATTTCTCAAATACGCGGGACGCGAGAACCCATACCTCTTCGAGCGCCGTTCGTCTGATGTGTTCCCAGTCCAGCTCTTGCCTGGCTTGGGACAGCTCGGCCGTCAAGTCTTTCACCTTCTGTTCCAGCTTAGCTCGAGATTCCTGCTCCTCACCTTGGGATCTGCTAGAAATGACGAAGGCTCGTTCGGCCAATCGCCGCAATGCCTCTGCCTTCTCCCGTAGGAGCATCATCTCCCGACGTTGGGCCTGTTTTGTCTCCCTTTCCATACCACCCGTCCCAGCCGATAAAACCGTGTTCCTCGACACCTTTGATGAAGGGGTTCCAGACCCAGCGGGATTGTAGCCCCCTACCATAAGCTCAAACAAGACGCACCGCATGGCGAACTATGGCCCGCATTCTATCCCTTTGTCATGCCCGCGGAAACCTCCCGTGACCGCGAGTCACTAGGGGAATTCTTGGTAAAACTAGGGAACTCCCTAGGGCCACCTCACAAGACGTCGATATATATATGAAATATTTACCCTCAGGGGCGGTCAAGATTTGCGCCTTGGTGCCGCGACTGAATCATTATGGGATAAAGTTCCCAAGAATCCCAGGCTATTCTACAAGGGCGTGAGGGGAGCGCCACCGCCGCGTGGAAAATTCGCGCCCTGGCGGCCTCTCTGGTGATGATCCTGCATTCATACGCTGTCTTTGTCTTGGCGCCCGTACATCTTTTTTCAAGGACTAGGGACTTCCCTAGTTTGCTACCGATTGATAATGAGTTATTGATGACGTTCGTATCTCTGTCTCACCGCGATCGTGTTCTGGATAAGCGTTGATGGCCATGCCACCAGAAAGTTCGGGTAAGGCCTGTCCGAGTCCACTGTGTGGCTGATGTGTATTCTTTGCCTGAACTCGCGAGTGACATGAGTCTTTTTCGCCTACATGCTCGAACCAAGAAGGAGGACTGGCTTGCAATGAACGGCACACTGGGTGTGAGTAGCTTCGGTAATCAGAATGAGGGGAAGGGCAGGCACATGGACAGCCCAGGAATCGTGGTCCTCTCTTCGAGCCTTCGATTGCTGCACATCAATCAACGGGCTTGTGAACTATCGAAGCAACTCCACGAATCGGGAAGCGGACCAGAGACTGATTCCGCCCTTCCCCCGGCGGTGAGAGACCTTGCAGAGGAAATCAGAACCCAGCTCCGGGTCAGAATGGACTCTCACCAGGCGGCCCAGTTTCAGATAACTCGCCAGATCACCAACCGGAATGCCGCCTTCCTACTCAAGGGATTTGGATTACCCAGCCAGAGAGGATTTGATCGCTCGAGGATTGTCGTCCTCCTGTCCTGATCAGATGCTTAGATGCAATGTCCAGCAACAGGTGAAACCGAGAGGCTAGTAAACTAAATCCTACCAACTGGGGGATTCCCCAGTTACCCACGCCGCGCCGGGAGCGTATAAGTGAGCTGGGCTAAGAAGTCGAAGAATGCCCCCGCCGGAAGTCTCCGATCGTGAAATATTCTGGAAGGCAGGCGGCCTTAATCTGAGGGATTTCAGGCTCCACCTTATCCGGGTAGCTCATGATGAAGCGGCAACAACCGCTCAGACTGTTGGATTACCCACCGCGAGAGCAGGAGCAATAGAGTGAAGCCATCGGCCTCTATATGGAGACATCCCTGCTGCGATGCCAGCTCGTGTGATCCTTCTAAGCTTATGTTTTCCAAGACCGCGCCTCGGATTGCCAAGAGATTTACAGGCTGGTCTCCGTATTGCAACGCAGAAAAAAGCGTGGAGCCGTTATTGATCCTTTGCGTAGCCAATCAATCGCGGGAGAGCCGCCACACTTCACCTGACGGTGTTGTGTTGATCCGGCATCCTGCCTGGCGGGCAGTCGGTCTAAGAGCCCACAACCCCACACCTCAAAGGTCAGGGAGGGCAATATGAAACAACAAGCGGTTCCATTTTGCTGTGCCTGCGGGAAAGTTCGAGATGACATTCACCCTGAGCCCGATCATGACCCGTGGATGGAACTTCGCAGCTATAGGGTGAAGCACGGCTTTCAATCGGAAGATCTTCGCCTGGTCAACACCTATTGCTCGGACTGCGCCAGAATGCTTGACAAAGTATCGCACGGGGCTGGACGGCGGGCTTAGGAATAGGTTGGTCATGGCCGGGAAGGCCACTGGCACGCGATGAGTGCGAAGGATGAGTGCAAATAAGGACACAGGCATGGTGATGGATAGCTTCGCAGTGAAGAAGATCCTGCTTACGGGCTACCAGGACACCTGTCCGCGTTGCGGCGGCTTGCTGGTCCAGAGTTATTCCAATGCGCTCGAGGAAGAAGGCGGCGAGACTCTTCTCATGAGTCGATGCATTAATTGCGGCGAACTCCTCGAACGACAGATCTTGGTCAATCGCCAGATTGACAGTACATCTTCCAAACCGCGGAAGGCACCCCCGCGCCTTCCAGCTTTCTTGCGAACGAGGTCATGATGCTGAGTGGGTCTCACGACCTACAGCAGAAGTCCTCCATTTTCGATGACCGTGCTGTCTGATTCTGATCGCATGCCTCGGAGGCAGGGGAGGTGACCATGACGATTCAGCATGGAAGCGATGACAGACTATGGTCAATCATTTTAGCCGGAGGAGAAGGCGAGCGTGTACGCCCTCTCGTCCAGCGCTGGTTGGGCCGTCATAAGCCGAAGCAATATTGCACATTCGTGGGAACCCGCTCCATGTTCCAGCATACGCTGGACCGGGCGATGCGACTCACCGCACCAGAGCATACGGTCACGGTCATCGCGCGGGACCATCAGGTTGAAGCGATGAAACAGTTGGACGGGCGGGACATCGGGATGGTGTTGCTTCAGCCTGCCAACCGCAATACGGCGGCAGGGGTCTTTCTTCCCTTGACCTACATCCGCGCGAGAGACCCGGGGGCGACCGTGATCATCTATCCTTCGGATCATTTCGTTTATCCCGAAGGCGGTTTTCTTGAAGTGGTGCGGCGAGCCATCTGGACAGCTGAATGGTTACAGAATCGACTGATTCTCCTGGGCGTCGCACCGGACCGTCTCGAGTTGGAATATGGATGGATTCAGCCAGGTGAACACCTGGCGAGGAACGACGGACGGTCCGTACAGACCGTTCGTACCTTTCTGGAGAAACCCACCGCCGCTCAGGCGGACGCCGCCCTGGAAGCCGGAGCTCTCTGGAACACACTGGTCGTCGCGACTAAAGTGCAAGCACTGTGGGAATTGGGGTGGAGGTGTTTTCCACAAATAATGCCCCTCTTCGAGCGCCTGGAGCAGGTGATCGGCACATCCGAAGAGGGCAGAGTGCTCAAGAGCATTTATGCGGACATGCCAAGAAAGAATTTTTCATCGGACCTCCTGGAACGTGTCCCTGAGCGAGTCGCCGTCATCGAGCTCACCGGCGTGCTCTGGAGTGATTGGGGAAAGCCCGAACGCATCGCTGAGACCCTCCGGCGTATTGACCGAGAACCGGCCTTCCCCCTCAGCTGTCTCGACAGTCCTTTCGCTCCGCTTGGGCACGATGAAGCCCGCAGGGCGATGAAAACCGCCTGACTCGAGAGGCCGCGATTGTGACACCCTCCCCACGAGCAAGGCGCGACCAAAGTCACACGCGGGGACGTGTCACGACCACGAACGGTGTGACCCAGCCCGACACGCCCCCATCATCCCCTGCCGATGACCTGCAGGGCCACATCGCCAAACGGGCTTACGAACTCTACATCGTTCGAGGTTACCACCATGGCTCTGCCTTGGACGATTGGCTCGAGGCAGAGCGGGAAATTCTGAGTCAGATGCCGCCCGTCTAACTCACCCGAGTTCAATGACGGCCTTCATAGTGGGTCCCGATCGAAGGCTCTACCGAAAAACGCCTCGGGTGGGCGAAGCTCAGCCCCGAGTGCGCGGTAGTCTGGTCTGCCCTCCAGGGCCTCGGCCACTGCCTTCTCAAGCACACCAATCTCAGCCCCTTTTCGCCCTCAGATTTTCTGAAGCATCCACAGGATCATCGACGCCGATAGCATGGCGCACCGCGATCTTGCCCGCCTGCACCGCTTGTTCGGCCCGGAAAACCTCTTCGCGATGTCTCGCCACCTGACCCTCCGCTTGCAGCAAGTCTGATTTGACTGTGGTTCCGCCCTTCGCGTACACCATGATGCTCCTTAGGTTTACGGATGGAGACGTCTCATACGCACCTTCCTGATCCCCTGCTTGGGACAGCCAATGAGCCCCTCTCGTCCGAACTTTTGAGGGCCGCAATGATCATCACTCTTGGACCCCGAGCCTCCCGAGGAGGGTCACCATTGGGCACCAGCCGGTGAAGCTCGACTGGATCATGTTGATGGCAACCGCGATCGCGAGGATGCTCCAGTAACGATGGCACTGAGTTTCATGACGTATCCTCCCTGCTTTCCCTCTTCACGCCCCTCGGATACTCGTGAACAGAAAAAGATTCACCGGGTGAGGCTCCTGAACAGTACGTTCAAGTGTTCCGAATAGATCGAGTTTGTGATGAGAATGCCACGTGGGGTGAGGGTCGAGGAATCTAAAGAATCCGTAACAGAAACATGCAGTTCGACTTTTTCCGAGCGAGAAGTCGCCTCCCAGCTGCGGAAAAATGCCCCAACGCATGAGGGGACTCTAGGGCGAGTTGCTACAACTTGCCCTGTGGGCACAAACACCTGAGCCGAATGCGTCTCTCTACTCTCAACAATGGGGGAGGTTTGAGGATCCTGCGAACGCGAGGCCGCCGTGGTCCATTAATCGCATAGGCAGTGTGCTCCTTGTACTTTGATAGGCTTATGACAACAGGGCATCACCACCTGTACAAGCCGCCTTCCCCCTGGCGGAATTTCTCCACGATGCGGCCATGGTGGACAAGAGGATGACGTCGCGATGGGAGTGAAGGGAAACAGTGCTGCGCTCACCTATGCCGTCCGCCCGCGAGTCGTCGTCAAGTATCTCGGCCAACTGTCCTTGATTCTTGCGGGGCTGACTCTTCCCCCCTTGGCGGTCTCTCTATGGTTCAAAGAATATGACGTGACGTGGGGTTTCGCTGTGGCGCTCATGCTCTTACTCGGAGTCTGGCTTGTGGGGGTTCGCCTTCCAGAAGCTGAACGCATCCAATCGAATGAAGGCCTGGTGGTCACGGCCTTGGGGTTTTCCCTGGGATCGTTGTTGATGAGTTATCCGATGATGCAGGGAGGCCTCGAGATTGAAGACGCTTTCTTTGAATCTGTTTCGGCTATCACGACCACCGGCCTCTCAACGCTAGACTCCGTCGAATCCCTACCCCACACGTTGCTGTTTTCCCGAGCCTGGATGCAATGGTATGGCGGCCTCGGTATCGTGGTATTATCCGCCGCGCTGTTACTGGGACACGGGATCATCTCCAGACGACTGACCGAGTCAGAAACGCCCTTGGACAACCTTCTGGCTACAACCAGGACTCACGCCCGCAGAATTTTGTCAGCCTATGCCGCTCTGACGGTGATCGGCATCCTGTCGGTCTGGGCACTTGGTGTTGATCTCTTTCCTTCTGTGGCTCACGTCCTGTCAGCCGTGTCGACTGGTGGATTTTCCATCTTCGATCGGAGTCTTGCAGGCCTCGAATGGTGGGTGCCTCGAGGCCTGCTCATGGTCTTGGCGTTCTGCGGCGCACTTGCGCTTCCCTTGTACTCTTACCTGGGACGAGAGGGACCAGCCAAATTCATTGGGGATACCGAGGCCAAAGGGCTCTTGGTAGGGGCCCTCATGACCTCAACCCTGCTCGGGCTGTTCTTGGAGAGGGCCTCTGCCGAACCCTTGTTGGACCGTCTGGGACATGCCCTGTTCATAGGATTCTCCGCACAAACTGGAACGGGCTTTACGACCCTCCCGATCGACGCGCTGGAGCCAGCGGGCATGGCGGCTCTGCTCGGATCAATGATCGTTGGCGGCAGTGTGGGCTCCACCTCCGGAGGCATTAAGGTCTGGCGGTTCCTGATCATGCTCGGGCTGATCCGACACATGCTCTATAGAACCACGTTGCCTCGGCATGCGATGACTGAATTACGAATCGGTGGGCGGCTTGTCGAGGAGGGAGAGCGGGACAGGGCCTTGATGCTCGGAGCCCTGTTCCTACTTGTGATATTTGGCTCCTGGCTCCCCTTTGTCGCCCTGGGACACGATCCCCTACCCGCGCTGTTCGAGGTCGTCTCCGCGACGGCCACCGTGGGGCTTTCCGCGGGCATTGCCGCACCAGACCTTTCCCCTCCGTTGAAATTGATCCTCTGTGCAGATATGTTACTTGGGCGGCTGGAGATTATTGCCTTTTTGGTCTTACTCTACCCCAAGACCTGGCTGGGACCGAGAACGGAGATGGCATGAGGGCGGTACTGATCGGAGCCGGTACGGTGGCGGCTATGACGGCTGAGCTGCTATTGAAACGCGGCCACGAAGTCGTGATCATTGAATCCAATAAGGAGCGGGTTGCCGAACTCTCGGACCAATTGGATTGCGGGTTCTTGCATGGGGATGGGAGCAAGCCGGCTATTCTGAAAGAGGCGGACCCGCAGGGGACCCAGGTGCTGTTTTGCCTGAGCGGGCAGGACCATGTAAATATCCTCGCCGGTCTCGTCGGTCTATCCTTGGGGTACCCTCGAGTGGTGGTCAAAATAGAGGATCCCCAATTTGAACACCTCTGCATTGAATTGGGGTTGAGGGACACGATTATTCCCGCGCAAATGACGGGGCGATATCTCGCGGACATGTTTGAGGGACAGAGCCTTCTCGAACTCTCGGCCATGATCAAAGATGAGGCCCGGGTCTTCTCCTTTGTCCTGCCTGAAAAGGAGGGACCCTCAATTAAGGAACTGGATCTCCCTGCCGAAAGTCGCGTGATCAGCGTCTACCGGCAGAACAAGTTTATTTTTCCCGAAGACGATACCCAATTAGAACCGGACGATGAAGTCGTCGTCCTGACGCATCGCAAGAATCTGTCGACGCTGAATACCAGATGGGGCCGCCTGGTACATCGACAATAAGTCTCACGCGCCCCAGGACCTTTGCCCCAGCTGAGGCCCACCTGTGAAGGTCAGAATCACACTCAGGCTACGTTTCAGAAATACTGCTTTCGGGCCAGGTTCTATCCCCTCAGTGGGGCATCTCGTACTATGGGTTACCTAAGGCACTGTAGCCTTTCTCCACATCTCTTGATCCCTCCCCTTCTCTCATTCTGAGAGAATCCCTTGTTCACAAAGCCAAATTCCTGAGAATCCCCTGCGTCATCGAATGGCATACTCCTCGCAAAAGGCAGGGCAGTGAGCGCGCGTCATTCATTTTGAGGAAATCGGACTGTATGCAGAAGGAGGAACGCTATGACTCGATTAGGGAGTGATCAACGATACCATGTCATGGGAATCATCGCAGGAGTCATAATGAGTGGAGTTCTTTTCATTGGCCCGGGCATGACGTGGGGACAAGGGGGCAGTGGGAATGGCGCCGATCAGGGCAAGGGTGAGCTCCAAGAAGAGGTCGAGATGGCCGCATCCACAAAAATTACGATCCACGACGCCATCAAGGCTGCCTCGGAACAAGTCCCGGGAACCGTGATCGAGGCCGAATTGGAAGAGAAGCCGGTCGTCGTGTGGGAGGTCGAGATCGTGACGAGCGAAGGGAAGGTCATGGAAGTCCTGGTGGACAAGACCACCGGATCGGTCCTGGCCGTGGAGGAAGAGAAACCGGAGGAAGAAAAACCGGAGAAACCGAAAGACCCTTGCTGCATGCAGATGCACAAAGGGATGCACCAAGGACAAGGAATGGGAATGCGCTAGGCCCAGGCTTAACTGGTTTCTCAACTAGAAGGGCTCTTGAATGAATCGGTTGACATGAGCTCCGAACGCTCCTCCCGTACCATCCTCCTGCTTCTCCTGTTTGGTCTCGCGGCATTGGTTCTGTACACCTACGGCAACGCCGACTGGGGCAGACCGCTCGGGCCGACGTACAAGGGACCGGAGGTGAAGCCGAGGCCTATCGCCCCAGCCGCTGCCCAGCTTGGACCGGACGAACGGGAAACCATCCGCATCTTTGAGAACGCCACACAGTCAGTGGTGTTTATTACGAACACCGCACTGAGGAGAGATTTCTTCTCTTTGAATCTGTTTGAGGTGCCTCAGGGCTCTGGATCAGGGTTTGTCTGGAACAAGACGGGCCACATCGTCACCAACTTCCACGTGATCTATGGAGCCGATGCCATCGATGTCGTCCTCGCCGACCAGTCAAACTACGAGGCACGAATCGTCGGGGTGGCTCCGGACCATGACCTCGCTGTCCTACAGATTCAGGCCCCCGAAGAAAAACTGGTCCCGATGTTGATTGGGGATTCCCATGACTTGCGCGTGGGGCAGAAGGTGCTAGCCATCGGCAATCCTTTCGGGCTGGACCACACCCTCACCACGGGCGTGGTCAGCGCACTTGGCCGCACCATCAAGTCTATGACCGAGCGAACCATTGAGGGAGTCATTCAGACCGATGCTGCCATCAACCCCGGAAATTCAGGTGGGCCCCTCCTCGATAGCTCTGGACGACTGATCGGTATGAACACCATGATTGTCAGTCCAAGCGGGGCCTTTTCGGGGATCGGATTTGCCGTTCCGGTCGATACGGTGAACCGCCTTGTTCCTCAGTTAATCCAGCACGGCAAAGTCATCCGGCCAGGGATGGGGGTGTCCCTGATCCCCGATGCCATCGCATCGCGGTGGGGGATTCAAGGCGCCATTATCGCGCGGGTCGCTCCCGGCGGGCCGGCCGCCCGAGCGGGGCTACAAGGAATCAAGGAAACGCGTGGGGGTCGCATCCAGTTGGGAGACATCATCACCAAAGTCGATGATGAACCGATTCGGGTGATGGATGATCTTTTGAGGCTTCTTGACCGACACAAGGTCGGAGAAACGGTCCGTTTGGAGGTGGTTCGGAAAGGCAAGTCCAGAGAAGTCACTGTTGTCCTACAGGCGTTAGAGTGACACCTCCACTCATGGCGTGGCTCTCAATCAGGGCTTCCCTGTGGGGAAGAGATTTCGGGTCAGCCGAGTGGACAGGTGCGCGTCTCGGGCGTGTGCTCGCCTTCGCCGCTGCAGTCTTTCTCCTTTTCGGGGGAGCCTCCCCGGGCGCCTCCCTTTCTCCCACGGAGACGGTCAAAACAACGATTGATGAGGTATTCCGAATTCTGTCGGACGAGAGGATGAAACAACCCGAGCAGTTGGCGGCTCGGCGCAAGCTCCTGGAACAGGTCATCGGAAGTCGTTTTGATTACAAGGAAATGTCAAAACGCTCACTCGCGGCACATTGGAGGACTCTGACGGAGGCCGAGCAGACGGAATTTGTGGCACTCTTCAAAGCGTTCCTGTCGGACTCGTACGCCGGTAAAATCGAGGCCTATTCGGGGGAAGACGTTCAGTACCTCAATGAACGACGGAAGGATGGATTTGCGGAAGTGCAAACCAAGATTGTGTCCAGCAAGGTCGACTTCCCCATGAATTATCGCCTTCTGAACAAATCGGGGGGATGGTTCGTGTATGATGTGGTGGTTGACGGGATCAGTCTGGTGAAGAACTACCGGAGCCAATTCAAGAAGATTATTCGTACGTCTTCTTACCAGGATCTCGTGGAAACATTGCGAAAAAGAGTTGAAAGTCTCAATACGGCCGAGCCGTAGCCTTAGGAAGACCGGGGACCGCATACCTGAGATTCAAAAACGCCTGACTGAGTATGCGGACGTGACCCCATTAGGGTTGCAGGGAGAAGGCAAACAGTCGTGCGGCGTGCATTTCCTGACGGAATCACGGGCCATGGCATCATCACACTATCACCAGGTGAGGTCTAGGCGACGAGAACTCAGGATGAAACACGTGGCTGGGTGTGCTTGCGCCTCCCTCCTGCTTTTCGCTTGTGCAGGGCCGACGGTGATTCCCAAGGATTTGGAGGATCGGGTAGACCTGAATGTAACGTTTGTTCAACTGAAAAACGACCCGTCTGCGTTTCAGGGCCGACTCGTTGTGCTTGGGGGCACCGTGCTGTCAGCAACGCTGTTGAAGGAGGGAACCCGCATCGAGATTTTGCAACTGCCACTGAGTGACTCGCACGAACCGGGAATCGACCTCTCGACCTCCGAAGGAAGATTCCTGGGTTTTCACCAAGGATTTCTCGATCCCGCGACTCTTCCGCCGGGGACACCGGTGACTGTGGTGGGGGAAGTGACAGGGGGCACCTCGCTCCCGTTGGGGGAGACGACATACGCCTATCCGACCGTGACGGTGAACAAACTGACCACCTGGCGCAAGTGGATACCACGGTATTGGTACCCATCCTATCCCTACCCGTACTATTATCGGCCCTACCGGGGCCCAGTGGTTGTTCTTCCACCTCCCCATAAAGCGGAAAAAGGACAATGATCATGGTCATGAACGAGTTGAGAACTTCCACCTAGCACCAACCCTCCGCTGCGATTGGAGAAAGGGTCCGCCATGCACATTATGCTAGCGCTCGATGATTCAGCCTATGCAAACACGATCATTCGGTGGATGAAAACCTTTCCGCACCCGACCGGCACGCGCCTCAGCCTCGTGCACGTCCTCGAGCCACTCGACATTCCCGAAGAACTCCAGGACAGGCCGGACCTTCGACACAGGCAGGAAGCTGGTGCCAAGGAGGTGCTTTCACAAGCAGTACGCTCCCTGGAAAAAGCCTACCCCGATATTCAGCAGATCATCCTCGAGGGATTTCCGATTTATGAACTCTTGCTGCTAATCAAGAGGAACCCCCCGGACTTAATCGTGAGCGGTACCCGTGGACTTCGGGCTGCCAGGGGGCTAGCCCTTGGCAGCGTCTCCCAGCGTCTTCTTCATTATGCGCCCTGCTCGGTGATGCTTATCCCCGCAAAAGTGAGATTCCCTCGACGGTTGAATGTTATTCTGGCAACAGACGGATCCGAAGGGGCCAAGGAATCATCGCGCTTCCTTACCTTATTGCCAGACCTTGGAAAACTCACAGTCCTGACCACGATGAGGCCAACCGACGCCAGAGACCTGAAGGCTTCTGCCGGCGCCGAACCAAGGAGGGCAGCTTCCTTTCGAACACAACTGCGCCAGGCTCGGCGAGCCTCAGCGCAGCAGGCTCTCGACGAAACACTCTCCGTGCTCCGCCCGTTCGATCTGGCACCCAAAACCCGCATTGTCCTCGGTCATCCGGCGGAGGCCATCACCAAAGAGGCCAAGAAAGCCCACTGTGATCTCTTAGTCGTCGGCTCACGAGGGTTAACGGGAACCATGGCTATGGCGTTAGGCAGTGTCTCCCTGGCTGTCGCGCAATCCTCTCCCTGCCCGGTCCTGGTCGTGAAGAGGAGCGTCTAACCATCGCTCCGCCTCTTTTTGAATTTTCGGCCGGTGGCGTGGTGCTGCATCAGGGGAAGGTTCTGTTAATCCAGGCCCGTGACCTGAAAGGCCGAGCCGTGTGGACGTTTCCTAAAGGGAAACTGAACCCCTCGGAAAAGAGTCCCCAAGCCGCCCTTCGTGAGGTGGAAGAAGAGACGGGGTGGCGTACCCGCATCATGGGAGAGCTCCGGAAGTCAGAATACTGGTTTCAGCGCGAAGGACACCGCGTGAAGAAGATGGTCCGGTGGTTCCTGATGTCGGTCGTTGAGGAGGCGGGGAAGCCCGACGCCGAAGTTGACCAAGTGGCCTGGGTCCCGGCGGCCGAGGCCGTCGATCGGCTGACCTATGAATCCGATCGGGAACTGCTGCAGGAAGCCGTGAGTGTGGCGCAGAGGTGAATGGTGCATCCGATGCTCGACTCTCAAAGACGCGAGCAATCCCTGGCGACATTGTTCAGAGCCTGGGGCCTAAGGCGAGTCATGAACCTCAATGACTTAACCCATGAGCGGGGGACGTATCTGTATCTATTCCGAATGCCGGCAATAGGCATCACGATTGGAGCATTGGGAAGGATACACTTGTGCGCCGGTCTCTATGGCTACGTGGGATCGGCTTCGGGAGGGACGGCGTCGCTGGCTCGACGGCTCGCTCGGCACAGAAGGAAAACGAAGCCGCGTCACTGGCACATCGATTATGTCACCGCCCGCCCAAGTGTGACACCGGTATCGGCCTTCGTGTCAACGGGTGAGGCCTTACCGGAGATAGCCTTGGCACACCGGTGCGCCGAACACTTTTCCGTGATGGCGCCGTTCGGCAACAGTGATCTGCGAGACAAGACACCAGGACATCTGTTCCTATTACATGAGGAGACAAGGCGGATTGGGTGCTGCTCGAACAGCTAAGCGCACTCTCTCAACCTTCCCAATCAACCAAGCGAGTGGAGGGTAAGCATGCAGCTGACCTTGGAGCCAAAGGAGCAAGAAATCCTCACGTGGGCGCTCACGCAGACGATCTCCGATCTCGGCGGTGAAATTGCCGACACGGAAAGACAGGAATTCCGGGATGACCTCAAGGAACGAAAGGCGATTCTTCAGGCTATCCTTCAACGTCTGACCTGAGCCAGCAACAAGGACAGAGCTATGAGCCAGAAAGAAGACATTACAAAATCGGTGCGAGCCGCGTTCGAGCATGAGCCCCGGATCAACCTGCATCACTACCCGGTCAACATGGATTTCAAAGACGGAGTTCTTACTCTGGAGGGTGACGTGGAGCATGTGGTAGCAAAAAAGCTTGCCATGGAGCTGGCTGTGGCTGTGCCGGGCGTGAGTGGAATCGTCGACCGCCTGCACGTGGTTCCCGCGAGACGGATGGGGGACGGAGCCGTGCTGGACGCGGTTCGAAACGCGCTTTTGGAAGAGTCTGCCCTCCAGAATTGCACGATCAAGGTCAAACACAAAGGCAGGGTGGAACTCGTCCGGGAAGGGATCCCTGAGGCTCGCGGCGTCATTGAGATTTCCGTGACCGATGGAGTGGTGCTCCTCGACGACCACGTGAGCAACTTGGGCCAGAAGCGGCTAGCTGGCGTATTAGCGTGGTGGGTGCCTGGCAGTCGTGATGTCATCAATGGCATGGCGGTGGAACCGCCAGAAGAGGATAGCGATGAGGAGATCATCGACGCCGTTCGCCTCGTGCTCGAAAAAGATCGTCTCGTCAACAACGTGAACATCCGTGTGACGGCCAGAAACTCTGTGGTGACACTCGAAGGGGAGGTCCCCTCAGATTCCCAGCGAAATATGGCAGAATTCGATGCCTGGTATGTCTTTGGCGTGGATAAGGTCGAAAACACGCTCACGGTCCGCCCGTGAGCTCCCACGCACTGCACATCGAGTGTCTTGCGAGGCCCACCACTTCCGGAACGACGCGACTTTTGATTCAAGCTCTCGAACACCAGTTCACCCAACACCGCCGAACCGCACTGACAATCATCCGCTTGACGGAAGCACGCTCCGGCCCCCCACGGCCCTGACCTACTCAACATGCTGAAGAACGAAACCCAAACGCCTGACACGGTGTCAACCAAGTCGAGCGGAACAAGCGGATGGGGCACAATCTCCTTCCTTTTGATCGTCCTCACCATCCAACCTGCCGAAGCCCAGCAGGGTGATTGGGAAGCCACATCGAGTGCTGGCGCAGAGGCCTACGAACAAGGACGCTATGCCCTCGCCGAGGAACTCTGGGTCCAGGCCGTAAAACAAGCCGAGGCCTTCGGCCCCCATGACGAGCGCTTGGCTACCAGCCTGAACAACCTCGCGCTGCTCTATCGCATTCAGGGCCGCTACGAGGAGGCAGAGCTCAATTATAGGAGAGCGCTGAACATCATGGAACAGGCGCTGGATCCTCAACATCCCAACGTGGCCAACACGCTCAACAACTTGGCCGAACTCTACCGGGTGCAAGGGCGGTACGCAGAAGCCGAGCCCCTCTTCAAGCAGGCGCTCATGAACATGCAGATGGCTTTGGGCCCAGAGCACCCCAATGTGGCCACACCTCTCAACAACTTGGGCCTCTTGTACTACTTACAAGGGAAGTACGATGAAGCGGAACGGCTCTACCAACGAGCCTTGAGGATTGAGGAAATCGCCCTAGGGATGGACCATCCCCGTGTGGCTGCCATTCTTAACAACCTGGCACTACTCTACCGAGTCAGAAAGCAGGATTTACGGGCGGAACTGCTCTACAAACGGGTGTTGACCATCCAGGAGAAGGCGTTAGGACCCTCCCACCCGGATATCGCCTCGACACTCAACAACCTCGCGGGACTCTACTATCATCGAGAAGAGTATGCTCAGGCTGAACGTCTTTATGAGAGAGCACTCGCCATCGTGGAGAAGGGGTTGGGCTCCGAACATCCCCATGTCGGTGCCAGCCTGAACAACCTGGCTCTTGTGTACTTTGAACAAGGAAAGAAGAGCAAGGCCAAGCCCCTTTACGAACGGGCCCTCACAATCCTGGAAACCTCACTCGGCCCCACACACCCCGAAGTCGCAGTCAGCCTGAACAACCTGGCCGCCCTCTACTACGCGGACGGAGAGTATACCCGCGCGGAACCCCTGTATCAGCGGGCCCTGGCCATCCAAGAAGAATCTCTAGGGTCGGATCACCCCCTCGTGGCAACGACTCTGCACAACTACGCCTTCCTCCTGAGAAAAACGCAACGCATCGCCGAAGCCGAACAATTAGAGTCTCGCGCCGAAGCGATTCAACAGCGGTACACACGCGAGCCCCGAGGGAGATAACACACTCATCGTAAGCGACTCCTCTGAGTTGACATGTCATCCTCTTGCACATCCGACCTCTTCCAGATTCTTGACTGCTCTTTCGGGATGACGGATGTCACGGCGTCCTCTGCTTTCTTTCCTACCCACACGCAAGAGATAAGCCTGCTCCTATTGACCGCACACCTCTCTTCTGGTACAAACCACATCCGTTTCCCGACAACTCTCGCATTACACCTCCCCTGAATGATTCATGAAGACTGAGTCCCCTTCGATCCTGTCGAGGCGAACGCTTCTGAGAACCTCCCTTGTGGGCATCTTTCTGCTTGGCGCCCGGGCCCTGTATCCCACGGAGGCCTACGCCCGGAAATTTCCAGAGGGATGGCTTTCACTGTACAATGTGAACACGGATGAACGGCTCACCCTGAGGTACCGCAACTCCTCGGGAAGGTATGACCGGTCGGCCCTCAACTATCTCTTCCGGTGTCACTACTCCAATGAGACGACGACGATGGATATTCGAATGATCGAATTCTTGAACGCCGTTGAGAAACGATTGGGCGGGAGGCAGGAAATTCATATTGTCTCCGGGTACCGGTCACCCGAATATGATGCCCTGCTGGTTCGACAAGGGAAGGGTGCGGCCAAACGCAGCCTTCACATGGTTGGCAAAGCCGTCGATATCCAAATTCCTGGGGTGCACCCGGCTCGAGTCCGAGAAGCCGCCCTCAGGTTGAAATGTGGCGGAGTCGGCTATTATCCCAGGAAGAGATTCATCCATCTCGACTCCGGATCCTTTCGCTGGTGGTAAGGAGACAGGACCAACCGAGCTGACTACCTCTCAAGTGTGTCCGCCCCCCTATTGCAGAAACTTCTGTGAAGACTTCGCGGATAACACACGTTGTTGTGTTGGCCTGCAGTCTCTCCTCCGGGAGGAGGCAGGGGGGGGAGAATCCCGCCTAGCCGACTTTCCGATAGACACCCATCTTCTGGTCCCACGGTTGCAGCTCTTCCAATTGTTCCGGTAGTGATTCAGTGTTACCGATTACCAGCGCTCCGCCCGACAACAGTCGTTTCGTGATCTCTCGAAGTGTGGTCCGTTGCAACTCCTCGTCGAAATACGTGAAGACGAGGTTCCGGCACAAAATGAGATGGAACGACTCTTCAGAAACACTGTTTCGAATATCCTGCTGCCGAAAGGTCACCGACTCCCGGTACTCTGGCTTCACGCGAAACCCCTCGGCCGACACGCCAAACGCGACACGTAGCCAGTCGGCCGGCAAATCCTTCAGGCTACTGTGTTGGTAACACCCGGTTTCTGCACGTTGGAGTGCTTGGGGATCGACATCCGTCGCAAGAATCCGAAGGCCGAGAGTCGGGAACTTTGCCGCTAGCCGTAGCCTCCACAGTATCGCTACCGTATAGGGCTCCTCCCCCGAGGCACAGCCGATACTCCAGCACCGTAGTTCCGCATGAGCGACACTGCCCGCTTGCTGCGCCAAGTCAGGGAGAACTTCTTCTTCCAGGTATTGAAATACCTGTTTGTCTCGGAAGAACCTGGCGATGGAAATCCAGCACAGCTTCTCTAAGATCGACCATTCCTCTTGATAAGTGTCAAGATAGGTTCGATACTGTGCGACGTCCGGCAGACCGAGTTGCTTCATACGGCGATCGATCCGCTTATAAACCTGCCGTCGGACCTTGCGAAACCCCGGCCATCGCAGGCGGAGCTTCG